>JAUNLI010000106.1 GCA_030532315.1 Slackia sp.
AATCGGGCAGCTGGTCCTCGATTTCGCCGCCGACGGACTGACCCTTGTAGGTCAGGCCCACCTGATGGTAACGGGAAAGGCCCGTACCCGCAGGAATCGGCTTACCGATGATGACGTTCTCCTTCAGGCCGGACAAAACGTCGGTCTTGCCCTCGATCGCAGCGTCCGTAAGAACCTTGGTGGTTTCCTGGAACGAAGCGGCCGACAGGAACGAATCGGTGGCGAGAGACGCCTTGGTGATGCCCAGCAGCAAAGGCTGGCCCACCGGCGGCTGCTTGCCCTCGGCGATAAGCTCGTTGGCGATGCGCTCGAACTCGTGGCGGTTGACCTGACGTCCGGGCAAAAGCTCGGAATCGCCGGCATCCATGACCACTTCCTTGCGCAGCATCTGACGCGCGATGACCTCGATGTGCTTGTCGTTAATGTCGACGCCCTGGGACACGTACACGTCCTGGACCTCGGCCACGATATAGCGCAGCGTGGTGTTGGGGTCGGTCAGGCGCAGCAGGTCATGCGGGTTCACGGAACCCTTGGTGAGCTGCTGGCCGGGCTTGACCTGGCAACCGTCGTAGATGCCGGGCAGAAGCTGGGCGCGCGCGGAAACCACGTACTCGCGGAAGTTGCCTTCCTGGTCATGGACCGTGAGGGTCTTCGTGGTCTTGTCCGAGGACACCTGCAGCGTGCCGCCGATTTCAGCGAGAACGGCAAGGCCCTTGGGCTTGCGCGCCTCGAAAAGCTCGGTAACACGAGGCAGACCGTGCGTAATGTCGTCGCCCGCGACGCCGCCGGCGTGGAACGTACGCATCGTCAGCTGCGTGCCGGGCTCGCCGATCGACTGGGCGGCGATGACGCCGACGGCCGTGCCGATATTGACCGGGCGGCCGGTGGCCAAGTCCCAACCGTAGCACTTCTGGCAGACGCCGTGCTCGGCGTGGCAAGTCATGACCGTGCGGATGACAACCTCGTCGATGCCCGCAGCCTCGAGAGCCCTGAGGTCTTCCATCGAGGACAGGTAATCGCCCTCTTTGAAATCGCCCGTATCGGCAACCAGGCAGCGGCCGATCAGGTTCTCGTCGAGTTCGCCCTTCTCGTTGTGCAACGGGTAAGGAACGCCCTCGGTGGTGCCGCAGTCGATTTCACGAACGATAACGTCCTGCGCGACGTCGACCAGACGACGGGTCAGGTAACCCGAGTCGGCCGTACGAAGCGCCGTGTCGGTCATACCCTTACGAGTGCCGTGCGTGGAGATGAAGTACTCCAGAACCGACAGGCCCTCGCGGAAGTTCGACTTAACCGGGCGGTCGATCGTGCCACCCTTCGTGTTGCCCATGAGGCCTCGCATACCGGCGAGCTGGCGAATCTGCTTGATGTTACCTCGAGCGCCGGAGAACGCCATCATGTAGATGGGGTTGAACTTGTCGAAGTTATCGGCCATGGCGTCGCCGACCTTATCGGCCGTCTCGTTCCAGATGTCGATAACCTGCTTGTGACGCTCTTCGGGGCTCATGAGGCCCATCTCGTAGTCTTCGTCGATTGCAGCGACCTTTGCATCGGCGGCAGCAAGCAACTCGCCCTTGTTCGGGGGCACCGTGGCGTCGAAGACGGACACGGTAATGCCTGCGCGCGTGGCGTAATGGAAGCCTGCGTCCTTCAGACCGTCCAGGATGGCGGGCATCTCGGAAAGGCTGTAGCGGTTGCAGCAGTCTTCGATCAAGCGACCGATTTCCTTCTTGTTCATCTCATAGTTGATGAACGGATGGTCTTCGGGCAGCACGGCATTGAACGTGATGCGACCAACGCTGGTCTCGATGCGCTCGCCCGCCTTGTGCTCCTCGAAGACGTCATAGGCAGTAGCCACCTTCGTATCGCGGGTCAGGCGCACGAAAATCTTAGCCTGAAGGTCAAGATCGGCACGTGCATCATAGGCATTGAGCGCGTCATCGAAGTCGACGAACACGCGGCCCTCGCCCGGGAAGCCTTCGCGCACGGCGGTCAGGTAGTACAGACCGATGATCATATCCTGCGTAGGAATGGTCAGCGGACGGCCGTGAGCAGGGCTCTTGATGTTGTTGGAAGACAGCATCAGCACGCGGGCCTCGGCCTGCGCCTCGTTGCCCAGCGGCACATGGACTGCCATCTGGTCGCCGTCGAAGTCTGCGTTGAACGCGGTGCAGACCAGCGGGTGCAGCTTGATGGCCTTGCCCTCGACCAGCACCGGCTCGAAGGCCTGGATGCCCAAACGATGCAGGGTAGGTGCGCGGTTGAGCAGCACGGGATGGTCGACGATGACCTCTTCGAGGACATCCCACACGTAGCTGGCACCACGGTCGACGGCGCGCTTGGCCGCCTTGATGTTGGCGGCGTACTCGAGCTCGACCAGGCGCTTCATGACGAAGGGCTTGAACAGCTCCAGAGCCATCTGCTGCGGCAGGCCGCACTGATGCAGCTTCAGGTTCGGGCCGACAACGATAACCGAACGGCCGGAGTAGTCGACGCGCTTGCCGAGCAGGTTCTGACGGAAGCGACCCTGCTTGCCCTTGAGCATGTCGGAGAGCGACTTCAGCGGACGGTTGCCGGGGCCCGTAACGGGACGGCCGCGACGGCCGTTGTCGAACAGGGAGTCCACGGCCTCCTGCAGCATGCGCTTCTCGTTGTTCACGATGATCTCGGGAGCACCGAGGTCGAGCAGGCGCTTCAGGCGGTTATTACGGTTGATGACGCGACGATACAGATCGTTGAGGTCGGACGTGGCGAAGCGGCCGCCGTCGAGCTGCACCATGGGGCGCAGATCGGGCGGGATGACTGGGATGACGTCCAGGATCATATCGCACGGGCTGTTGTCGGACTTCAGGAATGCATCGACGACCTTCAGGCGCTTGATGGCCTTGGCACGCTTCTGACCCTTGCCGGTTTCGATGGTCTCCTTGAGCTCGTCGGCAACCTTTTCCAAGTCCATGGCCTCGAGCAGGTCGCGCACGGCTTCGGCGCCCATGCCGCCCTGGAAGTAGTCGCTGTAGTTCAGACGCATCTCACGATACAGGGCCTCGTCGGGCACGAGCTGCTTCGGCACGATCTTCAGGAACGTGTCGAACGCCTCGGTGCGCAGGGCCTTGCGCTCGGTGAATTCCTCATAGATGTCGGCGATTTCCTCATCGACCTCTTCGGGGCTCATGCGCTCGTCTTCGTCGATTTCATCGATGAACTCGTCGTCTTCGGGCACGTATTCAGTTGAAAGACGGCGCGTCGCCTCGATAAGGCGGTCGCGCTCGGCATCGAGTTCTTCGAGGTCGGCGGCAAGCTCGTCGCGAAGCTCTTCCACGTCTTCCTCGCGAGCTTCCTCATCGACCCAGGTCACAATCGAGGATGCAAAATACAGCACCTTCTCGAGCTCTTTGGGAGCGATATCAAGCAGGTAGCCCAGACGCGAGGGAGAGCCCTTGAAGTACCAGATATGGCTCACGGGCGCGGCCAGCTCGATGTGGCCCATACGCTCGCGGCGAACCTTGCTGCGGGTCACTTCGACGCCGCAGCGCTCGCACACGATGCCCTTGAAACGCACGCGCTTGTATTTACCGCAGGCGCACTCCCAGTCTTTGGTGGGGCCGAAGATCTTCTCGCAGAACAAGCCGTCCTTTTCGGGCTTGAGCGTGCGGTAGTTGATGGTCTCGGCCTTTTTCACCTCGCCGTGAGACCAGCCGCGGATATCCTCGGCGCTGGCGAGGGAAATACGCAGGGCGTCGAAATTGTTAACGTCGAATTCGCTCATTTATCGCTCTTCTCCTTCGGCGGTTTCGGTAACGGTAGCGCTATCGGCGCCGATCAGGCTTTCAACATCGGCGTTGGAGCCGCCCAGCAGATCGTCGTCCATCAGGGAGCGCAGGTCTGCGGCGATGTCTTTCAGGGCATCGCCTTCGGCGGAATCGGTCGCCTCGGCTTCGCCGTCGAGCAGCGTGCGCGTGCGGTTCACGCTTCCACGCGTCTCGGCATCGGCGGCGTCGAAGTCGATGGTGTGCTGGTCTTGCGCCACCATCTCGACGTTCAAACCGAGCGACTTCATTTCCTTCATAAGAACCTTGAAGGACTCGGGCACCTCGGCGTCGTCGATGTTGTCGCCCTTGACGATCGCCTCGTATGCCTTCACGCGACCGGCAGTGTCGTCGGACTTGACGGTCAGAATCTCCTGAAGCACGTTGGAAGCGCCGTACGCATACAGCGCCCAAACTTCCATCTCGCCGAAGCGCTGGCCGCCGAACTGGGCCTTGCCGCCGAGAGGCTGCTGGGTGATCAAGCTGTAAGGGCCGGTCGAACGGGCATGGATCTTGTCGTCGACCATGTGACCCAGCTTGAGGATGTACGGGAAACCGACCGTGATCTGCTCGCGGAACGGCTCACCGGTGCGGCCGTCATAAAGCGTGGTCTTGCCGGTGACGGACAGCTGCGGGACGAATTCGTCACGCGCCTTGTCGCCGTACTTCTCATGGTTAAGGTTGATCAGGTTGGCGTTGGCCTTCTGGATGACGTCGACGATTTCCGGCTCGGTCGCACCGTCGAAAACGGGGGTTGCGACGAAAGTCGGGCCCTCGACGGCCTCGGTCGTGCCGGCCTCGTCAGAGAAGCCCCATTTCGCAGCCCAGCCCAGATGGCACTCGAGCAGCTGGCCGACGTTCATACGGGAAGGAACGCCCAGGGGGTTCAGCATGACGTCGATCGGCGTACCGTCTGCCAAATACGGCATATCCTCGACCGGCAGAACACGGGAGATAACACCCTTGTTGCCGTGACGACCGGAAAGCTTGTCGCCCTGCTGGACCTTACGCTTCTGAGCGATGTAAACACGCACGAGTTCGTTGACGCCCGGAGCCAGCTCGTCGCCGGCGTCGCGGCTGAAACGATGAATGCCGACGATGCGGCCGCCTGCGCCGTGGGGAACCTTCAACGAGGTGTCGCGAACCTCACGAGCCTTCTCACCGAAGATGGCACGCAGCAGGCGTTCCTCGGCGGTGAGCTCGGTCTCGCCCTTCGGGGTGACCTTGCCCACAAGCACGTCGCCCGGGAACACTTCGGCGCCCACGCGGATGATGCCGTCGGCGTCGAGGTCGGAAATCATATCCTCGGAAATATTGGGGATCTCGCGAGTGATTTCCTCAGGACCGAGCTTGGTATCGCGCGCGTCGATTTCGTATTCGGAAATATGGATGGACGTGAGCAGGTCTTCGGCAACCACGCGCTCGGACACGATGATAGCGTCCTCGTAGTTGAAGCCTTCCCAGGTCATGTAGGCAACCATGAGGTTCTGGCCCAATGCGAGCTCTGCGTGGTCGCAGCTAGGACCGTCCGCCAGGACATCGCCCGCATGGACCTCGTCGCCCTTGCGTACGATGGGCTTATGGTTGATGCAGCCGGACTGGTTGGAGCGCTGGAACTTCGGAACCAGATACTCGTCGAATTCGCCCTCGTCGTTGCGGATGATGATGGTGGAGCCGTCCACGTAGTCGACAACACCAGGATTCTGAGCGACCAAAACCTCGCCGGAGTCGACGGCGATGCGGTGCTCGATGCCCGTGCCGACCAGCGGAGCATGGGGACGCAGCAGAGGCACAGCCTGACGCTGCATGTTCGAACCCATGAGCGCGCGGTTCGCGTCGTCGTGCTCGAGGAAGGGAATGAGAGACGTTGCGACAGAGGTCATCTGACGCGGGGAAACGTCCATGTAGTTCACGGCCTCGGGAGCGACCTCGTCGGGCTCGCCGAAAACGCCAGCGGCGTCGCGCGTGCGGCACAAAACCTTCTCAGCGGGCACGAACACGCCGTCGACCGTGCGACCGAACTCGCGGGTCTCCTGGTCGAACAGCTCGTTCGCCTGGGCGATTGCGTAGTTTTCCTCTTCGTCCGCGGTCAGGTAGTCAACTTCGTCGGTAACCTTGCCGTCCACGACGCGGCGATACGGGGTCTCGATGAACCCGTAGCTGTTCACGCGGGCATAGGTTGCCAACGAGCCGATAAGACCGATGTTCGGGCCTTCAGGGGTCTCGATCGGGCACATGCGGCCGTAGTGGGAGTTGTGAACGTCGCGGACCTCGAAGCCTGCGCGCTCACGCGACAGACCGCCCGGACCGAGGGCCGACAGACGGCGCTTGTGCGTGATGCCTGCGGCGGGGTTGGCCTGGTCCATGAACTGCGACAGCTGCGAAGAACCGAAGAATTCCTTGATGGCCGCCACGATAGGACGGATGTTCACGAGCGACTGAGGAGTGATTTCGTCGGGCTCCTGCATGCTCATGCGTTCGCGCACGACGCGCTCCATACGAGACAGGCCGATGCGGAACTGGTTCTGAATCAGCTCGCCCACCGTACGGATACGACGGTTGCCGAAGTGGTCGATGTCATCGACGGCAAAGCCCTCTTCGCCCTCGTGCAGCGCCACGATATAGCGCATGGTTGCGATGATGTCTTCCTCGGTGAGCGTGGAAGAATCGAAATCGGAAGGAAAGCCCAGCTTCTTGTTGGCCTTATAGCGACCGACCTTCGCCAGGTCGTAACGCTGGGGATTGAAGAACAGGCCGTCGAGCAGGGTGCGCGCAGAGTCGATCGTCGGCGGCTCGCCGGGACGGAAGCGCTTGTAAAGCTCGATCAGAGCCTCGTCTTTGGTGGTGGCAGGATCGCGGTCGAGCGTACGCAGCACCATTTCAGAGCTGCCGAGCACGTCCACGATTTCCTCGCGGGTCTCTGCGATGCCGAGCGCGCGCAGAAGCAGCGTGGCCGGCTGCTTACGCTTGCGGTCGATGCGCACGGAAAGGATGTCGCGTTTGTCGGTTTCGAACTCGAGCCAAGCGCCGCGGGAAGGAATGACCTTCGCACCGAAAATGGTCTTATCGGAAGTCTTGTCGCGCTCGGAGCTGAAATACACGCCCGGAGAGCGGACCAGCTGGGAGACGACGACGCGCTCGGTGCCGTTGATGATGAACGTACCACGCGGGGTCATGAGCGGGAAATCGCCCATGAACACTTCCTGCTCTTTGATTTCGCCGGTTTCGCGGTTGATGAAACGAATCTGGGCGAACAAAGGAGCCTGATAGGAAACATCTTTCTCTTTGCATTCGTCGACAGTGTATTTCGGATCGCCGAATTTATGCGCGCCAAGCTCGACGCACATGTCTTTCGTTGCGTTTTCGATAGGGCACACGTCGTTGAACGCCTCGGTGATTCCGGCCTCCATGAACCACTTGAAACTATCCGTCTGGATGGCAATCAAGTTGGGCACATCGATGACGTCGGGAATCTTCGCAAAGCTGCGACGTTCCCTATAAAGGCTGGTGGGAGCGCTGTTTTCTGCTTTGGCCACAGGTCTTCCTTCCGTTAGGGAAATAGACGATAGGATCGTAAATACGCAAACGATTAATTTAATCACGTTGAAAAATGAAGTCAAGACTTTTTTTCATGAACTATGGAGGTTTTATGCTTTTCCGCATACACTACAACGCACTGAACAGGTAAAACAGCAAGCAGGTTTCTTAAAGTTAGTTACTTTCTGTTGTAAATGAGTAACTTGAAAACACGCATCAGCTGACATCGGCGGCCCCTTGAAAAAACATTCGCGTCGTACTTTTGCAAGAAAATTTCGTTTTGCAATCAAGCCGGGGGGCAAAAAGCCCGTTTTCGCATGCAGAACGGGCTTTCTGGCATTTGAGAAAAAAGCCGACCTGGCCTTTTCATGACGACGAGCGGAGTTTGCCAAAGCGAACTGATTGAAAAACGAAAATTTCCTACGATCCGGGCCTCGTTTCGCGAAA
>JAUNLI010000107.1 GCA_030532315.1 Slackia sp.
CCCGCGCCGAGGCCTCCGCGGTGGTCATGCGCCTGGTCAACGGCATGTACGCGTAGGGTTTTCGATAGTTCAATGCAGGAAGCCGCTCTTCGGAGCGGCTTCTTTTATGCATGGTGACGCACTAGGCGAATTGCTCGTGGAGGCTCGGCTCCTTTGGTCGCGAAAGCATGCGCGCCCCTCTTTCGGGGAGATTCGGTCCGAATGAGGAAACGGCACCGTTGCGCCGGCATTCCTGCGATAGGATGGGGCAGTGTTGCGCTTCGGGCGCTTCGCCGAATAGCGGCATTTCCGCAGCATCGTTGTATGCGTGCGGGGCTTCGCTTCGGTCTTGCTGCGCTTGGGCATTTCCGCCCGGCTTGATTCGAAAGGAACCATATGCACGAACTGGGAATCATGACGGGCGTTGTGGACAGCGTGACGCAGGCCGCCCAGGCTAACGGCGCCTTGAAGGTGCTGAAGGTGTCGCTTTCGGTGGGCCGCATGACCGAGGCCATCGAGGATGCGCTGCAGTTCGCATTCGAGGCATTAACCGACCGCGATCCGCTTTACGAAGGAGCGCAGCTCGAAATAGCCATGGTCGAACCGCGCAGTCGTTGCACGGAATGTGGAAATGTTTACGAGCATGATCGTTTTCACGTGTCGTGTCCGTCGTGTGGCGGATTCGGTGAGCTGATTGCCGGCAAAGAGTTGCGGATCGATAGCATCGAGGTCGACCTGCCTGACGATGAAGACGCCGAAGGTTGCGCCGACGAAAGCCCCGATGTCGCTCGAGACGAGGCGCCGCTTTCCTAGCGTAGGTCCCGTTAAGGCTTCGAAACCTGCATGTAGTTTTCGATGCTGGGTGCTGTTGAGATGTGCGGGCTCGGATGCGTTTTCTCAACGCCGGAGCGCGCGTGTTCTCGGTGCTCGGTTCTCACGGTGGCTGCGCGATTGAATCTTGTTCGCGATGACGAAAGGAACGTCATGAAAATAGACATGAAGCAACCCATTCTCGACAAGAACGACCGTCTTGCGGCCGATAACCGCGCCTTGTTCAAAGAAAAGGGCGTGTTTGTTCTCGACCTTCTAGCTAGCCCTGGTTCGGGCAAGACGTCTACGATCCTTGCGACCATCGAAGCCTTGCGCGACGAATACAACATCGCCGTCATCGAGGGCGATATCGCCAGCAACGTGGACGCTGAACGTATCAGTGCGCAGGGCATCGCGGCGGTGCAGATTAACACGGGCGGCGCATGCCATCTGGAAAGCGACATGATTCGTCGTGCCGTCGATGCGCTCGACCTTGATAATCTCGATCTTATCATCGTTGAAAACGTAGGCAACCTGGTATGTCCGACCGATTTCGATCTGGGCGAGGGTGCCAAGGTCATGATTCTGTCGGTGCCCGAAGGCGACGATAAGCCGCTGAAATACCCGGGCGTTTTCCAGGCATCCGAGGCCATCATCCTGAACAAAGTGGACACCATGGAGGTGTTCAACTTCAACGAACAGGCGTTTCGCGATGCGGTGACGCAGCTTAATCCTGCGGCCCCGATTTTCCCTATTTCCGCCACGAAGGGTGCGGGTGTGGATGAGTGGGCCGATTGGCTGCGTGCGAAGATCGAGGCATTTCGCGCATAACGCATGGCGAGTCAAAGGATCAAAAGGAGCCGGCACGCCGGCTCCTTTTTGCGATGTTCGAAAATCGTGAGTTGTTGTAAAAAATGCAGTAGGCGGTCTTTTTTCGGGTCGATTGGTTCGGTGCTGCTTGCAAAAGCCCAGGTCGTGTAAATTCAACCAGTGGAAGACCCCTGTTTTACCGCTCTGGGTTCGTTTTAAAGACCGCCTACTGCATTTTTCTTGCAGAATTCAATAGAAATTGAACGAGACGCCGTGTTGCGGTGCAATTGTGCTGGGGCGTGGATGCTGACGGCATCGGCGATTTCCCTTAGCATCCTCGCCGCCACGTCGGTGGCGGCGAGGAAATTCGTTTCGTCGGATCCGCGACTTAGAGCGGCAGTGTGATGTCGAGCAGCATTGCGCTTGCGTAGCCTGCGATCGCGCCGAGGGCGACGCAGATAAGGCCGATCGCCAAGCTGCGAATGATCGCTTGCCAGAGCGGTTTGTTGCCGTAGGCCTTCTTCATTTTTGCCTGGCGGGCTTTTGTCCGATCCGTTCGAGCCGCGCGATCGACGGCCTCACCTTTCTGGAACGCCAAAATCTCACGAAACGTCTGTACGTCGTTTTCAACTTTCATGCGTTCAAGCATCACGGCCACGATCATCGATGCGGCCCACGGCGCCAATCCCAACAAAATTCCAAGGGGTCCCCATGCTGCGACGCCTGCCAGAGCGAGCGGAATCATCAGGGCGAGCAGCACGAACATGCCGATTCCAAGGATGCGCATTTTCTTCGCGTCGGCCGATGCCACGGTTTTCTCCATCATTTCCAAGTCTCCTTTCACGAGCACGTCGATCGTCGTGTCGAAAAGGACGCTGAGCAGCAGCAGGCTTTGGATGTCGGGGTAGGTTTTGTCCGTTTCCCAGTTCGAAATGGTCTGGCGCGATACGTAGATGCGGTCGGCTAGTTCTTCCTGGGAAAGCCCCATATCGATGCGTCGTTTCTTGATTTGGTTGCTGATGTCCATGGAGTTCCTTTCGACGGTTTGCAGCGTACGAAAAGATGCCGATCAGTGCTGCTAAAAGGCTTTGACATGCTTTTTAGCAGGCGTTTTAAGAAACCCGAGAAGGCGTATCGACTCGTGCCGAGTGCTTTGTCGCGTGTGTTTTACGAGCGCTCCGTCCGCATGATAACGCACGATGCGGCTCTGTTGCCCGTTGCATCCGATGTCGCCGCGCCGTATGCGGATCGTTCGCATGCAGACTGTGGGGTGTCTGGTCGAATCTGTTGGCGGCGGGGCGTGTGACGTGTGGCGGGAGCGCGCGTTGTGCGCCGTCGCGTGTGTCGGAGCGGCGGCTTGGGCGCTCATCGTGCGGTCGGTGCACGCGTTTGACGCCATGGTCTGAATGCATGTCGGGCGTGCCCGGTGCGCTGCGATTCGTCTTGTCACGCCGCCGATTCGCACATCGGCTCTCTGTGATGCCGCGCTACAATGATGCGACCGATTTTGTTTTAAGAAAGGACGAACCATGGCTTATCTTCCCGAGGCGCAATCTACCCCCTGGCAGCAGTCGAGCGAAATCGATTTGTCGCGCACGGCGGTGCTCGTGATCGACGTGTTGGGCGGAAGCGGCGGGGTGGTGCCCGGCCTCGAGGAGATGGCGGATAACGGCGTGCGCATCGTGAAGGCCGCTCGTGCGGCGGGCGTGCCTGTGGTGTTCGTCAACGACGCGCACATCGCGGGGCTTGATAAGGAAATCGAGCTGTGGGGCGATCACGGCATAGCGGGAAGCGACGCCGCCCGTCCGCTCGATGCGTTCGAGGTGCAGGAGGGCGATTTCGTCATTCCCAAGCGCCGCTACGACGGGTTTTTCCAGACCGACCTCGATTTGACGCTGCGCGAGCTGGGGGTTGACACGCTGGTCGCATTCGGCTGCGACACCAACATCTGCGTGTTGCAGACGCTCGCGGGTGCATATTTCCGCGGATACAAGACGGTGGTGCCCGCCGATGCGTGCGGCACGTTTTTGATCGGCACGCAAGAGCAGGGGCTCGAGTATTTCACGCGCTGCTACGATAGCCGCGTCGTAGACACCGATTCGGTTATCGCCCTGCTGGCGTAATTGATGCATGGCGCGGCTGCCACCGCACGCAGCCTGCGCATTACGTGAAACAGGCCCGCCTTCGGGCTGCCTCAAGGAAGCAGAAGGCGGGTCTGTTCGTTTTTCGGTTCCATCGACACAAAACAGGCCCGCTCCCGGATTCCAGCAAGGAAGGGGGCGAGCCCGTTTCGTTTCGTCTGTTTGCTCGCAGGTTTCTTGCGCTTTCGTTTACGCCGTCGCCCGTTCTGCAAGCTGGGATTTCAACATGCGTGCCCGTGCGACGCACCAGGTGCTTCCGCCGTTTTCCATCACGTAATCAAGCAGCGCGCGCTTTTGCGTCTGATCGGTTGTGCATTCGGCTTTGTGCAGGCTTGCCAAAATACGCTCGATGGGCAGGAGGCCCGGGTCTGCCAAAATTTCGTCGACGATGCGTTGGGCTTCGTCGAAATGTCCGTCGCGCTCATGCTGCAGAAGGTCGCGCAGCGGTTCCATTTCGGCAGCGTGCAGTCTCGCTTCGCGCGCGATGGCGCGATGCGAGATGTTCTTCATTGCCTGGATATAGGCCGAAAGCTTTTCGGGATCGCGCAGTGCGAAGGCGCAGTCGGCCATGAAGCTGTCGTAAATGAAGGCCACGGCGGGGTTATCGAGCTCGGGTTCGAGCGTGCGCACGAGCCTGATGGCATCGTGCCATCGGCCTTGCCACATGAGGCCGTATGCGTAGTCCCACACGCCACGCACATGTCCTCCGGCGGGGCGGCCGGCGGCAAGAAACGCCAATGTCCAGCGACAATACAGCACAGGGTCGCATTTCGTGTCGAGCCTTGAGGACACCACGTTTTCGAAGCGCTTCCTTCCCAGCGTGCGCAACACGATGCAGACGATGCCCGCGATAAGCCCCAGCATCTGAACGAAGAGCGAAAGCTGGAAAAACGGCCCAAGAAGGCACACGAAGCATCCCGTCAATCCCGCAATGCTTAAAATTCGGTATTGCCTCATATGAACGGAGTCGATCCAGCGAAGCGATTCCTGGTCGGGTTTGGCGCCTGTCGTGCGGGCGATGATGTCGTAAGCTCTCATGGCTTCCTTTCGAAGCGTCGATCGTGTTCATCCAAGCATACCAACGATTCGCGCGGCCGCAAACGACGGGTCAATGTGCTTTATGGCGGTTTGGGCTGCGTCGCGGCGCTTCCATGGGTGTACAATCATTCAATTGCGGTCGTTAGGGGAGTAAGGCAGAGACGGCCGTTTCGCAACCGTGCCGCCATGTTGGCGGCATTCGTCAGTCAGGGGTGTCCTATGCAGTTTTCCTCACGCCTCGATTCGTTCGGGGATGAAATCTTTTCCACGCTCAATGCGCGTCGTCTCAAACTCGAGGCCGAGGGGCGCACGATTTACAACCTTTCCATCGGAACGCCCGATTTCGTGCCGTTCGACAACGTGGTGGCTGCGCTGACCGAAGCTGCGCAAGATCCCCGGAATTGGAAGTACGCGCTGGCCGATTTGCCTGAGCTCAAACAGGCGGTCTGCGATTATTACGAGCGTCGTTTCGGCGTGGCAGGCATTACGCCCGATATGGTGGCGTCGGTCAACGGAACGCAGGAAGGCGTGGGTCATTTCGGCATGGCCATGCTCGATCCGGGCGATACCGTTCTCGTGCCCGACCCGTGCTATCCGGTGTTTCGCGCGGGCGCGCTTCTGGCAGGCGCGAAACTCGAGTACTATCCGCTCAACGCCGAACATGACTTCCTGCCCTATGTAGCGGGAATCGATCCCGAAGTGGCCGATCGCGCCAAATACATGATCGTGTCGCTGCCGTCGAACCCCGTGGGAAGCGTGGGCACGCCCGAGGTGTATGAGGAAATCATCGCCTTCGCGCGCGAACACGACCTGCTGATCGTGCACGACAACGCCTATAGCGACATCGTGTACGACGGCCCTGCGGGCAAGAGCTTCTTCAATTATCCGGGCGCTCTTGAGGTGGGCGTCGAATTCTTCTCGCTTTCCAAATCGTTCAACGTTACGGGTGCGCGCATCGGCTTTATCGTAGGCCGCGCCGATGTGGTTGCAGCGTTCACCAAGCTGCGCAGCCAGATCGATTTCGGCATGTTCTTGCCCGTGCAAAAGGCGGCGATTGCGGCGCTGACCGGTCCGCTTGACCACGTGGAAGAGCAGCGTCTGAAATACCAGGAGCGCCGCGATGCCTTGTGCGACGGCCTTGAGAGCATCGGCTGGGACCGTCCCAACGCGCACGGCACGATGTTCGTGTGGGCGAAGCTGCCGGGCGGTCGCACCGATTCGATCGCTTTCTGCGAAGAGCTGATGGAGCGCGCGGGCGTCATCGCGACGCCGGGCGCAAGCTTCGGCCCGTCGGGCGAAGGCTATGTGCGCATGGCGTTGGTTCTGCCTCCCGAGGGCTTGCAACGTGCGGTCGATGCCATCGCCGCCGCCGGCATGTAGTTCGTTTGGCCGCTGTTTCTTGTCTTGTCTGCAAGCGCCCCTCTTTCGAGTGGAAGGGGCGCTTGCGTCGTTTTTCGCGACGTTTGCGGGTTTTCTGCCGCATTGCGCCTGATTGCGAATCTTCCCGCAAGATGCGCGTGCTAGGGTTCGCACAAAGTGTCCGGGCGCTTGGCCCGGGCATCGATCGGGAAAAGGAGGCTTGTCGTGGCTCGTATGGGCAAAGAGGAAGTCGTCGGCTTTCTGCGCGACGGCGGATACGTTTTCGATATGGTCGAACACGAAGCCGTGTTCACTATGGAAGGCATGGAGGCGCTGGGGTTGCCGTTTGGCGACGAGGTGGTGAAAAACCTCTTTCTGCGCGACGACAAGAAGCGCAATTTTTATTTGGTCGTCATGCCGGAAGACAAGCCCGCGAATCTCAAAGAGTTGCGTACACGGCTCGAAACGCGCCCTTTGCGTTTCGCATCCGAAGAAGACCTGCAGCAATATCTGGGATTGCGCGGCGGCGCGGTATCGCCTTTCGGTGTGCTCAATGATGAGGAAGCCGTGGTTCAGGTGGTGTTTGACGAAGAGCTGAAGGGCTATGACGGCCTGGGCGTTCATCCCAACGACAACACCGCGACGCTTCATGTGAAACTTGCCGACATGATGGAAATCGTCGAAAGCCACGGCAATTCGCTGTGTTTCGTCGAATTGTCGCGACCCGAGGAATAGGAGCGCTTTCGTGCATATCGGAGAAAAATACGGCGTTTGCGTGGACGGTTTGGCATCGTTTGCGCACGGCATTGGCATGGGCGATGCAGTCATCGGTCTTTCGGGCGGAATCGACTCGAGCCTGGTTGCCTGCATGTGCGTCGATGTCTTCGGGGCCGACCATGTGCACGGCTATATGCTGCCAGGTCCCTATTCCAGCGAGCATTCTTTGGTCGATGCGCAAGAGCTTGCGTTCAATTTAGGCATGCGTGCCGAACGTATTTCTATCGACAAGCCGTTCGAGGCGTTTGTCGACGTGCTGGGCGACCACTGCATCATGGCGCGCGGGCTTGCGGCCGAAAACACCCAGGCGCGCTGCCGCATGGTGGTGCTTATGGCGCTTTCGAACGCGCATGGGTGGATGATGGTGAATACGGGCAACAAGAGCGAAGCCATGATGGGCTATTCGACGCTTTACGGCGACACGGCCGGGGCCTTTGCGCCGATTGGCGGGTTGTACAAGACCGATGTGTTCGCCATGTCGCGCTGGGTCAACGAGAAGGCGCTTGCCGAAGGCCGTGTTGCGCCTATTCCCGAACATGTGTTGATTAAGCCGCCAAGCGCCGAACTCGCCCCCGATCAGCGCGACGAAGACACGTTGGGCTCATATGCCGAGCTCGACGGGCTGTTGATTGATTACGCCGAGCACGGTATGGGTCGTGAAGAACTTGTGGCAGCGGGCTATAACGTCGACGAGGTTCGGCGCGTGACCGGACGCGTGGACGCCTATGCGTTCAAGCGCGCCCTCGAGCCTCCGTTTCCCGTTATCGAATACTAGGGTGGCGCATCGGTTGTCGAACCGGCGCGCCACGACGCCTTTAATGGAACAGGTCGATCAGCTCTTGGCGGTCGTGTACGTCGAGCTT
>JAUNLI010000108.1 GCA_030532315.1 Slackia sp.
TACGCGCCCCGCCTCCCGGGGGCAAGGGTTCTTTCGCCTCTTCACAGTTCCTCCATAAATAGAGGAGGCATCGGACGTTCGAACGTTCTTTTATAACTAATATATGTAGTCAAAATCTTCCGACACGAAACCCTACTTATATATAGATCCTGATTTTGAAATCATGACAGCTAGGATGCCGCGAAGCCGCAAAAACAAACGTAAGGTGCTCGCCTACAATTCGCTGAATACTTCAGAATTCAAGCAATCAACGGGCGTTCTTTTCGCAAGCACATCGAGCACCGCCTGACACGCACGCGTGCGCAGCTCCAGCCCGCTTTCCTCAGACCAGTATGCCGCATGAGGCGTAAGAACCGTATGCGGCGCATCAAGCAGCGGGTCGTCGGGCGATACTGGTTCGCCTTCGAACACGTCGATGCCTGCACCCCATAGGCGTCCTTCCTTCAAGGCTCGCGCCAACGCCGGCGTATCAATCACGGCCCCCCGCGACGTGTTCACTACGATTGCGCTTTTCTTCATGAGACGCATGACGCCTTCGTCGATAAGATGGAACGTTTCCGCAGCAAGCGCCGTATGAATGCTTATGACATCGCATGTCTTCGCCAGTTCTTCGAGAGATAGCACCTCCCAGCCTTCAACGGTTTTTCGACCTGGATGCAACGAGCGCGACCAGCAAACAACCTCGAACCCAAGACCCGCAGCCTTGCGTGCAGTGGCGCGGCCTATCGCCCCCATGCCGACAACGCCGAACCTTCTTCCTCGAACCTGACCCAAAGGACGCGTTGCCGCATAATCCCATACGCCGCGGCGAATAGCGGCATCCTGTTCATTCACGCGGCGAAGACACGCAAGAGCGAGCATGATGGCATGGTCGCTAACGACTTCCGTCCCATAGCCTGGCACATTGCACACAGCAACCCCATAGTTCGTTGCCGCTTCGACGTCGATTTCGTCATAACCCGTTCCCGTGCGACTCACGACGCGAAGCGTCGGTGCAAGAGCGGAAAACACCTCGTCGGTAAAAACCCCATACGAAGAAATGATCGCCTCGGCGCCTACAGCGTGTTCGATGATGAATTCGGGCGAGCGCCCATCAAGAAGCACGACCTCGTGTCCCGCCTGTGCACACATGGCACGTTCGATTTCGACTTCGGGAAAATCGAAGCCGACAAGAGCCACCCTTGCCACGGTGCCCCCTTCCCTTCAATGCTTAGAAAACGCCGCGCAAAAAATACCAGCCATCATGCGATTCAACCGACAACGGAGCCTCGAACAAATCTGACATAACCGCATCCGTCAGAAGCTCGGTCTTCGGGCCATCTGCGCATATACACGCGTCCTTGATCAAAACCACGCGCTCGACAGAAGGAATGATGTCTTCGGGGTAGTGCGTGACCAAGACGATACCCCTGCCCTCGTCTGCAAGCTGGCACATGGTCTTTCTTATCTGATACATACCTTGGGGATCGAGGCCCGTGCATGGCTCGTCAAACACGAGCACCTGCGGATCGTGAACCAGCTCGCGCGCCACAAGCACGCGGCGCGCCTGCCCCGTCGAAAGAGTGAGCACATCGCGCATGGCCACATCGGCAATTCCAAGCCGCTCGAGTACATCGAACGCCGCATCGCGCATTTCTTCGGTTGCGAAAACCCCGCGCGGCAGACCAAGCGTGCCGAAAAAACCTCCGCATACGATATCGATGACAGGAAGATGAACGCTTATCTGATCATGCATCGAGGAGCTCACCACACCGAAACACGCCTTTATGTCGGCAAGCGTCGGACGCTGCTTTCCACGAAAGACCACCGGCGCAATGTCACGGTAGAGAGGCATGACTTCGCGCGTCAAGAGTTTGATGAACGTCGATTTGCCCGCCCCATTCGGCCCGAGCACGGCAACCTTCTCGCCTTCCGCGAGGAGAAAATCGTCGACGTGCAGAATGGTCTTCCCTGCACGCATTACCACCGCATCACGTATATGGAAAAGCGGCGGACATGAATCGTTCAGACCGACACGATCTTTCATCGCTAGCCCTCGATAACGGCAATGACCTCGACTTCCACAAGAGCGCCTTTCGGCAGCTTTTCAACCGCTACCGCCGAGCGGGCAGGAAGATGGCCGGAAAAAGAGCGTGCGTACACTTCGTTGAACGCCGCAAAATCGTCCATGTCGTTAAGAAAACAGGTCGTTTTCACTACATGATCGAAATCGGTGCCAGCAGCATCAAGCAATGCCGCAACGTTCTTCATGACCTGCGTAGCCTGCTCTTCGATGGTTTCGCCAACCATTTCCCCCGTTGCCGGATCGAGAGGAATCTGACCGGAGGCGAACAAGAGATTGCCAACGACATTTCCCTGAACATAGGGGCCGATTGCTGCCGGAGCGTTTTTCGTTGCGATGGTCTTCATACCGGTTCCTTTCGTCGCAGCCCTTTCGAATGCTGTGTTTCGATTATCGAACGCTTTGTAAAATGAAGCGAAAGTTTTCATCCGAGCGTAATAATCTTCTGTCATTCAACCTTTTAAATAGCTATACTACTTTACTACACTAAATCGTTAAAGCACCAAAGAGGATAGACTATGCTCACGTTGGACACATTCGAAGAAGCATCCGAGAAAGTACGCGAAGTAACGCTGAAGACGGAGCTTGTCGAGAGCCCCCATTTCAGCGCCCAAACCGGCAACAAGGTATTCTTCAAGCCCGAAAACATGCAGCGCACCGGCGCCTACAAGGTCCGCGGGGCATATTACAAAATCAGCACATTGACCGACGAAGAGCGCGAACGCGGCCTCATCACCGCATCCGCCGGCAACCACGCTCAAGGTGTCGCATTCGCTGCGTCACGTTGCGGCGTGAAATCCGTGGTCGTCATGCCCACCACCACCCCGCTCATCAAGGTGGAGCGAACCAAGCACTACGGCGCCGAGGTGGTGCTGTACGGCGACGTGTACGATGAGGCCTGCGAAAAAGCGCTGCAGCTCGCCGAAGAAGAAGGCTACACCTTCATCCATCCGTTCAATGACCCCGCCGTGGCAACCGGGCAGGGCACGATCACGATGGAAATCGTGCAGGAGCTGCCCTTGGTCGACACCATCTTGGTTCCCGTCGGAGGCGGCGGACTGGCCACGGGCGTTTCCACGCTGGCAAAGCTGCTCAACCCCCACATCAAGGTCATCGGCGTCGAACCCGCCAATGCCGCCTGCATGAAGGCATCGCTTGAGGCAGGCCACGTCGTGAAGCTGCCCCACGTGAGCACCATCGCTGACGGCACCGCAGTGCAGCAGCCGGGAGACAAGATCTTCCCCTATATCCAGGAAAACCTCGACGACATCATCACCATCGACGACGACGAATTGATCGTGGCGTTTTTGGACATGGTCGAAAACCACAAGATGGTCGTCGAGAATTCCGGCCTTTTGACCGTGGCGGCTTTGAAACATCTGCCTGCAGAAAACAAGAAGGTCGTCGCAATCCTGTCCGGCGGCAACATGGACGTCATCACCATGTCTTCGGTCATTCAGCACGGTCTGATCATGCGAGACCGCGTATTCACCGTATCGGTGCTTCTCCCCGACCGTCCAGGCGAACTGGTGCGCGTAGCAAGCATCGTCGCCGAGAACAACGGCAACGTCATCAGGCTCGACCACAACCAGTTCGTCAGCACGAACCGCAACGCCGCCGTCGAGCTGCGCGTTACGATCGAAGCATTCGGCACCGACCACAAGCACCAGATCGTCGGAGCCCTCGAATCGGGCGGCTTTAAGCCGAAGCTTATCCAGGCGCACCTCTAAGGGTCGCCTTCGCGGCACCGACGGGTCTGCGCCTTATAAATCCATCGTCTCATCTCGCTGCGGGCGGCAATGCCCGCATGGGCTCCTCGTGCGGAAGACGACCGGATTAACGCGAGGCAGCCTTTCTGCTCAGGAACACGTTCGCACATGCGAACCGTCAGATAGGAAGGTAGCACTCATGACCTCAGGAATGGCCAGCCACGCCAAGTACACCCGCGGATACTACATGCCGCCCGAACCCTGCTTTGACTGGGTGCGCAAAGACCACATTGACGTCGCCCCGAAATGGTGCAGCGTCGATCTGCGCGACGGCAACCAGGCCTTGATTATTCCCATGAGCCTGGATGAAAAGCTCGAGTTCTTCAAAAAACTCGTCACCATGGGCTTTAAGGAAATCGAAATCGGATTCCCCGCCGCAAGCGAAACCGAATTCGAGCTGGCTCGAACCCTGATCGAAAACGACATGATTCCCGAAGACGTGACCATTCAGGTGCTTACCCAGGCGCGCGAGCACATCATCAAAAAGACCTTCGCCGCTTTGGAAGGATGCAAGACCCCCGTCATCGTCCATGTATACAACTCCACCAGCGTGGCACAGCGCGAACAGGTGTTCAAGAAAGACAAAGAACAGGTCAAGCAGATCGCCATCGAAGGCGCAAAGCTGCTTAAGGAACTCACCGATTCCGCCGGCCATGACAACTATCGTTTCGAATACAGCCCTGAAAGCTTCACGGGAACCGAGCCTGAATACGCTTTGGAAGTATGCAACGCCGTGCTGGACATCTGGCAGCCCACGCCCGAGCGCAAGGCCGTCATCAATCTGCCCGCAACCGTCGAGATGAGCTCGCCGCATGTCTATGCCAGCCAGATCGAATACATGAGCAAAAACCTCCACTACCGCGACGCCGTTGAAGTAAGCTTGCATCCGCACAACGACCGCGGAACCGGCGTCGCCTGCGCCGAACTGGGCGTTTTGGCGGGTGCCGACCGCGTCGAAGGAACGCTTTTCGGCAACGGAGAACGCACCGGCAATGTCGATCTGATTACGCTGGCGGGCAACCTGCTCGCCCATGGAGTCGACCCGATGCTGGACTTCAGCGACATGCCGAGCATCGTCGAGATGTATGAGCGCGTGACCCGAATGGATGTGGACCCGCGCTCGCCCTACGCTGGAAAACTGGTGTTCGCCGCGTTTTCCGGCAGCCACCAAGACGCCATCGCAAAAGGATTGGCATGGCGCGAAGAGCACGATCCCGACCATTGGACGTGCCCGTATCTGCCAATCGACCCCACCGACGTGGGACGTCACTACGAAACCGACGTCATCCGCATCAACAGCCAAAGCGGCAAGGGCGGCATCGGCTATATCCTGGAGAAGAATTACGGCTACATGCTTCCGCCCAAGATGCGCGAAGAGCTGAGCTACGCGTCCAAGGACGTGTCCGACCACGCACACAAGGAGCTTTCGCCCGAAGAGGTGAACGAGGTGTTCCACAGCACCTTCGTCAACCACGACGGTCGCCTGCAGCTGGTCGATTTCCACTTTACGCACGCCTCCAACAACAAGGCGTTCAAAGCATTCGTGACCGTGAACATCGACGAAGTAGAGCAAGACGCCGTCGGCAACGGCAACGGACGTCTTGACGCCGTGTGCGACGCATTGGCCAAGCTGGGCATAAAGGCGCACATTGCCACATATAGCGAACATGCGCTGGAAGCAGGATCGGACAGCCGCGCCGCCGCCTATGTGGGCATCGACGGCCCGGACGGATCGATCGTATGGGGCGCCGGAGAGCACCACGACATCATCACCGCTTCGATTCTCGGCCTGATTTCGGCCGTGAACAGGGCGCAGGCGTAAAGCCGCAAGAGAAACCCAACACAGACGAACACATGTGGTTCGCGTGCGAACAGGCCGTTTGCACGCGAACCGCAAACCGAGGGCAACCTCAATCGGAGTTTGATTCACAACGGCGCGACACAAACGAACCGCAAAACGCGCCGCCAACCCGTTTTACCCCACGCAAGAGAACGGCAGATTCACTATGGGCATGACCATGACGCAAAAAATCCTGGCAGCACACGCGGGACTCGATTCCGTGGTGCCAGGCCAGCTGATCGAGGCCGACATCGATTTGGCCTTGGCAAACGATATCACCGGCCCGGTAGCCATTCGCGAACTCGCGAAAGCCGGCATGGACAAGGTGTTCGACCGGGAAAAGGTGGCCCTGGTTATGGACCACTTCACCCCGAACAAAGACATCAAGAGCGCCGAGCAGTGCAAAGAGTGCCGCGAATTCGCGAAGAAACACGACCTGGTGAATTTCTTCGATGTGGGCAACATGGGCATCGAGCATGCGCTTCTGCCCGAGCAGGGCATTGTCGCAGCAGGCGATTTGGTAATCGGCGCAGACAGCCACACGTGCACCTACGGCGCGCTCGGCGCGTTTTCCACCGGCGTCGGCTCGACCGACGTCGCAGCGGGCATGGCCACGGGCAAAGCCTGGTTCCGCGTGCCCTCGGCAATCAAATTCAACCTGACGGGCGCGTTGGCTCCGTGGGTTTCGGGCAAGGACGTTATCTTGCACATCATCGGCATGATCGGCGTAGACGGCGCATTGTACCAAAGCATGGAGTTCGCAGGTGAAGGCGTGGCAAGCCTGTCGATGGACGATCGCTTCGCCATCTGCAACATGGCGATTGAAGCGGGCGCAAAAAACGGCATCTTCCCCGTCGATGACACCACGCGCGCCTATATGAAAGACCGCGTGCGCCACGAACCCGTCGAGTTCGCCGCCGATGTCGACGCTGTCTACGAGCGTGTAATCGATATCGACCTGAGCGCCATCCAACCCACGGTGGCGGCCCCCCACCTGCCCGAAAACACCAAACCCGTCGGCGAACTGGCTGGCATTCCCGTGCAGCAGAGCGTGATCGGCAGCTGCACGAACGGCCGCATCGAAGACATGCGCGTCGCGGCGGAAATCATGCGCGGCCGCCACGTTGCCGACGGCGTGCGCACCATCGTGATTCCCGCCACACAGGAAGTCTACCTGCAGTGCATCCGCGAAGGCTTGGCTGAAATCTTCATCCAGGCGGGCGCCATCATGTCTACCCCCACCTGCGGACCATGCCTGGGCGGCCACATGGGCATCCTGGCCGCAGGCGAGCGCGCAATCGCCACGACGAACCGCAATTTCGTTGGACGCATGGGCCACGTGGATTCTGAAGTGTATCTGGCAAGCCCCGCCGTTGCGGCGGCAAGCGCCGTGACGGGCGCCATCTGCGACCCCGCAACTCTGTAACAGCAACCGACGAGGAGCGGATTGTCGATGCTGCGAAAAGCGACAGCATGAAACGGCAGGCAATCACTTGCAGAAGCGCCTTCCGCGGCAAGAACCCGGAAGGCGCCGCATCGAACGATTCGCCTGGCGGCATCGACAACCCGCCCCGGCGGCCCGCGGCCGCTGGAAAGGACCTCTTATCATGAACATGAAAGCCCAAGGCACCGCCTTCAAATACGGAGACAACGTCGACACCGACGTCATCATTCCTGCCCGCTACCTCAACATCGCCGACCCGCAAGAGCTGGCAAGCCACGCCATGGAAGACATCGACACGGACTTCGTGAAAAACGTGAAGCCGGGCGACATCATGGTGGCAGAAAAGAACTTCGGATGCGGATCCTCGCGCGAGCACGCACCGCGCGTCATCAAAGACAATGGCGTCGCATGCGTGATCGCCGCCAGTTTCGCGCGTATCTTCTATCGCAACGCCATCAACATCGGCCTGCCCATTCTGGAATGCGCCGAAGCGGCCGCGGCCATCAAGGCAGGCGACGAGGTTGCCGTCGATTTCGGCACCGGCGAGATTCGCGACATCACCACGGGCGAGACCTTCCAGGCCCTACCCTTCCCCGAGTTCATTCAAGGAATCATCGACAACGAAGGGTTGCTGAATAGCCTTAAGGTGCGCGGGGTTT
>JAUNLI010000109.1 GCA_030532315.1 Slackia sp.
ATGATATTCGCGATACCGCGGGCATTCCCGTGACCGTGGTATCCTGTAGCGTGCCTGAATACCTCGCGCAGATCGAGGAACTGGTAGAAGGCTGACGCTTTTGTAAATTCGGACGATGCGCGTGATGCGCGCAGAAATATAGAAGGAATGATTATGGCACTCCCTATTGTTGCCGTCGTCGGACGGCCGAACGTAGGCAAATCCACGTTCGTCAACCGCATTGTGGGCGGACAGGATGCAATCGTGCATGAGATGCGCGGCGTCACGCGCGACCGCTCCTATCACGAGGCCGACTGGAACGGCTTCCATTTCACGCTGATCGACACCGGCGGCATCGAGATGGGCAACGACGACGCGTTCCAGGAGTCTATTCGCAACCAGGCCATCGTCGCCACGCAAGAAGCGGACGTCGTGGTGTTTCTTGTCGACGGCCGCACAGGCGCCGCTCCCGACGATTTGGAAGTGGCGCGCATCCTCAAACGCAGCGGCAAGCCCGTGGTGCTCGCGGTGAACAAGATGGACGCTCCGGGCAAAGAGGACGGCTTGTGGGAATTCTACAGTCTGGGTCTGGGCGATCCGTGGCCCATCTCCTCGATTCATGGCCATGGCACGGGCGATTTGCTCGACGAAGTGGTCGGCTACATCAAAGACATCCCGGTCGAAGAGGAAGAAAAGGTCGACTCGATCAATATTGCGATTATCGGCCGCCCCAATGCAGGCAAAAGCTCGTTGACCAATAAGCTGATCGGCCGCGAACGCGCCATCGTCAGCGACGTTGCGGGAACCACGCGCGACGCGGTGGACACCATGGTTGAGCACGACGGGAAGTTCTACACGATCGTCGATACGGCTGGATTGCGCAAGAAGAGCAAAATCGACGAAGACGTCGAATACTACAGCTTCGTGCGCGCCATGCGCGCGATCGACCGCGCCGATGTGGCCATCTTGGTCATCGACGCCACGATCGGCCTGACCGACCAGGACCAGCGCGTCGCCGGGTTTGCCGCCGAGCGCGGTTGCGCCATGGTGGTGCTGATGAACAAGCGCGACATCGTTGAAAGCGGAGACGTGCTCGACGAGCTGCGCGAGACGATCGGCGACCGTTTGATGTTTGTGGGCTATGCACCCGTTATCAGCATTTCCGCCCTGACGGGCAAGGGTGTTTCGCGCATTTGGGAGGCTGTCGACGCCGCATACGAGAACTATTCCTCGCAGGTTTCGACGAGCAAGCTCAATGCCTGGTTGCAGCATATTCGCGAGTTCGGCCACACGGTGTCGCAGGGCAAAAAGGTTCTCAAGATGAAGTACGCCACTCAGACGCGCACCTGCCCGCCCGAGTTCACTTTCTTCGTCAACCATCCCGAGCTGGTCAACGACAACTACGAGCGCTTCCTTGAAAACCGCCTGCGTCAGGCATTCGACCTTTCGGGAACGCCGGTTCGCTTCAAGTTCAAGAGGAAGGACTAGGCGACGATGCTGGAGATTGCGGTTGCGCTCGGCGTGTTCGTTGTGTCGTTTCTTCTCGGATCCATTCCTTGGGGTGTCATTATTTCCAAGAAGGTGTATCACACCGACATTCGCGAACACGGATCGGGCAACATCGGCACGACGAACGCGATGCGCACGATGGGTAAGGCCGGCGGAGCGGCGGTGTTTGTGCTCGATTTCGGCAAGGGCGTTCTTTCGGGTTGCGTTGCGCTTGCGGCATTGTGGTTTCTCGTTCCCGGAGGGGGGCTTTCGCCCGATACGCCGGTGCGCTATGAAACCATGTGCGCCATCGCCACCGCCGGATGCACGCTCGGTCACATCTTTAGTCCGTGGTTGCATTTCCGCGGCGGCAAGGGCATTGCAGTCGCCATCGGTGCGCTTTGCGTCGCGTTCGGCCCGGTGGGTGCATTCGTCGAGGTGTTCTGCATCTTTGCACCGTTGGTGCTGATTACGCGCTATGTATCCGTGGGTTCTATCGCTTCGGCTGCTTTATGTCCGGTCATCGCCTGCTTTTTGTTCTGGGGGCAGTGGCCCGCTATTGCGCTTTATGCCATAACGGGCGGCGTGGTGGTATGGGCTCATCGCGAGAATATCAAGCGTTTGTTGGCGGGAACCGAATCGCGTGTCGGTTCGAAAAAACGCGCGGCATAGTGGAAAGCGTCCCGAAGGGGGCGCTTTCGTTGTAACGACGCCCGTTTCCGTGTGGCCGACATAGCGTACGGAAGGTGCTGCAGGGTTTGAATATATGGGCGCGAGGGTGCGAAACGGTGCCGAGTCGGCATGTTCGGCGGTTTGTCGTGGCATGCATTTTTTCGAAATGCGCGTTATCTTGCGGAAAAGATGCGGGTCAGCTAACGGCACGGTTTCGTTCATATGCGAAGGAGGACTTTCATGAAGGTTGCGGTTATCGGTGCAGGTTCGTGGGGAACCGCCCTTGCGCATGTGCTGGGTGCGGCAGGTCATGACGCAATGTTGTGGGCGCGCAAGCAAGAGGTGTGCGACGGCATCAACGGCATGCATCGCAACCCCCGTTATTTGAAAGACGCCGTTTTGAGCGAACGCGTGCATGCGACTTCTTGCTACGAAGAGGCGCTTGAGGATGTTCGCGCAGTGGTGGTAGTGACGCCTTCTTCCATTCTGCGTCAGGTGGCGCGCGATATAGCGCCTTATGTCGATGCCGATACGCCGATTGCAATCTGCTCGAAAGGCGTCGAGGCGGAAACGGGCTTTCTTCCCGTGGAAATTTTCGAGGCCGAACTGGGCAATCGTAACCGTATTGCGGCGCTTACCGGCCCCAACCATGCTGAAGAAGTGGTGAAAGGCATCGCATCGGGTACGGTGGTTGCCTCGACGAGCGCCGATACCGCCCGCTTTTTCCAGGAGCTGTTCGCAACGGAATGGTTTCGCACCTATGTCAGCGACGACATCGTAGGCGCTGAAGTGTGCGCCGCCTTCAAGAACGTCATCGCAATTGCCGTGGGTGCCGCGTACGGCTTCGGTATGGGAGACAATACGGCGGCGCTGATCATGACGCGCGGCCTTGCCGAAATGAGCAGGCTTGTTGAGGCGTGCGGCGGCTCCGCTATGACATGTCTCGGCCTTGCGGGCGTGGGCGATTTGATTGCAACCTGTACCAGCGAGCATTCGCGCAACCGCACGTTCGGCTACCGCATGGCCCAGGGCACCACGCTTGAGCAATACCGTGCTGAGACGCACATGGTGGTCGAAGGCGCGCTGGCAAGCAAAACGCTCGGAGCGCTGGCCGAGATGCATCAAGTGGAGCTTCCGATCACCTCTATGGTGCGCAGTGTATTGTGGGAAGGCGCCGATCCGAAGGTTGCGGCAGCAACCCTGTTCGACCGATCGCTGAAGCCTGAGTTTTACTAGTGTATTTGAACTGGGGAAACGTGCATTTCGGGCCTCCATTCTTCCAATGTCTTTATTCGAGTGCATGAATGAAATGTGCGCGGTTCGTTGTTCTGCAAAGGGTAAAGGGGGTCTATCGTGCCAACCGACGATGAAATGCGGTTCCGGCCTGTCGCCTTTCGTTACGATGCCGAAGCACAGCGGCGTCTCTACGCCGTGCTCTCGTCACCGAAACGTGCGTTCTACATTCATGGAATCATTGTGCTATGGGATCTGCATTGTTCCAAGCGCTGGATAACCAAAGACGACTTCGTCGAAACGCTCGCTACCCGTTTCGAGAACTATCTCGTAAGCGGCACGCTTGGCGCATGCGACGAATTCCTCGATGAGAATTTCTCCGTCGTCGAAGACGATTCCCCTGAAGACGAGAACCCTTTGTCGCGTGCTCGGATCGTGTTTCGCCGTTTGCACGAAACGGGCTGGTTTGAATTGTTCAAAGACTCCGTCGAAGGTGCGCTCAAAACGACGCTTGTCGTCGGCGACCAGGCGAGCCGTCTGGCCGAGTTCGTGGCGGCCGACGCGCGGCGTTCGCATGTCGATTCGACTTCGTGCGTCCTTAACGTGCGTGCGAGTTTGGAGCATGCACAAAGCGGCCTGGATCGCATCCGGACTGCCGGGCGCGGCATCGACGACGCCGTGCTGAGGGGAGTTGCCGGGCGCGAATTGTGTGAGGCGTTGAAAAACGCTCGCGAACGATCGGAGGCTCTCAACGCCCGTATTCGCCGCACGTGCCACGAGTTCAAGCTTACCTCCATGAGAATTGCGAGCTGTCGTAGCCAATACGATTTGCAGCTTGTCATGGACGATTACGAACAAGGGCTGTTCGATTCGATTATGCAGCCGCTGCGTATTGAAGACGGTTTCGACCGCAATGGAGATGCCATCGTGCGCATCCTCGATGCCTGGAGCGTCGATTCGGATCTGCTGGCCCTTGTGCACGAGGCTTCGTGTCTGCCAGGCATGCCGGAGGGGCTTTCGCGTCCGTTCGAATTCATTCAGGACGTGCGCTATACCTATGCAGTCAGGGTCAGGGATGCGTGGGAATACGCGCTCTCGCTCGAAAAGCGCGTCACGTCCGAGATGTCGAAGAAGCACCGCATGCTTTTGGGCGGCGCATCGACGATGGCGGCTGCATACGAGCGCGCGATCATGCAGGTCTCGCAGAGCGACGAGGCGCTTGCGACACTCGCTCTCGAGGCGATGCAGGAGTCGCTTTTCCTGCCCGACAAGGGCCCCTTCGATGATTCGTGCCTCTCGACGTTTCGCATGCAAGACGATGCGGAAAAGATGAACCGCGTCATGGTTGCCGATAAGGGCGATATGCCTGCAGTGAGTCGCGATGAGGCCGTGACGGAAAGCGCCTTAGCGCATGCCGGCAAGAAGATGCAGGGCATGGTTGCGCGTCAAGGCGAAATCGATGGCTCGTTGCTTCCCCTGTCGAATCGCGCCGATCGCGTTCAGCAGATGCTGTACGTGCTCGCAGCCGATTCGAGGGATTCTACTTATATCGTGCCTCGGATCGACGACGAAGATCGCGTGTCGTTGGGCGGACAGAATATCGCGCGTGTCCGATTCGTGGAAAGGGTTTCGGAGTGAAACAGTTCTACCGGATGGAAACGGAAAAGAAGATCAAGGCGATCTGCGCGATGCTGATCGCGCATCGCTATCTATGCAAGATGAAGTGGGTTTCGCAGGAAGGGGAGCGGACAAAAGACGTCTCGCCCGAATTCATGTTCTGCGAAGACCACGAGGACGAAGTTCGCGAGCGGCTTGCTGCCGTGGGATACGACCTCGAATTGGATTCGCTGGGCAATTTCTACCTCTGCACGCCGCAAGAAGGCGTCGGTGTTCGTTACGAGCGCCTCGATCGCGCGGAGACGCTGTTCTTGTTCGGCTTGGCCGTGATGTATGAGGGCAAACGTTCTGAGATGGGCCGTTTTGCAACGGTCGATTCCGATATGAACGAGCTTTTGAGCCTTTTGTGCGTCACGTATCGCGCCTTCGACAAGGAGCCTTCGACGTCCGAAATCAGACGCATCATGACGCGCTTCGAACGAACGGGCATTGTCTTGCGCAAGCGAGGACGCTGGTCGGATCTTGATGTCGAATTCGCGATCCAGCCTTCTATCGTACATGTGGCAGATCGCGCGACGATCGATGCGTACGAAAAACGCTATGCGGCGGCGATCGATGAATCGGGGGCCATGTTCGGTACTGACGACGATGATGCGGGAGATGACGATGACGAATAACAACGTGCAAGCGGGCATCTACGCGCGAAAGCTGCTCGTGGTGAACTGGTCGCTTCATCAAATGAAACTTTACGAGCCGTTCAGTGTCGACGGTTCGGTGTTTGCCGGCGCGAACGGATCAGGCAAGTCGACCGCTTTCGACGCGTTTCTCACTGTTTTGTTGGGAAGCACCAGGCGCACGAACTACAACCAGGCGTCCAAGTCGCATAGTGCCGATACGCGTAATTTCGCCGAGTACGTGGTAGGCAGGCGCAAAGGCTCGTCTCAGAAAGGCGTGCGCGAAGGCATGGACTTCACGACTCATATCGTGGCCGTGTTCTGGGATTCCCTGCGCGGGTCGGAGGTCACCTTCGGCATGTGCTGCGATTACCGCAGCCGCATCGGCGCGGGCAACCTGGTGCCGAATTACTACTTTTATGAAGGTGGTCTTCCCGATAATCGTTTCGTCGAAGACGGCGAGGCGCTGAGCGTGCGCGATACGAAGCTGCACTTGAAGCATCTCGAAGACGAGGGCGTCATCTCAAATCTGCACCTGTGCGAATCGACCTCCGAATACAACAAAGGCTTCCTCGCCCGCATGGGGTTCAGCGACCCTGGCTATTTCGGCGCGCTGAAAAACCTCGTAGCCATCGGTAAAGATACGCGCATCGAGGATTTCATCTACCGCTACCTGTGCGACGGCCGCAGCGTGACGACGGCCGATGACATGAACAGCAACATCGACAGCTGGCAGCAGTGCCGCGAAGACCTTGACCGCGCAATCGAGCGCCAAGGCGTGATCGGCCAGGAGCGCGAGCGCTTCGCCGCATGGCGCGCTTCCGAAAAAGAACGCGACATCCTCATGCGTGCCCGCGTATTGAGGCAGCGCGCCGACCTTGCAGGAGAAATCGACGCATTGCGCAAGGAAGAGGACGATATCGAGGCCGAACGCGCGCAGCTCAATGCGCGAATCGTCGCCTTGGAAGCGCGCGCCGACAGCCTGGACAGCGAACGCCAGGCGAAATGGGACTTGGTGAAAAACGATGATGTCCAGCGCGAGCGCGGGCGCCTTGCGAAAGACATCGAACGCATCGATGCTGAGGTCGAGCGCTACGAGGGACGTTCCCGAGACGACTTCCGCATGCTCTCCGAGAGTCTGACGGTTCTGCGCGAGGCGCGCCGATCGTCCGATTTCGCCGAGTTGGTCTGCGCCGATGCGGTGCAGCGACTCGAGGAGGCCCTGGAGGCCGCAGTCGAACGCGGCATCGGCCTGTTCGATGAGGGCCCCGATGCCTTCGACAGTCTTATCGACCTTGCGACCGAGGTGTATCTTGAGGCGCAGCGCGAGGAATTCGCCGCGCGCGATGCACATCGAGAGGCTTCGGACCGCCAGCTCGAGGCGATGCGCAGGAAAAAGGCCGCCGAAGCGGGAGAGGCGGCGCGCGATGCCGATGCCGACGCGCTTATCGCATATCTGCACGACGAGGCCGGCGTCGAGGCGACGTGTCTGTGCGACGCCATCGACATCGCTCCTGGCGAACAGGGGTGGCGCGCCGCCGTCGAAGGCATGCTCGGACGCAGGCGGACCGACCTCTTGGTGGCCCCCGATTCGTTCGCGCGGGCTTTTCGCGCATACGGGTCGTATCGCGGCCGCAAGACCGTGCGGCTCATCGATACGCCGGGCATCCTAAAGCATATGAAGAACTCGACGCGTTCCGAGGGGTCGCTCGCGGCCAAGACGACGGCCGCCGAGGGTCGTTTCGCGAAGGCTGCGACGGCGTATGTCGATTGGGCGCTCGGAGATATCGCCTGCTGCGCCGACAGAGAAAGCCTGCTGGCGTTCATCAAGGACAATCCCGGCAGATCGGCCGTCACGGCGAACGGCGACTGCTATCGCGGGTTCGCCGTGTATGCGCTTCCTGGACGCGACCGCACCCGTTTCATGATCGGCTCGTCTGCGCAGGAGGCGCGTCGCGCCGAGGATATTCGCGAGGCCGAGAAGGCCATCGCGGACAACGAAAGCCTTGCGGCCGCCCTGTCGGCCCGCCAGGACCTGCTGCGCTCCATCAAGGCGGCGTGTCCCGACAGGGAATCGCGTTT
>JAUNLI010000110.1 GCA_030532315.1 Slackia sp.
GAGTTCAAGCTGAGGAGGCGCTCGAACTGGCTTCGTTCGACGAGTTCGCGAACTACCTGCGTGCGAACACGCGCGTGTTCATGGAGGTCGGCGAGAAGACGTACTATCTCACCCACACTGATGAGTACTGGCGTGCGCAGGATTGCTCCGAACTCAACGACAAGGGGCATTTCGTCGATTGCTCCGATCTGGTCGCCACGCTCAATGACCTTCTTGGTCTGGCATGGCTCGACGGCAAGACCATCGAAGATGTGTTTGCCGACGCGAAGTTCTACAAGAGCATCCAGGAATAGCAAAAAACAAGCGGCCGCAAGGCCGCTTGTTTTGTCTTAAGGCTTGTTTGTAGGCCGCCCTTTTTGAGTCAGGCAGCTTATTGCTCTTTTTCCACGTAGGCGAATCCGAAAGCGCCGGGGCCCAGATGCGCTCCGATCGTGCCGCTCACCTGATGGAAGAGCGTGTTTTCGACATCAAGCCCGAAGCGTTCCACCGTTTCGTCGCGCAGCTTTTCGGCTGCGTCCCGATCGCTGGTATAGGGGAAATACACGGGCCATTCCGGATCGAGGTCTGCTTCTTCGAGCTGTTTCCAGATGATTTTCTTCGCTGCGGCGGTTCCTTTGGCCTTCGCGGGGCTGACAAGTTCGCCGTCTTCTATTCCGATGGTCGGCTTGATTTTCAAAAGGTTGCCGATCGTGGCCACCGATGCGGGAATTCTGCCGCCCTTACGCAAATAGGTCAGGGTGCCCACGATGCCGCATACGTGCACGCGGTTTCTGAATTTCTCGATGAGGGGAACCATCTCGGCGAGCGTTTTCCCTTCGTCACGCAATTTGACCGCATAGTGCACCACGATGCACTGGCTGATGATGGCCTGTCGGGTGTCGACTACGGCAATATGGTCGCCGTATCCCGACAGCTGGGCGGCCATGCAGGCGGAGTCGTGCGTTCCTGAAATTTCCGACGTCATGGTAAGAACCAGCACGTTTTCGTTGTTTTCTTGTGCTTCACGAAAGAGAGCAAGCCAGGCTTCGGGAGCAGGTTGGCTCGTCTTAGGGAATTCCTCGGAGGTTGTCAGCAGACGATAGAACTCGGTGAGCATCTCAGGCGTGTTGCGCGAGCAATGCACGTCTCCGAAGGCGATGTCGAGCGGTGCAAGCTTGATATTGAGTTCGGCGGCTTCGCTCTCGAGAATATCCGACGCGGTGTCGGTGATGATCATCATGATGTTTTCTATCCTTTTTCGCTTACGGCAAAACGATATAACATGATACAGAATGTCTCATGGAATTCTTATCTTAAGAAGATGGCTGTTGCGCGGCAATATGCCTCGTGTTACAAAAGGGCAACGTTTGGGCGGCCGGAGACAGGAGAGCGCATGGACAAACGCATCGAAGCAAACAGAAACACCAGGCTGCGCATTATCAAAGCCACGGTTCGGCTGCTTGACACGAAAAGGCTTTCGGATATCTCGGTGAGCGACATCGTCGAAGAGGCGGGCGTGGCCCGCGCGTCGTATTACCGCAATTTTGCCTCCAAGGAAGATGTCCTCATGGAGGCGGGGCGCATGATCATCGACGACTTCAAAGAGAGCATGCAGGGCTTCGACTGCGGGTGCAGCAGCTACGAGGGCGTGGTGAAGGCGTTTCGCTATTTCCTTTCTTATCGCGAGCCGCTTCTGTGCTTCCATCGCACAGGGTGCACGAGCATCTACGAAGCGCTCTTTCAGGCCTATGTCGAAGAAGAACTGTGCGGCGTCGAGGCGGACGGTACGGCGCGTTATCGCGCTTCCTTTTACGCAGGGGCGCTTTTCAGCGTCTATGTGACGTGGCTTGAAGGCGGCATGAAGGAAAGTCCTGAAGAAATGGCGCGCCTTTTCTTCTCGATGGCTTCGGGCGTTTTCGGTAAATAGCCCGCCAATCGAATTTTTCTCTGCGCTGCCGTCGTCTTTTGTGCGTATGCTTCCTGCTTGTCTTGCCCTTTCGCTCCTGCTGTCGTCCGCTCGTCATCGCTTTTTTGGCTGTATCGTTTCTACTGTCGCCGCATTGTGTCCCTTTCGAGATGTCTGCCCGTTTTCGTTGCGGTTCGTTTGTTACGTCTCCGGGTCTTGGTTGTGGAGTTTCCCGCTTTAAGATGCGCATCGGTTTATAATCGCCCACGCTTTATCCCGAGCTTTCTTCCCTGAATGTCGAAGGCTTATATTTACAGTGTAAAGAAGGATGGTGGCCCGCGCTCGATGACGGCAAAAGAATGGCTCCCTTTGATCGGTATCGCCGTTGCGGCGTTCGTATTCAACACGTCGGAATTCATGCCGATTGCCTTGCTGGTGGATATTGCCGCCGATTTCGGCGTCACCGAAGCTCAAGCGGGCGTGTTGATCACGGCGTATGCATGGGCGGTTTGCGTGCTCTCTCTGCCGCTCATGGTGCTTGCTTCCCGCTTCAGCTTCAGGCGGCTGCTTTTGTTTCTCGCGGCTCTTTTCGGTATCTGCCAGGTGCTTTCCGCTTTGGCGCCTGGTTTTTGGACGCTTATGGCCGCGCGCATCGGTGTGGCGTGCGCTCATGCGGTGTTTTGGTCGATCGCTTCTCCTGCGGCCGTACGGGTGGTGCGACCCGAACATCAGTCTTTGGCGCTTTCGACCATCGTCACGGGTTCTTCGGTGGCTATGATCTGCGGGCTTCCGCTCGGACGTGTCGTGGGGCTGGCGCTGGGGTGGCGCATGACGTTTTTCTGCATCGCCGCCGTGTCGTTTGCTGTGCTTGCATATTTATTCGCCGTGTTTCCGAAGATGGCGGCGGGCGAGCGTTTCTCGGCGCGTGAGCTTCCCGGCCTGTTGAAAAGCCCGGTGCTTTTGGGCATTTATGCGGTCACGGCGCTTGTGGCCACGGCATATTACACGGGATACAGCTATATCGAACCGTTCTTGCAGCAAATCGGCGGCTTTTCCGACGGCTTCATCACGGTCGCGCTTTCCATTTTCGGCGTTGCAGGCATCGGTGGAAGCATGTTGTTCGCGCGTCTTTACGAAGGGGAGCGCCGCAGGCATGCGTTTCTGCTGGCGGTGCTTTCGGGCATTGCGGTTTCTCTTGCGTTGATGGTGCCGGCTGCAGCAAGCCATGTGGGCGTTGTCGGCATGTGCGTGCTTTGGGGCGCATGCGCCACGGCTTTCAATGTGTCGCTGCAATCCGGGATTCTCAGATTCGCGCCCGCAGGCGCGGCGGCGGTTGCCATGTCGATTTTTTCGGGCATTTTCAATTTGGGCATCGGCGGCGGTTCGGCGATCGGCGGAGCCGTAAGCTCGGCGGCGTCGGTTGCGTGGGTGGGCGCAGCCGGGGCGATTATCGGTGTGGCCGGTGTGGCCGCCTGCGCGCTCTTCCTCATTCCCGCCATGCGGCGAACGGGTGTTACCGTGCGGTGAGGCTCCCTATCGAATTTTGCGATTTCTTGCCCCTCCTCACGAGTTGTTCGAGCGAAGCGTTCCTCTGAAAGGTTGACGAAGGGTTTCTCAGCCTTGGAAAAAATCGTGTATGCTATCGACCCGTTGAAATTTTTTCGTGCTCGCTTGAGCCGCGCATCCTATAGGCTGAAAGCCATCTGGTCGCATCGGAGGAAGCACCGTGAAACTGGTCGTCACAGAGAAAAACATCGCCGCCCAAAAGATCGCCGATCTGTTGGGCGTCGGCAAGCCGAAGGCCGATAAGGTCTATAACACCCCCGTCTATCGTTTCCAGATAGACGGCGAAGAATGGGTGACCATCGGCTTGCGCGGCCATATCCTCGAGCCTGATTTCATGCCGTCCATCGTGTATAAGAAGTCGACCGGATGGCAGGGCGTGACCGCAGACGGCGAGGTTGTTTTCGCCGACATTCCCGATTTTCTGCCGAAGCCTCCGTTCAAAACGAAGCGCAAGCCGTTTACGGCCGACGGTGTCGAGATGGGCGCGTGGAAAATGGACGCGCTGCCGTATCTGGCCTATGCGCCGATCGAGAAGCGCCCGAAGGAAAAAGACATCATCCGAAGCCTGAAAAACCTTGCGAAAAAGGCCGATGAAATCATCATCGCAACCGACTTCGACCGCGAAGGCGAGCTGATCGGCTCCGACGCTTTGGGATGCATGAAGGAAGTCAACGACACGGCTCCGGTGTTTCGTGCGCGCTATTCGGCCATCACCAAAGACGAAATCAACCATGCATTTTCCCATCTGGTCGAACTTGACAACAATCTTGCACAGGCAGGCGAGAGCCGCCAGGATATCGACCTCATCTGGGGTGCGGTGCTCACGCGCTATCTGACCATCGTGAAATTCGCCGGCTACGGAAACGTGCGTTCTTCGGGTCGTGTGCAAACTCCCACGCTTGCGCTTATCGTGGCGCGCGAACGCGAGCGTATGGCGTTCGTGCCCGAAGATTACTGGGTTATCAAAGGCTCGTTCGCCCATGGGGCCGATGAATTCGAAGCGCCCCATGCAACGGCTCGCTTCAAGGTCGAATCCGAGGCGCAGGCCGTTATGGCGCATGTCGAAGGGGCCACGCAGGGCATCGTGTCTGCGATCGAAAAGAAGAAGCGCACGGTGGCCGCGCCCGTTCCGTTCAATACGACAAGCCTCATGGCCGCCGCCGCGGCGGAAGGCCTTTCGCCCGCGCGAACCATGCGTATTGCCGAAAGCCTTTATATGGACGGCTATATCAGCTACCCCCGCGTTGACAACACGGTCTATCCCGAATCGCTCGATCTTGAAGGCACGGTCAAGAAGCTTTCCGATGTTGCGGTGTATCGCCCGCATTGCCAAGAGCTTTTGGCGAAAGACAAGCTTGTCGCAACGCGCGGCAAGAAAGAAACCACCGACCATCCGCCGATTCATCCCACGGCAGCGGCCGATCCTGACAAGTTGGGCGCGCCCGAATGGAAGCTCTACAACCTGATTGCTCGTCGCTTCCTGGCTACGCTTTCCGAATCTGCCGTGGTTGAGGGCACCAAGGTGACCATTCTTGTCAACGAAGAGCCCTTCGCCGTGAAAGGCGACGTGCTGGTGAAGCCGGGCTTTCGTGCCATCTATCCGTATGGCCTGAAAAAAGACGAGCAGCTCCCCGCGCTTGCTGAGGGCCAATCGGTCGATTTCGGCGGGGCGACGTGCACGAAAAAGCAGACCGAGCCGCCTGCGCGCTATTCGCAGGGCAAGCTCATTCAGGAGATGGAAAAGCTCGGGCTTGGCACCAAGGCCACGCGTCATGCCATCATCGAGCGCCTCTACACGGTGAAATACGTCCAGAACGACCCGATCGAGCCCAGTCAGCTCGGTATTGCGGTGTGCGACGCGCTTGGCAAGTTCGCGCCGCAGATCACAAGCCCCGATATGACGGCGACGCTCGAAGAGGACATGAACAAGATCGCCTCGGGCGAGAAGTCGCGCAAAGACGTGGTCGATTTGTCGCGTGACATTCTTCATGATGTGCTTGACGAACTGCTGCCTCATCAGGAAGAAATCAAAGATGCCCTGGCCGACGCCGTTGCGGCCGATGCCTATGTGGGTCCGTGTCCGAAGTGTGGAAAAGACCTTCAGTTGCGCGCTTCGTCGAAAACGCGTTCGATGTTCATCGGATGTGCCGGCTGGCCCGATTGCGACGTCACGTATCCGCTGCCGAAAGGCAAGGTGGAGGCGCTCGAGGAGAAATGTCCTACATGCGGCATGCCGCAGATTAAAGTGACGGCGTTTCGTTCGAAGCCGCGTACGCTGTGCATCGACCCGAATTGTCCGACCAATCAAGAGCCCGACGTGGTGGTGGGGAAGTGCCCGACGTGTGCGGCCAAGGGGCTCGACAAAAAGCTCATCGCCACGAAGAACCCGCGCACGCTCAAGCGCTTCATCCGATGCGAGAACTACGACGAGTGCGAGACGAGCTATCCGCTGCCGCAATACGGCGAGCTGACGGCAACCGAAGAGGTGTGCGAGCATTGCAGTGCCCCGATGGTCATCGTCAAGACGGCTCGTGGACCTTGGAAGCTCTGTCCGAACTTCAATTGCCCCGGCAAAGAGAAGGAGGCGGAAGAGAAAGAGGCCAAGGCCGCAGCGAAAAAGACCGCTTCGAAGTCGAAGGCAGCGACGAAAAAGACCGCATCGAAGACGACCGCTCAAAAGAAAACGAAGGCGTAAGCGACAGAGGCGACGAACGCGCGTAGAATATCAGAAAATGATGAAAGGGGGCTTCGGCTCCTTTTCTGCATCAGGAGGTGTATTCGATGGCGTGCGAACAGGGCAAACGGGAAGATTCAGCGGCGCGGCGCATCGCTGCGTTCGTCGCGGCGCTTTCGTTCGGTATCGGTATCGGACTTATATCGTGGCTTCTGCTCGGCGTTTCCTACGGCATTCTCGGCCTCGTCTGGGGGCCGACACTCTCGCTACTCGAAAAGCCTCTTTTCGTATTCGCCCTGTGTTGCGTCGGTGGCGTGGCCATCGCCTTTTGGAACAGCAGGTTCGAAAGCGAGCCGAAGCCTTTCACGGCGGTGATGGCGGAGGTAAAGGCCAAGGGCGGCTATTCTATGGGACCCTTCATCCCAGGAATCGTGTCGTTCATGCTCCCCGTGGTGTTCGGTGGGTCCATCGGCGTTGCGGCAGGGCTTGTCGGTATCGTTGCGACATGTTGCACGCTTTCGTGGTCGTTATTGGATAGGATTCTGTGCATCGCTTCTTTGCCGAAGTATGGTCGCGCCGCATTGAAGGCTTTCATCGCGGCGGGAATTGCCGCCGCCTTCGTTGCCTGCACGTTCGCCATGGGTACGCCCGTTCCCTTGCCGCGCTTCGAAATCCTTCCGCTTTTCGATGGGACGTATCTTTTGCAGGCCGTGTTGCTTTCCGCGGCGGGATGGGCGCTTTCCCTTCTGTATATCGCCAGCACGTTCTTTTCGAAGAAATCTGCGGCTACATTGGCAGACAAGCCTTGGCTGCGTCCCGTCTTTTGCGGCGTTGCGTTGGGTGCCGTCGGAGTTTTTCTGCCTTTTGTGCTGTTTCCTGGCCCCGTGCAGGTGAGCGAAATCATGGATGCATGGCCTGCGCTGCCGTTTTTCGTGCTTGCGGCGACGGCTGCGGCGAAGGTGTTCTTCACGGCGTTTTGCATGAATATGGGATGGATGGGCGGTCCTTTCTTCCCGCTTATTCTCGCAGGCACGTGCATGGGCGTCGCCATCGCCTCGGTATCGGGGATCGATCCAGTGCTTGCTGCGATTTCCGTTTCGACGGCGCTGCTCGGCTCGTCTTCACGCAGGCCTCTTGCCAGCGTGCTGATTATGCTGATTGTCTGTCCCGTTCAAGACGTCCTCTATATCGCAGTCGCGGCATTCGTCGGCGCGGCGTTGCCTTTGCCGGGAGTTGAGAAAGAATCGAAGGCGCCGTCTTGTCGGAAGGGCGATTCGTAGGCGAGAAGTATGGTTGGCTGCGAAGGCATGTGATGCTTCTTCGTTCGCCGCCCCTTCGCGCCGCTGCGTCATCGCAGCATCTTCACAAGCGAAAAAAACAATCTTGCATCAACGAGGGCAAGCCTTTATAATTCTGCAATTGCGTCTGGCCGTGAATGGATACACCCGGGCGCGTGGAAACGGAGTCGAGGCTACGCACTCCCTTTTGTGGCCCATTCGGCAATCGTTTCCCACCAATGTAAGGGGAGCGCCTGGTACGTGCAAGGAG
>JAUNLI010000111.1 GCA_030532315.1 Slackia sp.
GCCAGGTGCTCAGAACCAATAGTTTTAGGCATCGTATCCTCCATGCGTGCTACATTTCCAGCGCGTTTTCTGCGTCGCATTAACTCAAACAGTCTGCAGGCTATCGTTAAGAAAGCATGACAGGTCTACTTTACACAAACTCGTTGACATTGCAAGAAACGAGCCGCGGGCAAAAGCCATCATCGTCGAAGTTCCACGATATCGCGCGACCTACGAGGTACGCCACGTGGGGCTGTTCGCCACACGGACGTTGATGTAGGACACGCCGTCGGGATGATCGGCCATAATCTGCAGACACACGCGTTCTTTGTCCCTGATGTCCTCGGCGGCACCGAACGCGATTTCGACATTCGAATCGAGCGTTATCGTGGTGTTCTCGGTCGAAGTGGCCGAAACGGTCTTGACCCGATCTTTCAGCTCGGTCGTCATGCCCGTGACGATATCGAGGGCGTTGACGATGCTTTCATCGGTGCAGTACGTTCCCACTTCGGGCGCGGCTCCGTAGGCGACGTCTTTGATCGCCAAGACCTCGGCTTTGTCCTCGTAGATTTTAGGACTGATCGAGGCGGCCGCCTCGCTTCCTTCTTCAGGAATCATGCAAAGCCACATGCCGTCGACCGAAAGAGCCCACTGTTCGATCGACTTGCCCTCGTCGACGCTGATTTCCACAACGGCGCCGATGGCCCGCTCGGTAACGGCAAGGTTGAGCGTGTCGGGGAAAATCCGCTGCACGTCGACATCGGCCACCCAGGCATCGCGCATGATGGAGCTTTTGATGGCTCCCGCATCAACCCGAAGAAGCGTGGTATCGCTCGGAACGTTGGCAAGCTGGGTCATTTCGTTCGCCGTGAGATGCTCTACGCCCGACACCGTGACCTGCTTGATCGAAAACAGGTTGGAGAAATAGACGCCGGCGCATGCGGCCGCCAGAACGGCCAGCACCCCCAAAAGCACGAACATCTTGGCCATATGGGCACGATACGACCTGTTCACGCGTGCATCGCGGCTGCTTTGCCCCTGCGCGAGCGAGCCCACCTTCACCGTCGATACACGCGGGCGGGCGCTGCCGAAATCACGGCCGGTATAGGGCGAGACGGTACGCGGCGACGGACGCTGCGCCCGAGGCGTAGCACGAGGAATGCTCACCGACCGGTCGGCACGACGACGCTGCGGCGAAGCCGAACGATTACTGCGGAAAGCCAAGGAAACGCACCTCCGGTACAAGCTCGATACCGTAGCGCTCGGCAACGGCGTTTTGGACGGCGTGGATCAAGGCAAGAACCTCGACAGCACGCGCCCCTCCCCTGTTCACAATGAAATTCGCATGCAGCTCGGATATCTGGGCCGCTCCGCACGAAGCGCCCTTCAATCCCACGTTTTCGATAAGCCTGCCCACCGACTCGCGCTCGGGATTGCGAAACACGCTTCCGCACGACGGAAGCGCAAGCGGCTGAGTCGTCCTGCGACGAGCGAGCGAACGTTCCATACGCATGCGGATTTCCTCGCAATCGCCTTCATGCGTCGCAAGCTCGCACTCGAGCACGATTTCGTCGTAAGGAAGCGACGTTTCGCGATAACCCCATGTGATATCGGAGGCGTTATAGCGGCGAAGACCCGTGCCGGGACGCAAGGTGGTCACCGTGCAAACGCGGCTGCCGATGTAATCGCGGCTCGTGCCGGCATTCATACGCAACGCCCCGCCGACTGTTCCCGGCGTACCGACGGCGAATTCGAACCCGGCCTGGCCGTACGAAAACGCCTCGCGCACCACATGGGAAAGCCTGCAAGCCGCACCGACCGAAAAGCTTTCGGCCTCTTCGTTATAGCTGCACGCCGAAAAACCGCGACCGAGCGTGATGACCGCCCCATCGAAGCCCTCGTCGCTTACCAGCAGATTGCTGCCCTTCCCAAGGGCCACCCAGGGAATGCCCCAGGCGCGCAGTGCGTCGGTGACGCGCGTCAGCGACGAAAGCGTGTCGGCCTGAATATAGTAGCGGGCAGGCCCGCCTATGCGATACGTCGTGTGACGACTCATCGGCTCGTTCTCGAGAACCACTCCCTCGAAACGCGGGCCGAGCACCCGAGCAAAAGACGGCATGCTCGCTGCCCTATCGGCCGCAAAGCGCTTCGACGATGCGCGGACCGAAGCCCGTGACGTCTCCTGCGCCCATCGTGATCAAAAGGTCTCCCGGGCGCACGGTTTCAAGCACCGTTTCGACCACGGCATCCTTGCAGGGCGCATACACGGCTTCACCGACGTGCCCGCGCTCATTCACGGCATCGACAATAAGCTTGCCGCTGACGCCCTCGATAGGAGCCTCGCCTGCAGCGTAGACGTCCATGACCAACAGCGCATCGGCTGCGTCGAAAGCACAGGCGAAATCGGCCGCCAAACTCTGCGTGCGCGAATAACGATGGGGCTGGAAAAGCACCACCACACGCTCGAAATCGAGCGCGCGAGCCGCCGAAATCGTCGCCTGGACCTCGGTGGGATGGTGCGCGTAGTCGTCCACCACCGTAACGCCGGCGGCTTCTCCGACAAGATCGAAACGACGACGCACGCCCGAAAAACCGGCAAGGCCCGCCGCCGCCGTCTCGACGTCTTCGCCAAGGGCCCAAAGCATGCTCAGCACGCCTGCGGCATTGAGCGCATTATGACGACCGGGGCTTTTCTCCAAACGGCAATCGATTCGACGCCCGTCGGAAAAACGAAGCGTGAACAGCGTTGCCAATCCTTCGGTTCGATAGTCCGACACGCACGTGTCGCACGACTCGTCGAAACCGTAAGAAACCACGCGCCTGCCGCTGCGCTGGGCAAGCTCGACAAGCAGCGGGTCTTCGCCGCAGACCACCACGGCGCCTTCTTCGGGCACCGAAGACATGAAGCGCAGAAACGTCTCGCGGATTTCATCGATACCGCCCACGTAATGATCGAGATGATCGGCCTCGACGTTGGTCACCAAAGCCACATAGGGCGACAGGTTCAAAAACGAGCCGTCGCTTTCGTCGGCTTCGACCACGTAGTAATCGCCCGACCCCGACACCGCATTGGTCTGGTAGGCATCCACGATGCCGCCTACGACGAACGTCGGCGACAAGCCGAGGGCGTCGACGGCGGTAGCAAGCATTGAAGACGTGGTGGTTTTGCCATGGGTGCCCGCGGCGGCGAGCGTCTTTTTCCCGCGACCCAGCTCGGCAAGCATACGAGCACGCTGCCATATGCGAATGCCGCGCGATTTCGCCTCGATAAGCTCAGGGTTGCTTTCGGGAATGGCGGTCGACACCACCACGACATCGCAATCGGCGGGAACGTTTACCGCATCATGGCCGATCACAACGGGAATATTCGCCTCTTCGAGCTGCCGGGTGTAACGCGACGCGTTCATATCCGAACCGCTCACCTTCATGCCCAAGTCAGACGCAACGCGGGCAATGCCGCTCATGCCGACGCCGCCGACGCCGATAAAATGGACGCATTTCGCTTCTGAGCTCATCAATTCCTCCTCGAAGATATTTCGAACAAGCATTGTAGACGGTTTATCGGGCCGTCGCGACGCGACACACAACATCCGCCAAGTTGGCCGCGGCGTCCTGGGTTTTGAAGCCCGCCGCCGCATCATGCATGCGGGCACGCACCTGCGCGTCATCCACCAACAAGAGCAGCTTTTCCGCAAAGGAAGGGTCGTCGAGCTCGTCGTCGCGATGCATGAAAGCGGCCCCACCCGCCACGTACGCTTTCGCATTGGTGGTCTGATGGTCTTCGGCGGCAAAGGGGAACGGCACGAGCAGCGCAGGAAGGCCGATCGCCGATATTTCGGCAAGAGACGTGGCGCCCGCGCGCGATATCGCACAGTCGGCCGCGGCCAGGGTCTCCGCCATCCGGTCCTGATAGGCCATGACGATCCAGCGCTTGGCCTCGGCAGGCGAAAGCGACAACGACTCGCGCGTCGCATCGAATTCCTTCGGCCCCGTGATATGAACCACATACAGCCCTTCGCGAGAAAGCAACTCTTCTTTCAACGAAGCGACTGCCTGGTTGATGTGGCGCGCGCCGAGACTTCCTCCGAACACGAGCAGCATCGTCGCGTCGTCGGGAATGCCGAGCATTTCCCGACCTTGCGCACGCGTGGCCCGAAGCACCGAAGCTCGCACCGGATTGCCCGTCACGACGACCTTCGAGGCATCGTCGATATCGCGCGCCGCCTCTTCGTAAGTAAGCGCCACGGCAGCTGCACGCTTGCCGAGAAACTTATTCGCCATTCCCATAACCGAATTTTGCTCATGCATCACCAGCGGGATACCGAGCGATGCGGCCGCAAGCCCCACAGGAATGCATACATAGCCTCCAAAGCCCACGGCGGCATCGATTCCTGCCTCGCGCATCCATCGCTTGGCCTTTGCCGCGGATGCAGCGATCTTCGCGGTCGAGGTGATAAGCGTCCAAGGCTTTTGGCGATCGAATCCCGACGCCTCGAAGGGTACGAACTCGATTCCCGCCTGTCCAACCAAGCGCGCCTCGACGCCCGTTGGCGTTCCGGCGAAGCAAACCTCATGGCCGCGCGCACGCAGCTCGTCGGCAAGCGCGAGAGCGGGATTGATATGTCCGGCGGTTCCCCCGCCTGAAAGCACGACCTTCATCGCCTTCTCCTTTCGGAATCAAGGGCACGCTGCCTCGCCCTTTCTCGACGCGACGCCCGAGCGGCGTCGTCGGCGCGGGATGCGCCCTCTCGAACCTTGCGGCGCCCCTCCGCGCGCGACGACGGCGAAATTGCACCGGCGCCTCCCCGACGTCGGTCTCCGTCGGAAGCACGCTCCGAGGAAGCAAAGCGTTCGCCCGGTATGCGGACAAGCGAGTTCGACCCGTTCTCCCGGGTCCTCGGCTCGGGCTTTTCACCGCGACGACGGGGGGATTGCTCGACCCTGATGACATTGAGGTCGTTGCGACGACGCTCATAAGGTGTCAAGACGTTCGACCCCACCGAAACCGACATCACCAATCCGATGATGAACAGCGAGGCGAGAATCGAAGAGCCTCCCGACGAAATAAACGGCAACGGCTTTCCCGTCGTGGGGAAAAGGCCCGTGGCGCATGCCATGTTCAAAAAAGCCTGACCGACGAGCATCACCGTCAAACCGCCCGCCATCGTGGATCCGAAGCTATCGGGCGCATGGTGCGCGATCCTTAAGCCCGCGTACAAGACCACAAGGAACAACGCTATGACGAAAAGCGCCCCGATAAGCCCCAGCTCCTCGCCGATGACGGAGAAGATGAAGTCGGTCTCGGCCTCGGGAAGATACAGGAACTTCTCGCGCGAGTTTCCCAGGCCCACGCCGAAAAGCCCGCCTTCGGCGAAAGCGTAAAACGACCTGATCATCTGATATCCCGTGCCATAGCCCCCTTCGCCGTCGTTCCAGGGGTTAAGCCAGACGCTCACGCGGTCCGCTCGATAGCCCACCATGCCGATCACGCCGGCAAGGGCGACCACGAGAAACGCAGGAACGATCACGCGCAGCGGCACCTCGCCGATCCACATGACCGCAAACACGCCCATCAAAATCACGATGGCCGAACCCATGTCGGACTGCGTCTTGTAAAGAAACGCAAGCGGCAAAACGACAAGAACCACCAAGGCGACAAGCGTGTCTTTCGTGGTGGAAAGCTCGTTTCGATATCGATACAGAATGCCGGAAGCGGCAACCACGAGCGCGATCTTGGCGAATTCGGTAGGCTGGATGCTCATTCCGCCGATGAAGATCCATCGCTTGGCACCGAGGATTTCAGTGCCGACGAAAGGAACGGCCAGAAGCATCAGCATGGCTATGCCCCAACCCGCCCAAAACCACGGGCCCGACTGCCACACATGATACGGAATGAACTTCGCGATCACGAAGGCGGCCAAGCCTCCGACGACCACGAATATCGCCTGCTTCGAAACGTAGGAAAAGATGCTTTCGCCCTGGGAGATGGCCTCGATGGTTGAAGCGGAAAAAACCATCACCAAGCCGACCAGCACCAACAGCACCGTGGCAACCACCAAAAGGATGCGAGGCAGCATGATATCGGCCGGCACGCCGCGCGCATCGGCCTGACGGCGCGCCTGTTCGCGCTCGACAGAACCCGCTGTGTCGTAAGATGGCGTACGGGTCATTTCCACCAGCCCCTAGCGCATCCGCTGGGAGCGAAACTCGACAAGCTGCTTGAACACGCGGCCGCGATGCTCGAACGAATCGAACTCGTCAAACGATGCGCAAGCGGGAGAAAGCACCACGGATTGGCCGGGAGACGCCATCTCAATCGCAGCGTCGAGGGCGTCTTGCATATGTTCCGCACGAACGCATTCGATGGCGCAATCCGCGTCGGCGAAGGCCTTTGCGAAACGCTCGCCCGCCGCGCCGAAGCACACCACGCCACAGCAGATACGCGACGCATCGCGCACAAGCTCGTCGAGGTCGGTGCCCTTGTCGTGGCCGCCAAGCAAAAACACTGCGCTTTTCGGCGCAAAAGCCGAAAGCGCCTTGCAGGTCGCGTCGACGTTGGTCGCTTTAGAATCGTTGAAAAACGAAACGCCACCGATGTCGCCACACGGCTCGAGACGATGCTCGAGCGGCGCGAACGAACGCAGACCCCGTCGGATATGCTCGGGGGCGACACCCGCCGCAAGCGCGGCGCTTGCGGCCGCAAGCGCATTGCTCGCATTGTGCTCGCCTTTGATATGAAGGCTCGATGCCGCGACAAGTTCTATCGATTCGTCTCCTCTTTCGATGCGCAGCATGCCGTCATGCAGCCATGCCGCATTGCGCGAACCGCATGCTTCTTTCATGCTGCGGTCGAGCCCCGCCGCACAACCGACGGGAATATAGTCGAACGCACGCGTCGCGTCGTCTTTGAACTCCTTGATGCATGCGCGCGTCGTATCGCACACGGCATCGATAACAAGCGTGCCTTGTTCGCCCAAACGGCGATAGACGTTTTTCTTCGCTTCGGCATAGGCATCGAAGGTCATATGCCAGTACAGGTGGTCGGGTGTGATGTTGAGCAGAACGGCCACCTGGGGCGCGAACAGCTCCATCGACGCAAGCTGAAACGAACTCACTTCGGCAACGAACACATCGGCCGCATCCTCGGCAACCGCTTCGATGCAGGTGTTGCCGATATTTCCCACCGCCGCCACGCGTTCGCCCGCATCGGCGAGAATATGGGTTATCAGCGTGGTCGTGGTGGTCTTGCCGTTCGTTCCCGTAACGGCAATCCAACGCGAGTCGGCACGGCTTTCGCGCCAGGCGAATTCGACCTCGCTGATCACGCTCGAGCTTACGGCCGCAGCGTTTTCGTAGAATCGGGAGAACTGCGAAATTCCCGGACTTGCAACGCAAAGGTCGTAGCGCTTTTCGAACGTGTAACGGTCGAAATACACCTTCGCGCCTTCGCGTTCGCATTCGAGCGCGAAGGCGCGTGCGCTCTCGTTGGGTTCGCCCGCTGCAATAGTAAGGCTGCTGACACGTGTGCCCAAAAGATCGAGGCAATAGCGTGCAACCGCCTTGCCGCTCTTGCCAAGGCCCAATACGAGCACATCTCCCAGCATGGCGGCAGCGGCCTTGCGCCCTTCAATACGTCCGTTATCCATGACGACTTC
>JAUNLI010000112.1 GCA_030532315.1 Slackia sp.
ACGGAACGCGCCGTGAGCCGTCGGATGCGGGAAGTAGGTGCAGATATCTTCCATCAAGCCCTGGATGCCCTGCTTGATGATGGTGGAACCCACGAACACGGGGATGAACAGTTCCTGCGCGATGGCCTTGTCGAACAGGCCCTCGAGTTCTTCCTGGGTGAGCTGCTCTTCGCCGTCGAGATATTTCATCATGAGGTCTTCGTCAGCCTCGGCAACCAAGTCGCACAGCTTTTCGCGTGCAGCCTCGGCAGCGTCGGCGTATTCGGCGGGAATGTCTTCCACGCGCTCGGCATCGCCATCGAAATAACGCGCCTTCATGCGAAGCACGTCGATGACGCCCTTGAAGTCTTTATCGACGCCGATAGGAATGGTGACTGCGCCCAAGCGGCTGCCGAAACGCGCATGCAGCGTGGCCATGATCACGTCGAAGTTGGCGTTCTCGCGGTCGATATGGTTGATGAAAACCGAGCGCGACAGACGCATGCCTTCGGCTTCGCGCCACAGCTTGTCGGTCATAACCTGAGGGCCTGCAACAGCGTCGATAACGAACATAGCCATTTCGGCGGCCTGCATGGTGGCAAGGGTGTCGCCGATGAAGTCGGGATGGCCCGACGTGTCGAGCAGGTTGATCTTGTAGTCTTTGTAAGGGATGGGAGCGATCGAGGTGCTCATCGTGAATTTGCGCTTAATTTCTTCGGCATCGTAGTCCATGAACGATTTTCCGTCATGCGTGGTGCCCATGCGCGGAGTTTGGCCGGAAATGTAGAGCATTGCCTCAGCCAGCGACGTCTTGCCCGCACCATCCTGTCCGACCAACACGATGTTGCGGACATGCAAAGTCTCGGGAGCTGCCATGATAACCACCGTCCCTTTCTGGGATCTTCCCCTAACGTGGTACAAGTACGCTCTTGCGTCATGGTTGTCAGTGTAGCGCAAACGAACCCCGCTCCATCGCGCAACATTCCCCCAGTTCAAACGAGCTTTTACCACGCCGCCGGGCGGCTCCATGACAAACGGCGCAGCTCCTGGATGCAGGTCGCCGATTTCAAGAAAACAAGCATGAGAACCGTCTCTGGCAACGAGAGACCAGGCTCCGCCAAGAAGCTGCCTGCTCCGACAGCTATGAGTATTCAAGAATCCCGACTTCGGCCTCGACGCACGAACCAAACGCAAGCATCAGACACGACCGTCGGCCGATTTGCAGGCGCACTCTTCCACCATGTCGATCAAATCCTGCTGGGAATGCACACCGACTTTCGCATAGATATTGGCGACATGCGTTTTCACGGTGTTGCGAGAAAGAACCAGCTTCTCTTGAATATAAGGAGCATTGCGACCGCGAGCCAGCAGCCTTACGATTTCGCTCTCGCGCGGCGTAAGGGCTTTCTCTTCGACAAGCACGTCACACCCGCGCATGACGTCAAGAGGAACATCTCCTTGTTTCGAATCTACGTTTTTCAAGGGAACGATTCCGTCGATGGTTTCTTGGAAACTGAATCCTTTCAGCACCGTTACATTCACCGCGACAAAAGCCACAAGCATAACGACAAGACCAGCCGAAACAAGCGAAGGGTTCCCCGAGGCGTTCATCGCGTGCCCAGCGAAAGCGCCCATCAACAGACCGGCGGAGGATGCCGCACGTCCCCACGCAACGACGACCAAGGCACCAGAAAGATTGCGAGCTCCGATAGATGCAAGAGAGAACCACATTAATACTTCGAAGCATTCGCTTCCCGCATAAAGAAGCCCCGCAACAGAAACGCCGCCGAGAGACGCCTGCCCTCCGCCCGAAGCGACAAGCGCAACGCCTACACCCGCCACAACAAAAAGCGCAGCCACTTGATACAGGGCGTCGGCCCTTGGCATCGATGGCAGAAATGCGAACACAAGAACCACGGCCAGGGGTATTAATGAGAACAACGTCTGCACCGGTACTCCATTTACCGACCCGAACGTCAGTGCGAAACCGTATGCGACGCGAAAGATCAATATGGCAGCGAAAAGGGCATGTGAAAACGGTAGAAAAGCCGATGGCTGGGTAATCGACGAAACAGCCCGAGGCACTTCTTTCTTCGCAGCATCGACAGCGGTCGAAGCCACGGACGCGCAGGATGCGTAAACAATATAAGGACACAGAAACAAGGCCACCGTGCACACAATAGAGGAAGCGTCGCCAAAAACGGCACGAGCACAATAACTCAGACAATATGCAGCGGCTATGCACGACATGCACGAACGAGCGGGCATACTGCAAATGGAAACCCCTGCAAGAAGCGCAATCCACCGCGTCGAGGCGGCCCTGAGAACCGCTCCCACAACAAGAGTGGCGGGATCCGCATAAAACAGGCCGAAGCAAACCAATCCGAATGCAAGAGGATACGCCGCTAAAGAGACGGCAGATATGCGAGCCTCGTCGAGAACAGAAGGCTTTCGCGACACGATGCACGCTATGGATATAAAAACGACAATCCCCGTTACCGACGACATCTCGCGAGCGACAGGAAGCACATCCACGAATTGAGGGTAAAGATAGGCGTTAGTAAGCCATAGGCCGAAAAACTCCACGGCCATCGCAATCGTGCAACGTGCCCAGCATGCGATGTCACGTCCAATAACACGTTCGACAAAAACAGCGAACACTGCAAACCCCCTTGCCCCAGAGCGCCTTAAGATATCGCACCAACCCCGTTATGACAAGGCGAAACATCGAATCTGGTACCACAAGGGTGAAGCCAAATCGATGTCAAATGGCGCCTCCATGGTGAAGACCGCATCGCGTCAAAACGACAAGATGGCAAAAGGACAAGCCGAACGAAACACCAAGGCGAAACGATTCGGCAGCAAGTCAAGGAGGGAATATGTCATTCGCAAACAAAGACGTTTCACGCAGGGGATTCATCGGAGCGGCCGCGGGCGCGGTAGCAGCGTTCGGACTTGCCGGATGCGCCCCCAAGGCATCGAACGAAGGCCCGAAAGAAGAAGCGTCGACAGATGCCGCAGCTGGACAAAACTGGCTTGGAGAAGCCCCCGAAATAACGCCCGAGGAAATCGTCGAAACGAAGGAGACCGACCTGCTAATCATAGGCGCAGGAAACGGCGGCATGGCGGCAGCAGCAACGGCAGCCGACCTCGGCATGGACTTCATCCTCTGCGAAAAAACAGGCAGCATCCAGCGCAGCCGCCATTGGTTCGGTGCCATCAATACCAAATACACTCAGGCCGCAGGCGTCGAAGTTGACAAAGGGAAGCTTCTCAACGAGTTCTCCCGTTATGCATCGGGCCAGTGCAATCAGCGCGTCGTCCGTACATGGATAGACGAAAGCTCCGAGGCTGTCGACTGGATCGACCCCATCCTCACCCAAGCAGGAATGACATGCGCGTTCGACAAAGACGTCGATCACGAGACAGGCGGCACCGATTACTACATCGCCCCCATGGAGCACTACTACTCGGGCACCGACGCAGCAGGAGAAAAGCTCGAACGCAATAAAGTCCTGCTCGAATACATCAACGAAAAGGGCTACGACGTCGCATACAACCACAAGCTCGTAAAGCTCATCAGAGAAGACGGTGGCCGCGTGACGGGCGCAATCTTCGAAACCGAGCAAGGAAACGTTCGAATCGACGCCAAAAAAGGCGTGCTCCTGACGACGGGCGGCTATGTCGGAAATGCTGAAATGCTGAAAGCCTGCAACCCCTTGGTCGATCGCTGCGTTACGCTGCAATACGGCTCCCCCAACAATCGCGGCGAAGGAATTAAAGCCGCCATGTGGATCGGCGCGCAGAAGGATAGCATCGGCGCTCCCATGATTTTCGACCGCGGCGCCGTGCTTCCCGGTGAAAACGCAGGCATCGTCACGCCCGAAGGCGAAGCTGCAGGGTTCATCGGCTACGATAAGCAATTCAACCTGGGTAGTCAGCCTTTCATGAAAGTATCGCGCGACGGCCGCCGCTTCTGCAACGAATCGACTCCGTATGATTTCTGCTGCTTCGCCGCCGCAGAACATGAGGGAGGCGTTTTCTGCCAGGTATTCGATTCCAATCTCAAAGAAGACGTCAAGCGATTCTCCACCATTGGCTGCTCGCGCCAAACGCAACAGTTGCTTGCCAAAGAAGCCGAGACTCCCATTGACGAAATCTATGCCGACCAGCTCGAAAAAGGCACCATGGTGAAAGCCGACACAATCGAAGAACTCGCTGACAAGCTCGGGTTCGAGGGCGAACGCAAGGAAGCGTTCCTTGCAGAGGTCGATAGATACAACGACTTCTTCGACGCCCAAAGCGATGACGACTTCGGTAAAGAGGCCTATCGCCTCTCCGCCCTGCGCACCGCTCCTTTCTACGGAGTCTGGTATGGCGGATCGATTCTGACCACCGTCGACGGCCTGCGCATCAACGAGGACATGCAGGTCCTTGATGCCGATGCCCACCCCATCGAAGGACTATACGCAGCAGGCGACTGCTCGGGCAGCATATTCGCGAACAATTACCCCGAATACATCGTCGGCTGCGCCTGCGGACGCACCATTACCTTCTCTCGCCATGCTGTGCGCCACATTGCCGGCGAAATAGCATAGAGACAAGCCCTTACCGACCTCCCCTCCCTTTGTCGCCCCGCGCTTGCCGCGGGGCGACTTGCCTTTAGGCAGCGCCCGCCGAACTCGAAGCGTCCTCCGTACCGTGATTGCGATCACGACGTCCCGTTATCGTCGGCGCTTTCTCCGGCCGTATCGAATTCATCTCGATAGGCGACCGAAAGCTTGAACACCCTCGCATGCGAGCAGGCTAATCGATGGCTTTGATGACTTTCGCCGGAACGCCGCCGACGATTGTGCGCGCAGGAACGTCTTTCGTCACAACCGCCCCGGCCGCGACGATCGCGCCGTTTCCGATCGTGACGCCCTTGAGAATGGTCGCATTCGCCCCGATCCAAACATCGTTTCCTACAACGATGGGCGCACAATGCAGCACGCTTCGCTTTTCAGGAGCGAAATCGTGATCGAGTGTCGCCATGACCACGTTGTGTCCCACCAGAACGTTGTCGCCGATGCGAATGCCGCCCTGGTCTTGCAGACGACAGCCGCTGTTGAAAAAGACATTCTTTCCCACGGTGATGTTCTTGCCGAAGTCTGCCGTAAACGGCGGGAAGATGCGGAATTCATCGTCGACCGGCTTGCCAATCAGCCGCGAGAATATCTCTCGAATCTCATCGAGCGTGCGATACTGCCCGTTCAGCTCGGCCGCGATTGCGAGCGCCTCCTGCGCGCCTTCGTGCATAACCTGCGCATCGGGAGTGCCGGGCTCGATGTCTTTTCCTTCCGCTCGATTCGCAATGAATGCCTCTATTCTTTCCTGAGATAGCATATGGCTCCCTTCGTGTCGGTCTGCCGCGAGGCAGGTAGATAGTCCTCTAAAAACGGCGTTTCACGATCCGACACCATCTTGCTCTGCCAAGAGGCTTTTCGGCAAGCCGAACTTCCACATGACCACGAACAAGCCTCATCACTCTCTTCTCCTTGACTTAGAGCTTACTCCAATGTGTTCAATAGGCTCTACATGCAGACACACGACGAGAACATCACGAAGGAGACCGACATGATTTATCGCAGCCTTCCGCACGGCGGCGAAGATATCAGCATCATAGGACTCGGCCTTGGAAGCCTTCATAACGCAACCGAGGAAGAGATCGAAGAAACCGTCGACGCCGCCCTGAACGCGGGCATCAACCACATCGATTTCATCCCCAGCAACGATACACCCTTCGCCCCCGTGGCCAGGGCCGTGGCAGGCAGGCGCGACAAGGTTCGCTTCCAGGTGCACATCGGCGCGGAATACACCCATGGGGCATATGGATGGACGACCGACGTCGATCTTGCAAAGCGCGAGTTCGAAGCACGCCTTCGCACGCTTGACACCGACTACGCCGACTTCGGCTTCATCCACTGCATCGACGAAGACTCCGATTTCGACGCCGTCATGAAGGGTGGCATTTGGGAATACGCATGCGAAATGAAGCGGCAAGGCGTCATTCGCCATCTGGGTTTTTCGACCCATTCCGTCTCAATCGCGCGCCGATTCATCGCGACGGGAGCGATGGATTTGGGCATGTTCAGCATCAATCCGCTCTACGACTACACCGATGAATCGGAATACGGCAAAGGCGAAGCGAACGACCGCCATGCCCTCTATCGCGAATTCGAAGCGGCGGGCGTAGGCATTTCGGTCATGAAGGCATTCGCAGGCGGGCAGCTTCTCGATGCGAAACTGTCTCCCTTCGGACACGCCGCCTCGCGCAACGCGTGCATTCAATATGCCCTCGACCGACCAGGCGTTCTTACCGTGCTGCCCGGCATCCGCGGAAAACGCGACCTCGAAGACGTCCTTTCCTTCTTCGATGCATCCGATAGCGAACGCGACTACTCCTTCGTCGGAAAGGCGGCCTTGCGTCAAGAAAGCCCCTCGTGCGTATATTGCAACCATTGCCAGCCATGCCCCGAAGGAATAGAAGTGGGCCTGGTCAACAAATACTACGACCTCGCACGTCTCGGCGACGAATTGGCGGCCGACCACTATCGCATGCTTGGCGCACATGCGTCCGATTGCCTCGGATGCGGCCATTGCGATACACGCTGCCCATTCGGCGTGGCGCAAAGCGAACGCATGAAAGAAATCGCAGCATACTTCGGCGTCTAAGCGTTTCTCGAAAAGCCCATGGGGCCCTGTGAATCATCGGCTGCGTCGCGATAGTCAGCGGCGCGGCATTTGCTGACGTGAAGAGCCTGCAACACATGCGAGAATCCGATTCTGACCGATAAGATGCGCAATCACGCAGAGAAGACCCGTTGCGCGGCTATACTGACGCAAGTATTCGCACACAGAGCGCATCACGCTTTTATGACAGGAGCCGCAATGACCTATTCGACCCAAATGGAAGCCGCCAAAGCCGGCATCGTCACGCCTGAAATGAAAACCATCGCACAAGACGAAGGCATCGACGTCGAAATCCTGCGCGCACGCGTGGCCGCAGGCACCGTGGCCATTCCCGCGAACCGCAACCACGCATCCCTGCACGCAAGCGGCGTCGGAGAAGGTTTGCGCACCAAAATCAATGTCAACCTGGGCATTTCGGGCGATATGCGCGACTACGACTGCGAGATGCGTAAAGTGGACGTTGCCCTGAAGTTCGGCGCCGAAGCCATCATGGACCTCTCCAATTATGGCAAAACGCACGACTTCCGCCGCGCGCTCATCGAGAAATCGCCCGCGATGGTCGGCACCGTTCCCATGTACGATGCCGTGGGCTATCTGGAAAAAGACCTCGCGCACATCACCGCTGAAGACTTCATGGAAGTAGTGCGCGCCCACGCCGAAGAGGGTGTCGATTTCGTCACCATCCATGCAGGGCTCAACCGCAAAGCCATCGACAGCTTCAAGCGCAGCGGCCGCAAGATGAACATCGTCAGCCGCGGCG
>JAUNLI010000113.1 GCA_030532315.1 Slackia sp.
CCGCGAGGCACACGTTCGCGCCGAGAACCTGCGCATGCAGCGCGGCCGCCGTGCCGGCGTTGCCGGCACCGATGACCAGAACCTCGCACGATTCCTCGTCGGCGATGTCTGAAATTTCGGGGGCGGTTCCAAGCCATGCGGGGGTGTTGAGCATGAAATCGGCAGGAGAGATGCCAAGCTCCTCGACGCCGCCGCCGGCGGAAAGTACGCCGTCGCCCTTCGAGACGATGAATTCCTCGGGCGTGGTGGCCGCGGTCTTGTCGGGATTTTCGCCGCGGTTGTAGGTGGACAGCTCGTCCATGACATCGTAGGTGCCGGGCTGGTCGGTTTCGCTCGCGGCGGTTTCCGCGCCCTTCGAAGTGCTCGGCGCGCAGCCTCCCAGGGCGCCCAGCGCGGCGACGCCCATCGTTCCCGCGGCGGCTCCCTTGAAGAAATCGCGGCGGCTCAAACCTGTGGTGGACATAGTCTCCCCTTCCTTGCTAACGGGCCCGTCTTGGCATGCAGTCGACGAATCGTGGAGGGAGGGGTGCCGTGTTCTGCGCCAAGACGGGCCGCATTTTCCTGCAGTCCTGTTGTTTGGACCGAGGAAAAAGTAAGCCCGCAGGGGGTTTTCGGGTATCGCTGAAATTGGTGATTCCAGGTCAGAAGCGATATTCTTTTGTTTCGGAGAGAAAATGTCGTGGTCATCGGAATATGATGACGGGTGCTTTTTCGTTATCTTGGAGGGAAGATGCATGGGGAAAATCCGTGTCGACATCATAGGGGCGGGGTTTCTTTTCGCCGCTTTGATGCTTCTGGTGAACGGGGTGCCGGGCGCGAAAGAGAGCGCGTCTTTGGCCATGGCCCAGGGGATTCTTTGGGGCGCCGTGCTTGTCGGCGTTTGTGCGGCCGCTTTGCAGCTTCGACGGAAGAACTCCCCTTTGCTGATCGAGGGCAGGGAATGCGCCTGCGTGGGCCTCGGGGCCGTTTTCGTGGCAGCAGCGGCGATCGTTGCATGGACGGGTCTTGTTCCTCCGTTTGCTCCGGGGGTGCTTGCGGGCGCCTCGTTTTCTTTGATGGGCACGATATGGCTTAAGGAATGCGCGCGCTATGCTATGGACGACGTTCTGCTGTCCTCATCCGTCGGCCTTGTGGTTGCGGGCATTGCGCAATTCGTGGCGATGTCCTTGCTTTCTCCACGGTGGTATTTCCTGGCGGTTCTCGTTTTGGCCGGGGTTGCCGTGGCGTCTTTTTGCGTCGCCCGCACGCACGCGTCCTTTTCGTCGGAGGAAACCCAGGACGACGAACCCGATGCGGTGTCACCCTTGCGGCAGCGACTTTCTTTCGCGCTGAAAATCCTCTGGCTTCCTGTTTCGGGCGCGATTCTTTCGGTGTTCATCTTCGGATTGACATGGGACCCTGTCGTGTCGGGCGAGATAGCCCACTCGTCGCTTCCGTTCCATGAAGCGCGCCTGTTCATCGGCCCCTGCATTGCTGCTGCGGTGACGGCCGCCATTGTGGTCTATCGTTCGTCTTCGGCGGTTTTCTTGATGCAGGGGGTTGTTCTTCCCTGCGCGGTTGCGGCAATCCTCGTCCTGCCCGCATTAGGCGTGGAATCCGCGTGGATTCAGGCTTTGTTTCAAATCGTCCAGGCCGCAGGGTTTTCCGCGATCGCGCTGGCCACGTGGGCGAGTCTGGTGGCCGCCGTGCGTTCGGCCCGCATGACGGCGCTCGCGGCATGGTGTTTCTCTCTTTTCGCCTTGGCGACGATATTCGGGATGGAAATCATCCACGTGATAGGGCTTGCGGGAAAAGACCTTTGCCTGCTGCTTCTGACCGTGTATATGGCGCTCATCGCCGTTTGGTACGCCCTTGAGACCGAGAGGGAAAAGAACGCGCGCGTCATGGACGATCTGAGGCCGGGCGCCTATATCAGCCGCCGCTGCGATGAGCTGGAGGAATCGCTGGGAATATCCCAGCGGGAAAAAGAGGTGCTGTACTATCTTGCGCGCGGATACAACCATGGATACATCGCGCGCAAACTCTTCATTTCCGAGAACACCGTGCGTACGCACGTACGTCATATCTATGCGAAATTGAATGTGAATTCCCGCGAGGGGCTGCTCGATTTCATTGACGGCGTCGACGAGCGGGAAGGGGTCGAAGGTCTTCCTGCGGCCGCCGAGCGGTAGCGCTCTCGCGCGGCTTGCATGGTTTCGGATGCTTCGCTTCGAAGGCGGCCGACCCGTATACTATGATATCTGCCTGACGCATTTTTCAATCGAATGACGGAGCATCCAGACATGGCTGAAAACATCAACGCCAACCCCCCGGTTCTTCAATCGACGACGGGTCGCACCCTTCCCCACAACATCGAGGCCGAGAAATCGGTTCTTGCGGCGTGCATGCTTAATCCCGAAGCGGTTGACGATATTGCCACGAAGCTCAAGCCGGAGAATTTCTTCCGCCCTGCTCATCAGCGCATTTTCGAAGGAATGCTGGAGCTGAACACGCGCCACATTCCCATCGATCAGATTTCGCTTGCCGAGCGTTTGGCGGCCGAAGGCCAGCTCGAAGCGGTGGGGGGACGCCCGTATCTCGTTGAACTCGCGAACAATACGCTGGCGCTGACGAACTGGAAGAGCCATACGGAAATCGTTAAACGCACGAGCGTGTTACGCGATTTGGTGTACGCGTCGACCAATATCAACGCGCTCGCCTACGATGCCCCCGACGACACGAACGAGGTCATCGAAGAGGCGGAGAAGATGCTGTTCAACGTTACGCAGAAGCGTGTTTCGTCGTCTTTCCAAAATATCACCGACTTGTTGACTCAGGCGTTCGACGAAATCGACGACCTGGTAAACAACCAAAACCATATGGCTGGCGTACCGACGGGATTTACCGACGTGGACAAGCTGTTCTGGGGTCTGCGTGGCGGTGACCTGTTGATTCTTGCTGCCCGACCTGGTGTCGGTAAGACGTCGTTCGCGTTGAATCTTGCCACGAATGCTGCGAAGTCGGGTGCCGCCGTCGCCTTGTTCAGCCTGGAGATGGGTGCGAACCAGCTTGTACAGCGTATCTTGTGCGCCGAAGCGCGCGTGAATCTGGGACAGCTTCGTCAAGGTAAATTGAGCGAAGGCGACTGGAATGCCATCATGAATGCGGCGGCTACGCTTTCGGGCCTTGAATTGTACATCGACGACACGCCCGGCTTGTCGCTTCTTGAGATGCGCGCCAAGGCGCGTCGACAGTTGCGCGACAAAGAAAAAGGCCTGATCATCGTCGACTACCTGCAGCTGATGCAGCCGCCTTCGAACCGTCGCGACGGCAACCGTGCCGTCGAGGTCGCCGAGATTTCCCGAGGCTTGAAGGTGCTGGCGAAAGAGCTCAACATGCCGCTTTTGGCGCTTTCTCAGCTTTCGCGTGCGGTTGAAATGCGCGGTACGAAGCGTCCGATGCTGTCTGACCTTCGTGAATCGGGCTCGATCGAACAGGATGCCGACATCGTCATGTTTATCGACCGAAGCATGGACGAAATGGAAGGCGAGCAGGAGGGTCGTCCCGAATGGGGCACGGCCGAGTTGATCGTGGCGAAGCATCGTAACGGCGCGACGCGTGATATCACGTTGTCGTTCAATCCCGAATACACCAAGTTCGGCAACTATATCGACGCCTCGCAGATTTAGGTTGCGGCGATTTTCGGCTGTCGTATCGGCTGCGAGGCGCCCTTGCCGACCTGTTCACCTGCGTTCGCGGTCACTTTCGCCGTCAGGCGAAGCGCGGCGGCGTGGGGCTGGGGTTTGCGTTAGACTCGAAGCATGAGCGAACGCGTTACATTCATTCATTCGGGCGACATCCACTTGGGTGCGCCTTTTCGCGGCCTGAGGGCCCTTTCCCCTGCATGGGCCGATCGCTTGGCGACGGCCATTCCCGATGCGTACGATTGCGTAATTCAGGCATGCATCGACGAAGACGCTGATTTCTTGCTTTTGGCGGGCGACGTTTTCGATACCGACAAGCCGAGCTATGCCCACTACCGGCGTTTTCTTGCGGGGCTGAAACGCCTTGAGAAAAGAGGCATCCCCGTCTATATCATTGCGGGCAACCACGACCCGTTTTCGAACTGGCGTGAAGTTGAATGCGATCTGCCATCCAATGCCCACCTGTTGCCTTCCGACAAGCCGTCGTTCGTTCTTTTCGAAAAAGACGGTCGTCCTTCGACCATCGTGGCCGCTCGTGGATTTTCGACGCTGCCCAAAGACGAGGATATTTCGGCGGGTATGACGCGTGCGGCGGCGCAGGAAGCGTGCGGGCGTGATGTGCCGTTTTGCGTCGGGATGCTTCATACGGGTCTTTGGATGGACCCCTATAAAGCTCCCACATCCGAGAAATCGCTGCTGGCGGCCGATATGGACTATTGGGCGCTCGGGCATATCCATAAGCGTTTCCTCATTCCGGAAAACGATCCGAAAATTGCTTTCTGCGGATGTGCCCAAGGGCGCGATATTAAGGAGACCGGCGCTCGGGGGTGCTTGAAGGTCACTCTTGAACAGGGGCTGCCGAACAAGGTTTCTTTCATCCCTACATCGCAGGTTGATTGGGAGAATCTTGATGTCGACGTGGCGTCGTGCGTCGGAACCGATGCGGTGATATCGGCATGCGTGCGAGCCATGTTCGACAGGAACGCCGAAGTGCCGTGCGAAGAGATGGTTGCTCGCATCGCGCTCGTCGGATCCACTCACCTGCATGCGAAGCTATCCGACCCTGTCGTCTTGGAAGCGTTGAGGCAAGAACTTAACGAAAGCTACCCCTCCTTTTATTGCGATGCGCTCCTTTGCGAGACGGTGCCCGTTCGCGACAAAGAGAAAATTGCTGCGTCGAGTGCGTTTTCGGGAACAATGCTGCGTTGCGCCCGTAAAGACGCCCTCGATTCCCAGGCGCAGTTGTCATACCTGCAGGAAGAATTCGCCCGTCGCGGCTTAAGCGTTCCGCGCGGTGTGACGCAGCGGTTGCCCGAGTTGTCTGAACGCGCGCAAGACCGACTGTTGTCGATGATTGATGGGGAGGAGCGCTGATGAAGGCGTCGCGCATGTATCTGCATCGACTGCACATGGCGGCGTTCGGACGCTTCTTCGACGTGTCGGTCGGCCCCTTCTCCTCGGGGTTGAACGTGGTATACGGAAAAAACGAGACGGGAAAAACCACGCTGAATGCTTTTATCGGCGGCGTTTTGTTCGGGTGGGAGAAAGCGCATGGCGGAAGAAACGTCTATCGGCCCAAAATGGCCGAACGTTCGGGGACGCTTTTCTTCGTCGATTGGAAGACGGGCGAACCATGCGAAATCTCTCGTACGCGCAACGTCGATGGCCCATCGTTTTCTCCTGGCGAGGCGTCTGCCTTGCTCGACGCAATCGACAAAGACACCTTTTCGACAATGTTCGCGCTGACGAGCGACGAACTTCGCGGTCTTGAAGGGGCGACGGATATCACGGCGAAGCTGCTCACGGCGAGCGCCGGTCTTGAAACGTCTCCTGCTTCGGTTTTGGCAACGCTCGATAGGGAGATAGCGTCGTATACGAGCCGTTCTTCTGCAATCGAGCATTCGTTCATGCGATTGAATGCCGAAGAGGAGGAATGCAAGCATCTTCTTGCACAGGCTCGTGCTGCATCCGATGTTTTAAAGGATGAATATCGCGAGTATGAGGAGCTTGTCGAAAAACACGACGAGGCAGCGGCTCGCATTGCCGAGGCGAATGCTCGCATTGAGACGGTTGCTTCCGTGCGTGCTGAAGTGGCGCGCCTGGAGGAGGTAGAAAAGGCAAGCCGCCGCGAAATAAGCGAGTGCGACGCGCGCCTGGCGGCCGAGGAGGCGTCGCGTCCGACCGCGGATGCGCCGCTTTTCGACGAAGGAACGGAAGCGGCGGTGTTGGCCGAGATAGAGCATCTTGAATCGGAGAAGGCCCGTATCGAAAACCGTATCGATGCCGCTCGTGACGCTTTTGTCAGAGCTCGCGCCGAAGCGTCTGCATGCAAGGAAGCTTCGGGCGGCGGCGAAAAGAAAACGCCCGTTTCTGCGATGCTTGTTCTTGCGTCTGTTTTGGTGATCGGGGGCCTTTGTCTCCTGGCCTTTTCGGTTATGCGCGGAGAAACGCCCGTTGCCCTCGTGTCTGCCTTCGTTGTCTTTATGGGTGCGGTGTGTGGATTTGCGGCTTTGCACGCATCGCGGCGCTTCTCGGATGTTTCACGTGAAACATCGTCGGCTTATGCGATGAACATTGCCCGCGATGTTTTGGAATCCTGCGAGCAAGAAGAGATGGTCTTTTCCCTGGGGGCAAAAGACCGCCTTTGCTCGATGGGCCTTGAGGGCGCGCATGGGTCGCTTTCCCGTGCACGTTCTCTTGTCGAGGCGTCGCGTGCCTGCCGCCTTCGCGCCGCCGACCGACTTCGTTTCCGTGTCGAGCAGGGCAGGGTTCGCAAGAGAGGCGAGCAAGAGGCCGCTCAAGCGCATGCCCGCAGGAAAGAGCTGCTTGAGCAGTGCGGCATCGCATCGGGCGGAATGGCCGCCCTTGAGCAGCTGGAAGAGGAATTGCGTGCTGCCCGCGATGACGCCATGAATCGCATGCGCGTCTCCGACGCTCGTTTGGGCGAACTCAAGCAGGCGCTGCAGACGGGCTTGAACTTGAACGAATACGATATTCTGAAAACGCGCGCCGCGCAGGTGGCCACGCGCAAAGAAGAGGCCGCTGCGGAACTTGCGGAGCTGCTTTTGGCCCGCCGTGCTCTGGGGCAGGCGCTGGACGCATGGAAAAGCGAAAGCGTTCCTGCGGTGTACAGGCGCGCCTCGGAACTGTTCGCCATGATGACGAACGGAGCGTGGCAGGAAATTCGCATGGAGGCCGACGGGGAGCTTGTTGCCGTCGACGCCGTGCGCAAACGTCTTGAGCCGCGTTTTCTTTCGACGGGAACGTGCCAGCAGCTTTACCTTGCTTTGCGCATCGCGCTTTTGGAATGCGCAAGCGACGTGGGGGCTGGCCTGCCTGTGCTTGCCGACGACATTCTGGTTAATTTCGACGACGAGCGGCGTATAGGCGCGGTCAAGGCGTTGAAGGAGTTGTCGGAATCGCGACAGGTGATACTTTTTACCTGTCATAAGGAGATTCTTGAGACCGTCAAGCGCCACGCCGCAGACTGCACGGTGGTAGCGCTATAATCTAAAGGTTGTCTAACGCATTTTCCTATTCAGGGATGTCAATCGAAAGGACGAACATGCCGAACGTGGTTTTGGTCGGCGCCCAGTGGGGCGACGAAGGCAAGGGCAAGGTCACCGACCTGATCGCCCGTGATTTCGACTACGTGGTGCGTTATCAGGGCGGCAACAATGCCGGCCATACCGTCATCCACGGCGACAAGAAACTCGCCCTTCACCT
>JAUNLI010000114.1 GCA_030532315.1 Slackia sp.
CCAGCTTGGCGCCCTTAAGCACAGGAGCCACCTCAGGACGGTTCTTCAGATCCTCAAGCATCTGATACACCGGAACGGTGGCCTTCTCAGCAGTCGCCTCGATGCCCGCGACGATGCCGATCGAGATGGAGTCCTTGTTGGTATAGATGATGCCGCCGCCGAAGGTGCCGTGAGTGCAGTCGCCGGCGAACAGCCACGCGGCGCCCTCGCCCGGGTTGCACTGGAAACGCTTTTCAATCTCCTCTGCGGGAAGCTCGAAGACCTGCTTCACGCCGACGGCCATCTGGGAAGCGGGAACGCGCTTGGCGCCCACAGCCTGCTCGACGAGAAGCGAGTTCGCGCCGTCGCACAGAACCACGACGTCTGCGGTGATTTCGTCTTCGCCTGCGAAAATGCCGACAACCTTGCCGGATTCGTCTTTCACCAGCTTTTCGACCGCGATGCCGTAGATGTATTCGGCGCCGGCGTTTTCAGCCTGCTCGGCCAGCCACTGGTCGAAGGGGCCGCGCAGAACGGTGTAAGATTCCTGACCGTCCTTGAGAAGCTCGTCGGAAGCGAAATCGATGGTGAAGTTCGAATCGGGGGACATAAGCGAAATGCGCTCGTGAGACACCTTGCGCTCGAAGGGAATCTCGTCGAAGTTGTCGGGGAACACGGCACGCAGGCAATGCCCGTAGATGCGGCCGCCCGTCATATTCTTCGCACCGGCGAAGTTGCCGCGCTCGACCACGAGAACCGACTTGCCCGCGCGGGCAAGCTCGTAAGCGGCGACGGAGCCAGCACAGCCAGAGCCGACGACGATCGCGTCGAAGTCTGCCATTGACTCATCCTTTCCTTGGTGTTGTTAATAAAAGGCCGGCACGGAAAACGTCGTGCCGGCCCATTCCGCGAAACGATTTACAGAGCGGCGGTCAAAGCCGGCAGCACGGTGTTGATATCGCCCACCAGGCCGTAGTCGCACTGCTTGAAGACAGGAGCGTTCTTGTCCTTGTTGATGGCGAACAGGGTGGTCGCACGGTTGCAGCCCACCATGTGCTGCATCTGGCCGGAGATGCCTGCGGCGATGTAGACCTTCGGAGAGAGCATGAGGCCGGAAACGCCGATGTAAACCTCGGTGGGCAACCAGTCGACGCCCTCGGTCAGCGGACGGGAGCAACCAAGGCCCGCGCCCAGCTTCCCGCAGAGGTCCTCGGCCATCTTGAGGTCTTCTTTGGCAGCGAAGCCGCGGCCGGCTGCCACGACGACGTCGGCCTTGAACAAATCGACGCCGCTCTTCTCGATAGCCTTGGAAGAGACCAGCTTGACGGCCTTGGCGGGAGTAACCCAAGCCAGCTCCTCGACGGCGTTGGCGCCAGAGGCCTGAGCCTCGGCGAACACGCCCGCACCCACGGTATAGATCGCAACGCCTGCGGCCTTCTGCTTCTTCATGCCCACGCCGCCGAAATACATGTTGGTGGCGACATCGCCCTCGAAGGCAATGACGTCGGTGATCACAGAGGCACCCAGATGAGCGGCGAGCTTGCCGGCGACGACCTTCATGTGCTTGGTCGGCTCGACGAAGACGACCTCGGCCTTCTCTGCCTCGAAGGCGGCGATCACGGTGTCGGCGGCATCGTCGAGCACAGCACCCTCGGGAAGGGCGACGTGGACGATTTTGTCGGCCACGGCGTCGGGAACCTGGGTATCGCCGAAGGCGACCAGGACGACCTCGTCGGCAACGGTGCGGGCACCTGCGCAAAGTTCGGAAATTGCGTCGGAACGTTCAGCGAGAACGAATGCTTTCATCTTTTCGATCCACCTTCCCTTTACAGCGCGGCTTTGATGGCAGCAGCGAACTTCTCGATGGCGCCGTCCTCGGAGGCGTCGATGATTTCAAGCTTGCGGTCGGCCTGCTCGGGTGCCTTGCAGTCGACGACTTCGATCGCGTTGGCATAGGCGCCTTCGGCGGCAGCGACATTCATCGGCTTTTTACCGGCAGCCAGAATGTCCTTCATGCCGGGAATGCGCGGCGTGGCTGCATCGGGAGTGACGGAAACGACTGCAGGCAGCGGCACCTCGACGGTCTCGACGACGTCTTCGAGGGTGCGCTCGACGGTCACGAAGCCATCGCCCGCTTCGATCTTGGTTGCGCCGTTGACAACGGGAAGACCAAGCTTGGCAGCGAGCTGCACGTCGACCTGCTGCGCATAGTTATCGGCGGAACCGTCGCCGCACAGGATCAGGTCGTAGTCGCCCACCTTGGCAACCAGGTCGGCCAAGGCAGCTGCGGTAGCATGGGCGTCCATGTCGGCGCACGCATCGTCGGCGGTCATGAAAAGCTCGTCGACGCCGCGGGCAAGGACGTTCTTCTTCAACTTGGAGTCGTCGATCTTCGCATCGCCCACGGTAACGCCCACGACAGAAGAGCCCTCGTTGGCGGCGGCAAGCTGCGCTGCAGCCTCCATGGCGTTCAGATCGTAAGTGGACACGATCTTGTGCGCCTTGGAGAAATCGAGGCTGCCGTCGCCGGAGGCCTGGATGTCCTGATCGTCAGGGACGACCTTGAAAGAAACAACGATTTTCATCCTGTACCTTTCCTTTCTCATTTGCTCAAAATCAAACCGATTGATTTTGGTTCAGCAGGTTTCGCGCCGATATGCCACGCCGTCTGCAGACAGCAGCAGGCCGATTGCCGACGCTGAAATCGAACGAGGCCATTATGCGCGGCTCCCGAAGCCGCATTCATCGCGCAAACACCGTGAAACGTCTTTTACTCAATTTCATGCGATGCAGGACAGGATGCGTTTCACCTGGGGCTTTAATGAAGCGTCTCTATGTTCGCCATCCTGCGCCCCATAGTTCGGACCGCCGCCTGCGCGCATCGTACAGGCGGCGGGAACATATCGCGCACGTCCTGCGACATGCTGCCGAAACGCTTTCGCACGATAAGCACCCGTACGGGAAGGCCTTGTAGGGCGGCATAAAAAACGGCGGCGGGCAAAAACCGTCGCCGCCGGCATGGCGTTGGAAAATGCCGCAAAACATCACGCGCAACACGTGCCCCGTAGGCGTTTTGCGTACAAAAAAACGGCGGCGGGAAACCCCGTCGCCGTTTTCGTTCTGTAGGCAAACCGACCGAAGCGTCCCTTACGGCCAACTTCGATGCACGGCTGCAGATACTACGCAGCCTAGTGAACCGAGCACGAAAGACACGGATCGTAGGCGCGCACGAGCTTTTCGATTTCGAGGCGAAGCGTCGCCTCGTCGGCACCCTGCGCCGTCAAAAGCTCGGCTACCTGGCGCACGTTTTTCTCGGTGTCACTCAGGTTGTGAACCGTCGGCGTGATGATGTTCGCCTTCGTCACACGACCTTCCTCGTCGAACTCAAGATCGTGCACAAGCGTACCGCGCGGAGCCTCGGTCATCGCAACGCCGCGGCCCGCCTTCGGCTCGAACGCCACAGGCTCGCTCGACCCCTGCATTTCCGCCAGTTCGCGCAGCATGGCCTCGCAACGCACGCATACGTCGACCAGCTCGACTGCCTGAGCCACGTTGTTGTCGTACGGATTGAGTGCAGGAGGACGAAGCCCCGCCTTCGCCGCCGCCAGGCGTGCTTCGCGCGTCAGCTCGTTCCAGCTGAGATTGATGCGCGCCAATGCGCTTGCCGCAAACGTCTCGCCCGTATCGCGACGACGCGAGAAATACGCCGCCGAATGCTCGACCGTGTATTCTTCGATGTGGTCGCGATAATCGCGCACGTCGAATGCGAGACCGTCTTTCGCAAAGCACGGACGACCCGATGCGACCGCATAGTGGCCGTCTTCGTGCAGCGCCAGAAAATCGCCCGCCGAAGCGATATCCGGCACGGAAAAGCCCGCGAACACATCCACCACATGCTCGACGAACGGGCGGGCGGCAGCAAGCTTGTCGGCCAGTTCGAGATATTCGGCACTCGTCATCTCGTGCGTGAAACCGCCGACCACTGCCGTGATCGGATGGATGGAACGCCCACCGACCTTCGTGCACAGTTCGTTGCCGAGCGCCTTGATGCCAAGGCCGCCCTGGAAAAGATCGGGGTCTTTTTCGGCAACGGGGAAAAGGCTTTCCTCGCCCACGAAATCGGGGGCAGCGAACACGAACAGATGCGAGGCGTGATTTTGCAGATAGCTTCCGTAGACAAGCAGCTCACGCAGCATACGCGTACGCGGCGACACCTCGACGCCGAAAGCGTCCTCGATGGCCATGAGGTCTGTCACCACATGGCTCGACGAGCAGATGCCGCAGATGCGCGATGCGATATAGCTCACCTTGTCGAAAGAACGCCCCGCAACCATGGATTCGAACAGGCGCGCAGGCTCGACGATGTTCATGCGCACGTCGCGCACCACGCCGTCTTCGATCGAAACATGCACGTTGCCGTGGCCTTCGACACGGGCGATATGATGCATGGAAAGCGTCGTCGTGGCCATTTATTCCCCCTCTTGCAGCATCGGGCTCGTCTGGTTGAACAGCTCCAGCGAATCGTCGAAATCGGACACGCTCATGCCCATTGCGGCCACCATGGCGCGCGCGGCATTCAGGTTGGCGTGGGGCGAAAGCCCGCGGCAGCCGTTGCACTCCCTTCCCAGGTTCACGCACTTCGCACCGCAGCCCGCCAGCGTGACCAGACCGAGGCACTGCTTGCCCTGTCGCCAGAAACAGCCGCTCTCGTTGCGCTTGCAGCTTCCGCACATGGTGTCGGACAACACAAGCTGGTTGCTGCCGTAAAGCGCACGTTCGAGCACGCGAATGAAATCGGCGGTGTCGATAGGGCACGAACGCACCTCAAAATCGACCTTGACGACCGACGACACGCTGCACGGCGAGCACGTTTGCCCGCATGCCTCGGGGACGCCGTCCTCATAGACCTTTCCGAAGCGCGGGTCGAGGTCTTTTGCGGCCATGCCGGGAATGCCGCCCGTCACGGCGCATGCACCCACGGCGATGAGCGTATTCGCGCGCTCGCGCCACTTCTCGACGCAACGTCTGCTTTCCTCCGTGGTAACCGCGCCTTCGATCACCACCACATCGACATCGCCTTCGGGCTCGGGAGCGCTTGAAGCCAGCTGCCAATAGCGAAGGTCGAGCTGTCCTAGCACATCGAGAAGATGCGCTTCGTCGTTGGTTATCTGAAGCTGGCAGCCGAAGCAGCTCGCAAGCCCCACAATGACCACGCGCGGCCGCGAATCGGCCCTGTTATTCGAGCATGCCATATTACATCGACCCCTGGATATTCTTCGCTTCCCAATAGTTGAACACCGGCCCGTCGATGCATACGTACTGATGCCCGACCTGGCAGTGGCCGCATTTGCCCATGCCGCACTTCATATGCCGCTCGAAGCTCATATAGATGCGGTCGTAAGGAATGCCCTTCTTGCGCATCTCTTCCACGACGAAGCGATACATCACCGGAGGCCCGCACAGCACACCGTAGGTGTTTTCTGCATCGACCTCGAGGTTTTCGAAAGGCTTGGTAACAAGGCCCACTTCGCCGTCCCAGCCCTCTTCATAGTTGTCGACGGTGAGATGAAGGTCGAAATCGTTGCGATGCTTCCACATTTCGAACTGGTGGCGAAACATGACTTCGCGCGGGTTTTTCGACCCGTAGATGATTGTGACCTTGCCGAAGGCGTGACGCTCGTCGTGGATGTAGTTGATCAACGACTTCAAAGGAGCGATACCCAGACCGCCCGCCACAAGCAGGATGTCGTGGCCCTTCATTTCCTCGAAGGGAAAACCACGCCCGAACGGCCCGCGAATGCCCACCACGTCGCCGCACTGCATGGTATGCAGCACTTCGGTGAAGCGCCCCGCGCGACGCACGCACAGTTCGATGAAGCCCTGCTTGGACGGCGCCGAAGAGATGGAAATAGGCGCCTCGCCCACCCCGAAGATGGAAAGTTCGACGAACTGGCCCGGATCTTGGTGAAACGCCGACCGGATACGCTCGTCGATCAAGCGGAACTCGAACAGTTTTTCCGTGGCGGTGAGGTCGGTGATGGATGTGATGCGCGCAGGCCAAGGACGATAGGGGTTTTCGGCCATCAGCTCGGCGCCCGTCTTCACGTGGTCGGCGCTGCCGAGTTTTGTCACCTGCACCGACGTTGTGTGCGCATGGCTATTCGGCATCGCTTGCCTCCTTGGTCGTCACAGCCGAAGTGCGGGTTTTCTCGTCGAAGAACTTGAACACCTCGATAGGATTGATATTGGTCTTGCAAGCGCGCACGCAGCGTCCGCAACCGACGCACAGCATGCTGCCGTGCTTCACCTTGAAGCCGTTGAGCTTGTGATACATGCGATGGCGAACGCGGCCGCGTTCATCGGCGCGGAAGTTGTGCCCGCCTGCCACCTGGGCGAATTCCGGACTCGTGCAGCAATCCCACGTGCGCACGCGCTCGCCGGTCTTAGCGTCGGGAGAAAGAATGTCTTTGATGTCGAAACACATGCACGTAGGACACACCGCAGCACAGGCGGTGCAATTCAGGCAGCGAGACCCGAGCTCGGCCCAGAAAGGATCGCGATGGTAGGTGTCCATCAGCATGGCGATGTCTTGCACGTTGGGAATGGAGTCGTCGAACGCCGCCGTGCGTCGATGCGTGGCAGCAGCGAACGCCGCACGATCGTCATCGGTGGCTTCGCGCAAATGAGTGCTTTCCTCAAGAATCTCAGCCGCCGCAACCGACGAGATGGAAACCCAGTAGCGATCGCCCAGATCCTGCAGGAAAAGATCGTATCCACGCGGAGCCTCGTCGGCATCGACGCGATGGCAGAAACAGCTCGCAGTAGGCGTGCAGCCCACGCCGACGATCAGCGTGGCTTCGCGGCGAGCGCGGTAGTAGGGATCGCTATAACGTGCATCGAGAAACACCGAATCAAGGCGCTCGATAGCGTTAAGATCGCACGGATGCACGCCGAAAAGCACGCGCGGCTTGACGTCGAGCTCGAATTCGCTCACGTCGTTTTCGGCGACATCGAATTTAAAGAGGGTTTCCTCGCTGGGGAGGAAGAATTTCTTCGGCGACGCGATGGTGGTGGGATAATCGAGCACCACGTCGTCGGGGTTTTCAATCACATCGAAAATGTAGCCCTGGCCATGCTTGACCGGGGCTACAAATTCGTATGATTCCATAAAAGCTCGAATGAGCGATGGAAGGTCATCGGCATCGATGATACGGTAAAGCACGCGTTCCTCCTATGCAAGGACACCTGTTCAATGGCCCGAACGCGTTGCCTTCTTGAATGCTACGCGCCGAAGAACACGCCGATCTCGCGCTCGGCGGACTCGGGGGAATCGGAGC
>JAUNLI010000115.1 GCA_030532315.1 Slackia sp.
CGAAACTACTCCGAAGAACCGAGCCTCATGCAAGCGAATAGTATTGCGCAGGGTCATTGCGAGCCGTCCCATGCCAGGAAAGAACACCCTTGTCAGCAAGGGCTTTAAGGACAGAAGAAGCCGATCGAGTACTCCTGCCGATCAACTCAGCAAGACCCTTCGTCGTCACACTTCCATTCGCATACGCAGCTTGAACAGCAATAAGCTCGTATTCGCTCAACCCATCAAGAACATCCTTAGAGAGACGAACCTCAATGGCATCCCGTTGTCTCAACATCCTGGAACCAATGTTATTTTCAAGCGTAAGTTGTACCATTGACCTGTCGGGTTCACTAAACACGGGATCGGAGAGAAGCATCGCCTGCATTTCGGTGTAGATGCGTTTCACTCCCTCATTGAGTTCACGAACCCATTCGAATTCAATGAGGGTGCGCGCGATCCGAGGATTTCGCGAATAACGCGTCTCGCGCATCCGAAGGTAAGAAACATCGGGCGACGGGGAGCATTCCGTAATGTGGCACTGCTCAAAGGCTTCGATGGGCTGAGCTTTTTGACACCCGAATCCCGTAATTTTCCCGCCATCCTCAATTCCGACAACAAGCTTTCCTCCCGATGCATTCGCGAATGCGATGACAGTACGCGCAAGGTCGTGGGGCTTTATTCGAGCGCTCTTGCGATCGAAATAATGATTCTCCCTGGTCGAAGAAAGAACATTGATGTCATTGGAAACAACGGGGCTCTGCATCCACTCACCTCCATAGCAAGTCGCATGGCGAATCATGTTTTCGATATACAGCATTATCGCCATCAAAGCACACCGAATGAGGCCGATTGAATTAAATGCACGGAAACATAGCCGCTTCAACCAATATAGTTAAGCCGATTAATATCATTTTTTTAACATCATTGATGTTAATCGGATGATGCCAGTAGGGAGCCGCGGCTTTTGATTCGTCGTAAAACCCCATCGACGAGCCCTATTAATGATCGATGCGAAAGTAATCGAGCACCGCCCTAAACGAATCCTGCGCAGCGCGGCACGTTTCCAGAAGAAAGCCACGCTCATCGTCCCATTCCGCAAGACCTCGGTAGTAATAGAACTTCATATCATCCGCAATCACGAACGGGGTAATGCCATTCGCCAAACATTCTTTGAGCATGATGAGGCGGCCGATGCGTCCGTTGCCGTCTTGAAAAGGATGGATGCGCTCGAATCTAACATGAAACTCGACGACATCCTCAAAAGACCGATCCGTCGCGCCATACCAGCGGAGAAGATCCGACACGTCATCGGCAACACGTTCGGGAGGTGTGGTCGAACGCCCGGCAACCTCGTTCGGAAGACGTTTATAATCCCCCACCGCAAACCATTCTTTAGCGCTGTCCGTCGTCGACGACTTCAAAATTGAATGCAGCCGCTTTATCAAAGGCTGGGAAAGAGGCACCATTGCGTTTTCGATAACGTAATCGACGGCGCGGAAGTGATTCATCGTTTCAATGACGTCGTCCACGCGAACCGAGGCATCCCCGACGCCGATCGTGGCCGTTTCGAAAATGAGCCGAGTCTGGTCGAGCGTAAGCCTGCTGCCTTCAATGTGGTTCGAGTTATAGGCGAGATCGACCTGCAGCCTGTGATAGATTCCGCCCTTCATTCCCGCTTCTTTTTCCTGGAAAATGCGCGCCAACAAAGCGTTCCGGGGATGAACGCCCCCTTTTTCCGCCGCATGCATGCGGCGGGGCTTTTCCGCATCAGCAGGAATCTGCCATGTTTTGCCCGAAAGGAACGCCCCTTCGACACGCCCCTGTGCACAGTAATTGCGCACGCTGCGCGGCGAGATGCCCCACTTCTGCGCAGCTTCGACAACCGTCATGAAGCTCATAACACACCCCCATCGGCAATATCAGACAGAAATCATGACATACAAGTACTTGAAATTGCCGATAACAGCAAAAACAAACAAGAAATTGCCGACATCGGCAAGAATAAACGCAAAAGAAAAGCCTGGGCAACAAACGTACCCAGGCCATTCATTTTCAAACAAGGAAAACCGCGAAACGGACGAACCCCAGGTTGCCGCTACGCAGGCGAGCGGGGATGCGGCGAGGCGGATTGGCGTGAAAGCCCGAGGAAGCGTACTTAGGTACGCGACGAGGGCTTGGAGCGCCAAGGCGGCCGCCCCATCTCCGCGCAGCCGGACGAGCTGTTCCGTCGGCCGAAAGGCCGACGGAACATCCTTTAGTGGCGGAAGTGACGGTGTCCGGTGAACACCATAGCGATGCCGTGCTCGTCGCATGCCTGGATGACTTCGTCATCACGCACAGAGCCGCCGGGCTGGATGATGGCAGTCACGCCATAGCCCGCCAGCTGATCGACGCCATCGCGGAACGGGAAGAACGCGTCGGAAGCGGCCATCAGACCGTCGGCCGACATGCCCATGCGCTCGCATGCCTCATGTGCACGCTCGCAGGCAAGACGCGCGGAATCCACGCGGTTCGGCTGACCGGGGCCCATGCCGATGCCCGCACGGTTCTTGGAAACCAGAATGGCGTTGGACTTCACGCCTTTGCACACCTTCCAGGCGAACATGAGCTCGTCCATCTCGGCCTCGGTGGGCTTGCGCTTGGTAGGAACGGTGAAATCTTCGGGTTTTTCGTTCACGCGGTCGAACACCTGGGCAAGCATGCCGCCGTCAACGCTGCGGAACTCGATCGCGGCAGGCGCGTCTACGCCGCCGGTGCGCAGAACGCGCAGGTTTTTCTTCTGCTGCAAAAGCTCGAGAGCGGCAGGCTCATACGAAGGAGCGATCAGCACCTCGACGAACTGCTTGTTCTCGTTGATGTGCTCGACCATGGCGAGCGACACCTCGACGTTGGCCGCGATGATGCCGCCGAACGCGCTCTTCGGGTCGCACGCGAAGGCCTTATCGTAGGCCTCCTCCACCGTGGCGGCGGTAGCGGAACCGCAGGGGTTCTGATGCTTCAGAATCACAACCGCCGGGTCGGTAAACTCGCGGGCGATAGCCCAGCAAGCGTCGGTGTCGAGGATGTTGTTGTACGAAAGCTCTTTGCCGTTGAGCTGCTCGGCATTGACCAGCGAATGAGCGGTGGCGAACTCGGGCATACGGTAATACATGGCAGCCTGGTGCGGGTTTTCGCCATAACGCAGGTCCTGTTGCTTCACCAGATGCAAATCGCGCTGCGTGGGGTGCAGTTCGGCCTGGTCGTTCAGCTGGCCGCCCAGCCAACGGGCAATTGCGCCGTCGTAGGCATTCGTGGTCTCAAACACCTTCAAGGCCAAGGCCACGCGGGTCTCGCGGGTGGTGGCGCCATCGTTAGCGCGCATTTCCTCGAGGATGGCGTCGTAACGCTCGGGCTCGGTGACCACGGCGACGCTCTCGAAGTTCTTTGCGGCGGAACGCAGCATGGAGGGGCCGCCGATATCGATGTTCTCGATGCAGGTGCCGAATTCGGCGCCCGACTCGACGGTTTTCTCGAAGGCATACAGGTTGACGACCACCATGTCAATCATGCCGATGCCGTGCTCTTCGGCCTGTCGCATATGCTCGGCGTTATCGCGCTTGGCAAGCAAGCCGCCATGCACCTTGGGGTGCAGCGTCTTCACGCGGCCGTCCATCATCTCGGGGAACCCCGTCAAATCGTCAATCGGGCGCACGGGCACGCCTGCGGCCTCGATGACCTTGGCGGTGCCACCCGTGGAAACAATTTCCACGCCGAACTCTTCATGAAGCGCACGGGCGAACTCCACGATGCCGGTTTTATCGGTAACCGACATGAGCGCTCGTTTGACCTGAGGATTGCTCATCCTGCTTTTCCTTCCTGCTAGACGCCAGCCGTTGCTGAATGGCCTTATAGTAACGCCGCGCAACCGCAACATGCACGGCAAGCGGCATCGTTCGGCGAATTGCCACGAATCCGCGCAATTTACCCTTTATTTCGTAGGAGGGGCGCCGAAGCATCCCATCTGCTGTAGGTGCCCATCATGCGCAAGAGTCCCCGCTCCGATACCATGCAGCCGAACGCCGCATGCAAAGACGCTGGCAAGGCCATATCGCGAAAGGACTTTCGCGCATGGGCTCCCGCCCTCCGGCGCCCATGCGCACCCCAGCCTCTTCTCACAAAAAAGGCGAGCGCCTCCGCACCCGCCTTCACAAGATTTCATTCTCTTCGCTCTGGCAAAGCCGAATAGAGCGCCCCTACCAAAGGCCGTTGTCGTGCTTGTCGCGCGCCTCCTGGCTGTAACGCTGCTTGTAACGTACGTCCACCAGCTCGGCCACGATGGAGATGGCCAGTTCGGCAGGGGTCTTTGCGCCGAACTTCAAACCGATCGGACGCTTGACGGCATCCCACTGCGCTTCGGTCATGCCCGCATCCAGGCACAAGTCGCGTACACGGCTGTTCTTGCCCTTGCAGCCCATCATGCCGACATAATGCACGCCCTGCTCACTTGCCCACACGCAGCCTTCGGGATCGTGCATATGGCCGCGCGTGACCACGCACACATAATCGGACGGGTCGGCCTCCACGGCGCCAAGCTCGTCAAACGACGCGATCAACGTACGCTTCGCATCGGGGAAGCGCTCCTCGTTGAGGAAGGATGCGTCGTCATCGACCACTTCCACCTCGAAGCCCACATGGCGGGCAAGAACGGCCGTCTCCACCGCAACGTCGGACGCGCCGAGCAGCCACACCTTCACCGGATCGAACAAGGCGACAGACGTCCACGTCAGACCGTCGAACTGGTCGTTATGCATCGAGGGGCCGCGCGTGACGTCTTTCATCTGGAAGAAATCGCGGGCGGAATATTCACGGGCAGACACGACCTCTTTGGCATCGTTGCAGAAAAACACCAGATCGCAACCGTCGGCGCTACCGACATCTCCGTATTTTTTCGTGACTTCGTTGTCGACGTTGGACACCGCAACGGCAGCGTCTTCCACCACTTTGAAGCCGATCCAGGCGAGGTCGCCCTCGTCAATCGCGCGGGCGGCGCGCTCGAACACGCAAGCATCTTCGGCCGTCAACGCGGCGGAAATACGCGCAAGCACCTCGGGAGATGTACGCTTATCCGCCTCGGCGGCTTCTTCGGAAAAGCACGGGAAGTCTTCCACGGACAGCTCGACCGCACGTCCCGCGCGCAAATCGGCCGCGATGGCAAGAAGCGTTTCTTTACGCATGTCTGGTTCCTTTCAGATAATCCCCCGACGAAAGGCGTTCCCTTCGCCTTGTTCCCCGAAACCGCGCAGACGATTCGCAAGGCATCCGACCCGAATCTGACGGACAACCTTGCGACCGCAAAGACGCCGCACCTATGGCAACGAGCCCTGAAAGCATACAGGCTTCGGAAAACATGCCCTCTCGCAAAACGGACCCCCGACAAACGAGGGTCCGTTTATTCTTATTTCAGAATATATCAGCATTCCAAGCATGCGACAAACATAAAATCGCATTTTGCAGCCGCACATCCGAACGAGGAAGGCCGAGGCTTTTGCGTTCAATCGGGCGAAAAGTCGGCCCGTATCGACACGCTACTCTGCGATGTGCACCTTGCGATCGGCGCCCACGCTTACGCGGCCTTCGGCAATCAGCTGCAGCACCTCGGGATACAGGCCGTGTTCGACCGCATGGATCTTTTCCTCGAGCGATTCGAGCGTATCGTCTTCGGCGATTTCGACCGCACGCTGCGCCACGATGGGGCCCTTGTCGTATTCGGCGTTCGCGAAATGCACCGTGACGCCCGTCACCTTCACGCCCGCCTCGTAGGCGTCGCGAATAGCGTGCGCGCCCTTGAACGACGGAAGCAGCGCGGGATGCAAGTTCAGCACGCGATCGGGAAACGCCATCAGAATGGGATCGGTGACCATGCGCATATAGCCCGCCATGACCACATATTCACAACCCGCATGCGCAAGCTCGCTCGCGATCGCCTCGTTGGCCGTCTCGTAGTCGGCGTAGACGTCTTTGGAAAGCGCGATGGTCTGGATGCCGGCTTCCTTCGCGCGCACAAGCCCATAAGCATCAGGGCGGCTCGAAATGACCACGCGAATCTCCGCATCAAGGCGACCCGCCTCGATTTCGTCGATAATGGCCTGCAGATTCGAACCCGAACCAGAGATGAGAACACCGATTTTCAGCGCCATGGCGCTCCTTCCTTCGATTCATGCACAAAACAAAGGAAGCGAAGCTCGCCTTCGCGACGCTTCGCTTCCTCACGCCGGGCGAGCCCGACGGCGACACTGCTAAGCAGGATAACGCACGCAGCCCGTGCCTTCGATGATTTCGCCGATGACGCAGGGGTCTTCCCCTTCTGCCTTCAATTTCTCAATCACCGCATCGACCTGGGATGCATCGACGATCAACGCCATGCCGATACCCATGTTGAAGGTCTTGAGCGCCTCCTCGTCGGACAGACCCGCCGCCTCGACGGCCATCTGCGTGATGCCGGGAACCTCCCACTTCGCGGGGTCGACCAACGCATCGAGGCTCTTCGGCAAGGCGCGGTTGAGGTTTTCCGTCATACCGCCGCCCGTAATGTGCGCAAGCGCATGCACAGCGCCCGGAAGCGCGCGCAGGCAGGACAAGACAGGTTTCACGTAAATGCGCGTCGGCTCGATCAGGGCCTCGCCGATGGTCTTGCCGCCCAGGCGTTCGTCGGTCTTGGCCAGATCTTCGGCGGTCTTTCCTTCCACCATGACCTTGCGCACCAGCGAATAGCCGTTGGAATGGAAGCCGCTTGAACGCAGGCCCACCACGACATCGCCGCAAACCACGTTGTCAGGACCGATCATCTTCGGACGGTCGACAACGCCGACGCAGAAACCGGAAAGATCGTAGTCGTCGGGATCCATGACGCCTGGATGCTCGGCCATTTCGCCGCCGACCAAAGCGCAGCCCGCCTGACGGCAACCGTCGGCAATGCCGCCGACAACGCCGGCGACATGTTCGCGGCGCAGCTTGCCGATGGCGATGTAGTCGAGGAAGAACAAAGGCTCGGCGCCGCAGGCAAGAATGTCGTTGACGCACATGGCCACCAAATCGATGCCCACCGTGTCATGTTTGCCGATCAGCTGCGCGACCTTGAGCTTGGTTCCCACGCCGTCGGTGCCGGAAATGAGAATGGGGTCTTCCATGTCTTTCATGGCGGCCGCGGAGAACAACCCGCCGAATCCGCCGATGTCGCCGATCACCTCGGGACGATACGTCGAATGCACCGCGTCCTTGATGGCGTCGACCGCAGCGGCGCCCTCTT
>JAUNLI010000116.1 GCA_030532315.1 Slackia sp.
AATTCCTGGCGTACGGTCTACATCGTGCTCATGGTCATTTCCGCCATGGTCACGCTGGACGCATCGCCTGTCACCATGCTCATGATGTTCGCGGCGTTGCTCATGCTCTACGAAGTCAGCCTTCTGGTGGCGCGCCTGGTTTTGGGCAACCGCGTGAAGAAGCAGAAGGAAGAGGCCGAGCGCGAGGCGCGCGAAGAGGCGGAATGGCAGGAAGAATGGGGTCAGAAGAAAGAGGCCATCAAGAAGCGCCTTTCCGACGACTAGCACCAAGATAATTGCGTGATCGCGCGGTTTTACGAATACGAAAGCGCTTGTAGCGGGTTCCGAAAGGAGCCCGCTTTTTTATGCACGATGTGATGCCGTGAGGAGCCTGAAAACATGCAGGTTATTTGCGGAATGCGGCGTGAACGGCATCTCGGGTGTTTTTGTTGCGGGGGGGGGTGATTTGATACTGTAATGATATTCATTTGCAGAATTCGTTCGGGTGGTTGTGAGCGGAAATTGCACTTCAAAACCGGGATGAGGGGGCTGAGATGGAGATGCAGAGCAAGCGGAATAAGGCGTTGTCTGTCGTCACGGCGGCCACGTTGGCCGCGTCGTTGGGTGTTCCTGCGGTGGCTGTTGCTGACGAGGTCGACCAGGCCGTTGTCGTTCAGGAGTCGGGCGGTGCGCGTTCTGAAGAGGCGGCGGACGCAGGCGTGGTTGCTGCGCCCGAAACAAACGTGGCGCAGGTTGGCGACAAGCAGTATGAGACGCTTTCCCAGGCGATTGCCGAGGCGCCGTCGGGGTCTGTCATCACCATGATTGCGGACGCGACAATTTCCGATGATGCCGAGGAAGTATGCGGCAAAGCGTTGACACTCGACCTGAACGGCAATCGCATCGATGCGATTGGAAGCGCCTTTGCCATCTATGATGGAGGTGCTTTGACGCTGCGCGATTCGAGCAAGGGTCAAAGCGGCGTTGTGTCAGCGGATGCTCGAGGAACGTCTGCGATAACGGTGGGGAATGGCTCCTTCGTCATGGAGGGCGGGACAATCGAGTCTGGCGTTTGTCTTCGTGTTGGCGTTATTCATAACGGGGCCGCGGAAGAGGAGTTTCAGGTAGGCAGGTCCGTTGTTGATATCAAGGGTGGAGTCATCGATGCTGAATACACCGCCATTAGCGTGGACGGGTTCAAGGAGCGGTCGGGCGTTTCCGTTTCCCTTTCTGGCGGCTTGGTTTCCGGTGGTGGCCATGGCATTTGGACAAGTGCTGCGTCGTACCCTAACCAGAACCAAAATGGAGTGGCGAGGCCCCACGGCGGGGTGAAGGTTTCTATCTCAGGCGGAACGCTCAGGGCGGGGGCTGGAGATAACACGCATGGTGTTGCTCTTTGCCTTGATGGCGTCAACGACGTTGCCGAGGTCACGGGTGGAACCATCGAGGGCGATACCGGCATAGAGGTTGCCGCGGGAGAGCTTCTTGTTTCGGGCGATGCGGCAATTACGGGTACAGGGCGGTTCCTCGAGTCGTCGCATACCGATCATGGCGATTACGGTCCAAATAGGATTAGCGGCTGTGGTATCGCGGTTGCGCAGGAGGTCACCAAAGAGCGCATTAACGTGCAGATTTCCGGCGCGCCCTCCATTAGCGGCGTATATGGTCTGCGCGAATGGAATTTGGAGAATAATGCCCCTGAAGACATTGCGAAGGTGACCGTCCGCATCGACGGCGGCACGTTCATGAGCAAAGGTTCCGAATATGGAGGAGCGGCTCTCGAAATCGCTGACTGCAAGGGAGTCGTTACGGGCGGCAGGTACAACACAGTGCCCTCTTCCGACTTGATTGCGGAGGGTCGCGTTGCCATGGTGGGCGAGGACGGTATGGCCTCGATCGTGGACGAGGCTGATGTCACGTATTGTGCGCAGGTCGGCGGCAAGCAGTATGCGACGGTGTCCCAGGCGATCGCCGAGGCGCCATCGGGGGCTACCATCGGCATGATTACGAACGCGACGCTTCCCAGCGGTGGTGAGGGGTTATTCGACAAAGCCCTGACGCTCGATTTGAACGGCAAGCGCATCGACGCGTCTGGTAGCGCTTTCAGCATCGACCGCAACGGCTCCATGGTGCTTGATGACTCGAGCGATGGGCAAAGTGGCGTTGTGCGCGTTTCCAAGGGGGAATGGGGCGGTCGCGAGACTCCCGGCATCGCGGTTGCCGTCGGGACGGGGTCGTTCGTTATGAAGGGGGGAACGATAGAGTCCGCCGATGACGGCCTTTATGTCGGCTCTTCGGTTTCGCACGACTGGAACATGCGTGACGGGAGGCCTTTCGCCGAGGTGCAAGGCGGCGTTATCAAGGCGGGCAGGAGCGGCATCTTTGCGCAAGGTTCCAAGGAACGAGGCTTCGTCTCCGTTCTCGTGTCGGGCGGCGTTGTCGAAGGTGCAGTTGCCGGTGTCGAGAAGAACAGAATGCCCGAACTTGCCGACTCCGACTGTGGAGCAATAGATAGTGGCGTGAAGTTGACCATTTCGGGCGGTACGGTCAAGGCAACGGGCGATCGGGGCATTGGAGTTTGCACCTCAGGCATCAATGGATCTACGGAAATCACGGGCGGCATTGTTGAGGGCAAGACCGGCGTAGAAGTCGGAGCGGGCAAGCTCTCCGTCTCTGGCGACGCCGTCATCAAGGGTACGGGTCCCTTCAGCGAGGAGCCGCGCACCAGTATCAACAACGACGGCCGCAACAGAATCACGGGCTGCGGTATCGCGGTGGCGCAGGAGATGACCAAGGCGCCCGTCTCGGTTGTCGTTTCCGGCTCGCCTGCCATCAGCGGCGTGTACGGCTTGCGCGAGTCGAACCTTCAGCAGAACGCTCCTGAAGACATTGCGAAGGTAGCCGTTCGTATCGACGGCGGCACGTTCATGAGCACCGATTCTGCATCGGGCGCGGCTCTTGAGAGCACCGATTGCAAGGGAATCGCTTGGGGCGGTAGGTACAACACGGAGCCTTCTGCCGATCTTATTGCGGAAGGCTATGTCGTGCAGGCTGCCGAAGACGGCATGGTCGAGGTTGTGTCTGCGTCTCCCGCGCCCGGCCCCGGTCCTGCGCCTGAGCCTGCGCCCGACCCCGAGCCTGAAGTCGACGTGGATGTCGAGCAGCGTCCCGACGGGTCGACCGTCACGACCGAAACGGCTCCCGACGGTTCCCAGACCGTGACCACGGAATCTGCCGACGGCACGGCGTCCGTGGTTTCTAAGGATGCCGATGGCAATATCACTTCTGCCGAAGTGGCAGTTTCCGACGAGGCTGTCGAAGCGGGAAGGGTCGTTTTGCCGCTCGAGTCCGCCAAGCCTGCGGTCGATGCCGATAAGGCCCCTGCCGTTGAGGTGAAGATGCCGACGGCGGCAGCTGGAGCAGCGCCTGTCAAGGTTGCCGTTCCTGTGGCTGCTTCCGAGGATGGTGCCCCGAACCATGGCGTGGTCGTGTACGCGGTCGACGCCGACGGCAACGGGGTCCTGCTGCCCAAGTGCGGTGTTGACGCCGAGGGCAACGCCGTGTTCGAAGCCGAAGGCGACGTGACGATCAAAGTGGTCGACGCCTCGCCGTCGTTCCCCGACGTGGAAGGCGCGTGGTACGGATCCGACGGCACGGCCGACTTCGTGGGCGCGCGCGGCATCCTGACGGGCGTCCCGCAGGGGGATGGCACGCTCCTCTTCGACGGCGGCGCGCCCACCACGCGCGCGATGTTTGTGACCATGTTGCACCGCGCCGAATCCAAGCCCCTGGCGCCCGAGGCGGGCTTTGAGGACGTGGACGGCGAGTGGTTCGCTGCGGCGGCCGCTTGGGGCGAGGCAACGGGTGTGGTCAACGGCTACGGCGACGGATCCGTTTTCGGCGGAAACGACCCGGTGACCCGCGAGCAGATGGCCGTGTTCGCCATGCGCTACGCGCAGCACCTGGGCCTGGACACGTCGGCTCGCGCTGATTTGTCGGGCTTCGCCGACGGCGCGCAGGCTTCTGACTACGCGGCCGAGGCCCTGTCCTGGGCTGTGGCGGAGGGTGTTATCAACGGTCATGCCGATGGCTCCGGTCGCCTCGACCCGCGAGGCGGTGCTACTCGTGCCGAGACCGCTGCCGTGGTGATGCGTTTCATTAACGGCATGTACGAATAGGTTTGTGCGATTGTGACGTAAGGGTTGCTATCCTTAAGAAGCAAGGCATCGAGGCCGGGGCTTTTGTCCCGGCCTCGTTTGCTTTCGGCTGGTTTTGTGGGCGTTAGCGGGGGTCTGGACCGGTTCGTCTTTCTTGCGGGGCTTTTTGCGATTACGGCTCCAGTCCTTTGCCTTTTCGTCCTGGCATCCCTTTGTGATGCTGGTTCTTTCCGGTGCGGCAGGGAGGCATGGCGGTATATTCATGCATTTTTCTCGAAAATAATTCATATCTATGCAATATGAATTTCAGTAAAGACATAAAGCAGCTGAAAAATTGAATATCCCCAGTTCATAATTGAATTCGGGGGGGGTGCATATATACTTGGCTCCATATTGGTAAGAACGGAAGAGGCCGAAAGCAAGCGGCGACACGTCGCTTGCTTTCGCATTTCCGTGTACGAAGGGGTGTTTGATGGGACAGAAGAAAACGGCGAGCCGCGGTATGGCGGTTCTGCTTTCGGCGGCGCTGGTGCCTACGGTGGGCGTGCCTGCGGCGGCGTTCGCCGACGAGGCTGCCGACGCTCAGGCGAGTGCGAGCCAAAGCGCAGCATTGCAGCGCGGCAACGTGGTAGATGACATGCTTGCCCAGGATGGTGTGGGCAATCAGGTTGCTCAAAACGATACCGGCGCGCAGCGAGGCTCTTTGCTTGTCGATCCTGATGGAGCTGCTTCTGATGGGGTCTATACGACTTTGAGTGATGCCCTTAATGCTGCCGAAGATGGATCGACTATCGTGCTTGATGGAGACGTCAACGAAAACGTGACCGTCAATAAGAACGTGACCATTGACGGGCGGGACAAATATTCGATTGTCGGCAATACGACGTTGAAAAACGGCACCTTGAAGGACCTTACGCTGACAACCGATTCGTCTTATCTTTTGACGATTGGTAGTGAGATTGCGGATACGAATATTGTGATGGATGGCGTGACGGTGAAGTATCCTAACGAAGATTTTGCTAGAAGCGGATATTTGTCGCAGACCCTTTCGGGGAACAATGCAAACATTCGTATTGCGAATTGCCTCTTCACGAACGATACGAACAACGGTGGCGTCGCGGTTGATGCTCCTGAGTGGTCGTACGGTCTTTACGTGAACGGGCAGGGTGCGTCGGGTAGTTTTACGTTCGAGGGCAGCACGTTCGACGGTGCGTTCCGTACGATGTTCCCGAGCATCAATGGCAAAGTGACTATTAAGGATTCTAATTTCAAGAACTCGGTTTACAGTGTTGCCAATGGACCGACGAGCGGCTCTGGCGCCGAAGCCACGTGCATTACGACTTCCGATGCGGATGCTTCGGGTTTTGAAATTACGGGTAACACGTTCGACAATGCCGGTGCGTTCTATTTCCAGAAGACCGCAGGCGCGAATGTGTCGGGCAACGAGTTCAAGTTCGACGTGTTCGAGCACTTTGTCCAGGTAAAAGGATCCGCACAGGCTCCTCTCAATTTGTCTGACAACTCGTTCGTCATGGGCGAGAACAGCCTGGTTGCCGTTGACACCACGGCTGCACCGGTCATTTTCCCCGCAGGTCAGCGTGCCGTGTCGTTTTGGGCTTGGAGTGAAACCGCTGCCGACGTAAAGCCGGTCGATTATTCTACGTATGAATATGCCTACAACGAGGACGGCACGAAGTCGTTCTATCCGGGATCGTTCGGCGCGCTTCAGGCGTTCATCAATCCTAAGGACGGCAACGTCGGTGCGGGGAAGGGCGAGACCATCTTCCTGCAGAGTGACATCTCGGGCGCGCAGGGAATCGCCGTGCCGAGCGGTAAAGATTTCACGCTCGATTTCGGCGGGCATAGCTACACGCTGATGGGCCCTGGAGCCGGATCGACGGGCACCGAAACGAACGCCTTCCAGCTCTTGAAAGATTCGAACCTCACCTTCAAAAACGGCACAATCGGCATTGGCGAGGGCAATACGAAGATCAAGCGTATTTTCCAGAGCTACGCGAACGTAACCTTCGAAGATATGACCATCAACTCTGCAAACCAGGCCGGCGGGGAAGACATGGCGTTGAGCTTCAACAACGGCAATGTCGTCATGAAGGGGAACACGAACATCATCGCCTCTTCTTCGGACGTGACGGCCTTCGACCTGTATTACTGGGCGGGGGCCTACGAGGACGGCGTAACCGTGACGTTCGACGAGAGCTTCACGGGCAATGTTGCGGGGAAAATCTTGTATGACAGTGTCAATCCTGAAAAGGCCAGCTTGAGCATTGCAGGCAAGGGAATGTTCGGTGGCGTGAAGACTTCGAAAGATACGACGAACGGCGCGAAGATTTCGATCACGGGTGGCACGTTCGGGGCCGATCCTTCTGAATACGTGGCCGACGGCTATGACGTTGTGGAGTCCGGCGGCATGTGGACGGTGTCCAAGCACGTTGTTCCGACCCCGCCGACCGATCCCGAGCCGCAGCCCGACGGCGACGTCGTGGTCAATCCCGACGGCTCCACCACCACGACCGGCAAGGAGACGGTCGAGGGGGCCGACGGCACCGTGACCGAGACCGTCACCGAGACCACCGAGGGCCGCCCCGACGGCTCGACCACCGTCAAGGTCACCGAGACCGTGACGGACAAGGACGGCAACGAGAAGGTCACCGTCACCGAGACCAACACGCTGGCCGACGGCACGTCGGCGACCGTCGTCTCCGACGGCGAGGGCGCCGTCTCCAGGGTGGAGGCGAAGGTGCCCGCAGACGCCGAGGGCCCCGTCGTCCTGCCGATGGGCCCCCTGCCCGCGCCCTCCGGCGAGGAATCGGCCCCCGAGGTGTCGCTCGACTGCCCCGAAGGCGCCGAGGTGACCGTCCCCGTGGCGCAGGACGGCGAGTCCCCCTCCGCGGGGGCCGTGCTCATGCTGCGCCAGGCCGACGGAACGTGGCGCGTCCTGCCCAAGTGCGCCCTCGGCGAGGGCGGCCTGACCGCCGGGCTGCCCGCCGACGCCGTGGTCAAGGTCGTCGACGCCTCGCCGTCGTTCCCCGACGTCGAGGGCGCGTGGTAC
>JAUNLI010000117.1 GCA_030532315.1 Slackia sp.
TACACGTCGAAGATGATGCTCATGAAGATTGCCTCCTCGGTCGGTTTCACGCGGCGCAGTCGAACAGCTGCCGCAACGAAGACGGCGCGCGTGCGCCGTGTAAACAGCGTGATTGTACCGGGTCGCACGCACGTTTCGAGCAGACGCAGGCAAGCGCGGCAAGAGCAGTGCGCGAAAGGCACGCTGATTGCGGCCCCGCGTCGAACGGGTCTTTTTCGAACGAAAGCGACACGCGGCCTGCCGCATGGCTACAAAACGACCGCAACCGTCAAACACGCAGCCGAAACGCCTATCGCGGCAACCACGTCCAAAACGCCCAGGCGTTCGTCTCCATGAAGGCTGCTGCGACGCGAGCCCACGCCATAGCAACGCGCCTCCATCGCCTGGGCAAGCACGCCCGCCCGATGAAAAAGGCCGACGAGAAGGGGAACAAGAACGCTTCCCCAGCACTTCACACGCTCGACAAGACCGCCCTCGTCGAAATGCGCGCCGCGGGCGCGTTGGGCATTCGACACGCGCTGGAATTCATCGAGGCTTACCGGAATGAACCGAATGGCGATCGAGAACATGGTGGCGATGTCGTCGACGGGCACCTTCACGGTACGCAACGGAGAAAGAAACGACGAAAACGCCCTTACCAGCTGCGTATCATCGTAGGAAAACGCCACACCGAGCGTCGCCATGGCCAGAAGGAGAATACGCAACGCGTAATAGAATCCCTGGTCGATTCCTTGCGGGATATGCGCGACAACGGTGAAAACCAGAATCACCAGCAACGGAACAATACCCTTGAGCATCGAGGCGATATCGATGCGGGCAAGCAACAAGACCGCGAGAAGAGCGCCCGCGAGCACACCCAGCGCAAGCCATGTCTGCGCGACGAAAAGCGCAATCGAATAGAAGAGCACCGCAACAATCGAAACGCGCGCATCGACGCGCCTTCTTCGCGTTGCCACAGGCCCCTGCGAGCCGTCCTTGGTATGTCGTGGTTCAAGCATGCGGTTCAGTATAGAAGAAAGGGGCACATGGCCCCTTTCTCATCATGCGTTTTCTACGAGACGCGCAGCTGCAAGACAGCGGCCCGATTCCCGCAAGCGCCTATTCTTCGGACGCTTCGCCCTTCTCGCCTTTTTTCGAAACGCGCTCGACCGCAGCCTTCGCCATCTCGGCGGCGCGCTCGCCCATCTCCTTGGTAACCTCGACCGATTTGTCGGCGATCTGTGCCGTCGCGCCCATTACGCGCTCGGCCGCATCCTTGCTTTCCTCCATGGCACGGTCGGCCGCCGCCTTGGCCTCATCGACCATGACGGGGAAATTATCGCGGGCAGACTCGGCCATCTCTTCGCGCTTGGCACGAGCGCTCTCTATGACGGCAGGCGCCTGCTCCTGGATGACGTCGATGACCTTATCGCCCGCCTCTTTCATTTCGCTTGCCAGCTCCTGGGCTTTATCGATGGCATCGTTGATCATTTTCCCGATTTCAGACATACCGGGCTCCTCTCCGCATCAAGACGCACGCGCAAGCGCGCCGTCGCTTCCCTTCTGGAAGTTATCGTCATCGTACCACGTCGATTAAGCAATCCGTTCGACGCCCGATCATTGGAACCAAGCCGACAACGTTTCATCCTACATCTTTGTCTTCGATGACGACGGCCTTCAGCAACACCGCGATATCGTCGACCGAATGCACGCCGAGTTTGGCGTAGACATGCTTGATGTGGGATCTCACCGTATTGATCGAAACGTGCATCTCGTCTTTCATCTCCGAAGCCCGACGCCCCTGCGCGAGGCAATAAAGAATCTCGGACTCCTTTGCCGTCAAGCAGCCCGACTTCGAAAGAACCGCACATTTCGCTTTCAGAACCTCGTCGGCATAGCGTTTGGGCGAAAGATTCTTCCTCAACCCCCATATTTTTCGGATGGTTTCATCCGATCCGACCCAAAACGTCGCAGCGGTCAGAAGCAGCGTGGGCACCACGCCTGCGAAAGAAAGGCCCGCGCTCGTCGAAAGAAGCTCGAACCCGCCTGCGAAAGCTATTCCCGCGATGCCGACCGACATCCCGATGTTTCGGAAAAGAAAAACCGTCGCCGCAACATAAACAGGATGGATAAACGTCCTTCCCACCACGATCACACAGGCGATCACGAGTATGGCGTCATAAAGAATCTGCCCGCTTCCGATAACGGCCAGGGCGATATCGCCGTTCGAAACAAGCGGAACAAGCATGAACCCGACCACCGCAAGGGGAAACACGGTCGAGCGCATCTTCGACCATATCTCGGTGTTGCTGCCGATGCCTTCGTCCTCGCGGAAAAACAGAACCACGAGAATGACGACCGTGATCATGCATGAAAAAGCAAGCGGAATATTGATATTGAAAGGCCCTGCGGCCAGCCTTCCGCTCAACGTGTGCAAGACGCCGAACACCACGCCGTAGGTAAGAAGATGAAAAACGGGAGCGAAGGGGAAAGAGCCCGCTTTGCGTTCGTAGCCTTCCGTAAGACCTGCCCCGTTGCATCGCGCCACAGCGTCGCGAGCCTTCGTCGCGAAGGCATATGAGGCGAAAAGGACGGCAAGATAAATCAAACCCGTAACCGCCAAAGGAACTTCACGCGCAGTTACGGAGAGCAAAAGACAGTTGACGACGCCCATGCTGGCAACACCTGCCAGCACTCCATGCACGGTCGCCTTTGTTCCCATGCGAGAAAAAACAACGAGGAAATAAGCCATGTTCAAAGAAAAGCAGGCCGACATCAGACAATAGAGAACGCATGCGAGGGGCAACGCCGCAGCAAACACGATGCTTGCATAATATGAAACATGCAGCACGGCTTCCGCAACGAAAACCGCGGCAACGACCCAGGGGCGCGTGACGAAATCGGAGCCTTTGCGCGTGCAAATGATCGCCACAACGCACCCGAGGGCTGCGCCGATAGGCTGCATAAGACACGAGAGATAGCTGAAAAAGGGTGTCTCTCCCCCACGAAAAGGCTCGATGGAAAATATAAGTCGCCCTATCTCATGGAACGAATCCCACCAAATCAATGCGAAACACGCCGCGATCGAAACAAGCGCTTCGGGGGAGAAAAGAGCTTCCCTGTTCTGTTCCGTGGACATATGCCACCCTCCTTCAGCACTTCGCATGTGCCGGCAGATCTCACACCGCACAGATGCGGCCTTCCTCCATTAAAACACGCTGCTCCTCACCGAAGAAGAGCATTGCATCCGAAGGAAAAGGCCGGATTCCGAAGAACCCGGCCCATTTCCCCGACACGCGACACAGCTCAAGCGCCCTACGATTCCATGACAGTAAATCGATGCAGGGCAGGAATCGGGCTCTTCTTGCCGTCTTCGTTAACGCTTCTTACGCTGAGCTGATAGACTCCTGGAGCTTCGGTATCCCAGTCAAACGTCCACCACACCCATCGCCCCGCTTCGGCGCCTTCGGTGGCGCAACGAAGCCAGTTCTCTCCGTTATCGAAGCTCAGCTCGACTGCGACAATAGCGCGGTCGAAATCGTCGGCATAGCCTTCGAACCGCGCGGTCTCTCCTGTGCGAAAGACCGTTTTACCCTGAACGGACACATTCGGACGGTTCGTGAAGTCATGCCCGTCGTCTTCGAAGGCGGGAAAGGAGGGGGGAACATCCCGCTCTTCGAATTCAATCGACACGATGTCGCGCACGAAATAGCGCGCAGGCAACCCTGGAACCATGAGCTGGTTGAACCCGCCGAACGAATGCTCGATGGGTTCGCCGTTGACATGGTCGGCCAACACCGCGTTGCGCTCGACCAAGGAAGCAAGCGGCAAAGCCTGCACGCGGCCATCAGCGGCGGTAAGAACCACGGTATTGGCCGCCATCGCTACATCGCTCCCACAAGACGGGCGAGCGATTCGACGGAAACGCCCGAAACTTCGGCATTGGCGATCGCACCGCCGCCTGCGATGTTGGATGCGCAGGAGCACGCCATCAGATACGAAGTGCTTTCATCCTCGGCCGCCATGTCGGCAACCGTGCCGACATATTCGCTCGAAGCCGCAGAACCGCCCACCGTAACAGCCTTGCTCATCTCAGAGACCAGATACTCGGGCATGCTGGCGCAAAAGCTCGTCGCCGCAACGCGGAATACAGAAGCGATCCTGTCGGTAGGCGTCACAACATCCTGCGAGTAGCCGAAAACGCCTTCGACCTTCTGAGGGCGACTTTGATCGTCGGCCGCAAGAGTCGACTGCTGAACGACACCGGCCTGGACATCGCTTTGCCCTTGCGAAGCAAGGGCCAAAACAGGAACGGTGCTTGCAGAACCCACCAGGGCGATGGTGCCTACCACGGCACCCGCGACGCGAGCATAAGAGCGTTTGCTGGTATCAGACATCGTTTCCCTCCTTCTATTCGACCACGGTGATCAACACGTTGCCGTCATTGCCGGCAGTGTAATCGGATGCGGAATTGCAATGAACCGTCAGGCAGTAGGTGCCGGGCTTTTCGGGAGTCCATTCCGCGTACCAGCGGAGCCACTGGTCGGGATCGTAGTTCTCGGGAACATCGATCGTAGTCCAGGTCTTGCCGTAGTCGGCACTGATTTCAATAGATTCGACTGCATTGGTTCCCTGCTCGGGGAAGGTGAATGCGTAGCCGTCAAGCTTGACGGGCTCGCCGACCTTGAACTCCTGGCCGTCGCTCGAAGGCGTGAACCACGCGGCAGATTCCATAACGCTGAAGCGCTCGGGGCTCCAGGTGCTGAACGTTTCGATGGAGGCGGGCTCCGTCAGGAAGTCGACCTCGCTCACCCACTTGGAATTCACCATGGCGGGCGCGCCGGGAACGACGAAGAGCGCAGGGCCGCCATCGAACCCATCGATGGGTTCGCCCCAGTATTCAAGAGCGATCATGGCATTGGGGTCGAGCATCGTGTCGATGGGATACGTGGCAGCGCCCGGGCTTCGAGGATTGGCGAGCTGGTTGTATCCCCAGCCGTCATAGCCTCCCGCCGAGAAGCTCTGCACACCGTCGGCATAGCCGCCGCACGCCTCGACGATATCGCTGATCAAAACGCCGGTTGCAGGAATGTTGGTGACGAACCAGCCGCCGTTTTTGCCGTTGGTCATGCACATTTCGGTAAACGTCACGTCCGTCTGGGGCATTGCACGCAACTCGTCCAGTGTGAACGTACGCTCGTTTTTCACGCCCTTGATGGCAATGGTGTACTCCTTGCCGTCCACCGTGTCGCCCTCGATTTCCGGGAAGTCCATATTCGTGGCGCCGTAAAGATCCTTCGGGTCGGAGGGATCCTGGTTGACGGTCACGTTGTCGAGCTTGATTCCCGACGCGACGGTTCCGCCCGTCACGGTGCCGGTGCTGTAGCCGCGACCTTCGATCCACGATTCGGTGCCATCGGCGATGGTGCCCAATCCGACATACTGGGTGTATTTCAGAACGTCCCACATGCCAAGCTCGTTTTTGGCGACATCGACCTCATGGCAGCTAAAGCAGTTACCGCCGAGTTCTTCGGTGAAACCAGGCGTGCTGTAGTGATACCCGTGAATAGTAGTGGCCATGTACGGGCCGCTGCCGCCGGCCGTCTTGCCGCCGGTTTCGTCGCCGCCATGGCACGTAATGCAGTCATTGTAGGTGTACACCTTGCCGTAGGCGGCCTCTTTGTAAACTTCATGCGACCCAACGTTGCCCGTAGGCAGCACGTCGAACAAGTCGTCATGGCATGCATTGCAACCGCGATTGTCGGCATTCATGGCAGTGGCGTACTGGGTATCGCCCCATGCACCTGCATCGCGTTCGGTGAACGTTCCGTCATAGGTCACACGATCTTCGTTAAGAACCGCGTCAGGCTCAGACTGGGCATCGGCAGGCTGACAACCCGTAAGCGCCAAAGCCGCACAGCATCCAACGAGCGCCACAGCGAACATCGCCATGCAAATTCGCTTGCATCTTTGCTCGGACCCAAGCGCTCCTTTTTGTGCATCTCTCATTTTTCTCCCCTTATCTCGTGATGGCTCGACGCAGCCTTGCATCCGACGCTTATCGGAGCTCCTCCCTTCTCTTCCCCCCGTAAGCTGCGCCTTTTTCATTCCTCACGCTACCAACGACGCTCATCCCGGAAACCACCAAACGGTGGTGATTCGTCATTTACGACGCCAGCGGCAAAAAAGCGAAATAAAGCGTTATATGAGATTAAAATACCTGATGAATGGTGTCTTTCATCACTTTTTGATGAAAGACACCAGCAGTAAATCCAATGGTTATTTCACGCCTGGCATGCCATTCGATACATGCATAATGCTGCCCGATATAACCCATTCCGATCCCTGAAAACCCCCGGCCAAAATGAAGAAAGGACGCCGAAGCGTCCTTTCCACAAAGCATATGTTTGAGAAGCGAAGGCTATTCGGCCTTCTCCTCGGTCTCCTCGGCAGCCTCGACGGCTTCCTCAGCAACCTCTTCGGCCTTGGCCTCGTCAGCAGCCTCGGTCTCCTCGACGGCCTTCTCGACCTTCTTCGGAGCAGCCTTGGCAGCCTTCTCCTCGACCTTCTCCTCTTTCTTGGCCACAGGCTCGGTCACGAGCTCCATGATGACCATAGGAGCATTGTCGCCCTTGCGGGGGCCGAGCTTCAGGATGCGGGTGTAGCCGCCCTGGCGATCGGCGAACATGCCCTGAGCAACCTTCTCGAAGATCTCGCGAACGAGCTCTTTATCGTTACCGAGAGCAGCGATGGCAAGACGACGAGAATGCAGGTCGCCCTTCTTCGCCCAGGTGATGATGCGGTCGACATCGGGGCGGATTTCCTTCGCGCGAGACTCGATGGTCTTGATGCGGTCGTTCAGGAACAGCGCCTGCACCAGCGACCTCTTCATGGCCTTGGTGTGGGCGGCATCGGTGCCCAGCTTGCGGCCCTTCTTGTAATGCCTCATCGTGTATCTCCTATTATTGCTTCAAGTTGAGGTCCATCGAGATCAGCTTGTCCTTGACCTCTTCGATGGACTTCGCGCCAAAGTTACGGATGTTGAGCAGGTCGTTCTCGGAGAACTCGACCAGCTGACGCACGGAATGGATACCGGCGCGCTTCAAGCAGTTGTAGGAGCGGACGGACAGGTCCAAATCCTCGATCTGCTTATCGAGCTCAGCATTGGCCTCCTGGCCCTCCGGAGCGAAGAT
>JAUNLI010000002.1 GCA_030532315.1 Slackia sp.
ACGAGGCACAGGGCCCAACGATGCACCTCGCGAAAGCGCAGTATAGCAGAAACCCCGCCAGGCGGCGGGGTTTCGATGCTTCGATTGAATTCAGGACCTATTCGGCGGACTTCTCCGCTTCCTTCTCTGCCTTTTTGGCAGCCTCGCGCTCGGCCTTCAGCTGAGCGATCGGCTTGGCGGCATCTTCGCGCGCCTTGGCCTCGGCGGCTTCTTTTTCAGCGGCCTGCTTTGCCTCGGCCTCGGTCTGAACGGGCTCTTCGTCCTTCTTCTTGCCGAACACATGACCGAAGCGCTTCACCTGCTTGGCTTCCTTTTTCGCCTTGCGGGCGTCCTCTTTGTGCTGGGCAACCTGATTGGCCGCATTGGTGGCCATGTGCTGCTTAATTTCCTTGGGATGCTTCTTCATCATTTCCATCTGATAGGCGCGGCGCACCTTGCGAATCTTGGAGAAGTCGAGCCACAGAGCGCCGATGATGCAGCCGTAGGCGGGAATGATGCAGATCCACGTGGCCCAGATGTTGTCGGGCATGAAGTTGGGGATGATCATGCCGAGCACCGTGAGCACGATGGCGCTGATCAGAAGCACCCACCAAATGCGGCGCAGTTTCTTGTACTGCTCGGTGGGCGGGTTGTAGAACATGCGATCGAGTTCGGCGCGCTTAGCGCGTTCGGCCTTCTTGATGGCCTTTTTCTCCTGCGGCGTATGGCCGGCGGGGCGGACGTACACGCTTGCGGCCGCCTTCGATTTCGGCTTTGCAGAAGAGGCGGATTTCTTGGTCTGGCCTTTGGGCTGTTCGCTTTGATAGCGCTCGTTCATCGGGTTACGCTGAGACACTGGTCTTCGTTCCTTTCCATACGCGGATGCGCAGAATTTCCGTAAAGTGAAATAATGCCAAAGCCCAGGCCCTGCCGCAAGCGGCAATACCGCGCCGTTGAGGCCTCGTTACATCCCGAAAACGCGACAAGAGGGCTGGCGCCGTCGAGCCGATCACGCCGGACAGCCCTTTCCCCTTGCAAAAAGCCCCGAACCGAAACGGCTCGGGGCTCCAATCGAAAAAGCATCGTGCAAGCAGCGGCTTTGCCTGGCCGGACGCACAGCCGACGTGCTATTTTTTCGTCTTCAACTTGCGCATGGCTCCGGTTTTGCCGGCCGACTTGTCTTTCTGCTCTTTGCGCTCTTTCATGGCCTTGATCCGCTCGTAGTCGTAAAGCGGAATATGGATGGTAAAGCAGGCTCCTTCGCCCTTCTTGCCTTCCACCTGCACCCAGCCGCCGTGGCGGTCGACGATTTCCTTGACAACGGCCAGGCCCACGCCCAAGCCGCCGTTTTGACGCTCGCGACTTTCCTCGGCGCGCCAGAACCGGTTGAACACCATCTTGCATTCTTCGGGAGAAAGGCCGATGCCCGTGTCGCGCACGGCAATCGAAGCCATGATGTCGCCCTTGCGAACCGTAACCGACACCTTGCCGGGGGCGGGCGTATAGCGCACCGCATTCGAAATGAGGTTGGCCGTAGCCTGGCGAATCATGTCGCGGTCGCCGTAAACCATGACCTCGTCTTCGGCGTCGAACTCGAGCGAAAGGCCCGCGTCGTGCACAAAGGCCTCGTGCGACATGACAAGCGGCCGAATCAGCTCGCCCACATTGACCACTTCTTCGTTCATAGGGGTCGAGCGACTTTCAAGACGCGAGAGGCGCAGCAAGGCATCGACCAAGCGGCTCAGGCGCTGCACCTCGGCGTTCACCGTTCCCAGACGCTCGGCGTCGGGCTCGAACACGCCGTCGACGATCGCTTCGACAGTCGACTGGATGGCCATCAGCGGCGTGCGCAGCTCGTGAGCCACGTCCATAGTCAAGCGGCGTTCAAGCTGCTGGTTCTTCTCGACGCTTTCAGCCATGGCGTCGAAGGTCTTGCCCAGCTCGGCAATTTCATCGTTGCCTTCGAGATTGGTTCGAGCCGACAGATCGCCCTCTTTGATGGCGGCGGCGGTGCGCGTCATGCGATTGATGGGATTGACCAAGCCGCGTGCGAACAAGAAGCCGATACACGATGCCAGAACCACCGACAGCACCGCGGCAAACGCCATAGCCTGATAACTTTGGTTACGGAAGGTCTGATCGGCCTTGGAAAGCAAGACTTCGGACCCATACACCCACATATGCACCGACCCGACGGCACGGCCGTTGGAAAGAACGATCGACGAAGTTGCCATCTTGTCGTTGCCATCGGGGGCAAACGACGCATCGGCCGTGATGTCCTTATCGGCGGCGCCTGCGTTTCTGCCGCCGTTCGGCAGCGACGAATCATAGATTACCTGGCCGTTTTGAGACGAAGTCACCTGAATTCCCATGCCCGGCTGCAGCATATGGGCCGACTGCGCAGGCTGGACATCGTCCATGCCGATCGGCGGATACGCGCCATCGCCCGACTCGGCCGCTGACGCAAGGGCGGCGGCGTGGTTCGACTCGTAACGGGCGGCCACGCTTTCGGCCGTGGCGTCGGCGAGTTCCTGCACGTTTTCGCGCGTGTAAGCCTGAAAATGCTGTTCCCACACATAAGAAAGAACGCCCATGGCCACGACGACGGTCATCATGGCCACGAGCGCAAACGTCACGGTGACGCGCGTGGTGTAGGAATATTCGAAGAGGCGATCGTGGATCCGCGAGAATATGCCCTTGCGGTCTTTGTTCGAATTGTCGCCCGATGATGCCATGACGCGCGCCGCCTTTCTTTCAAAGCCGCCCCGAAGGCGGGCGGCCGTTTAGCTTACTTTCGTGGGATCTTCGAAGCGATAGCCCACACCGTGCACCGTGTGCAGCCATTTGGGGCTGCGCGGATTGTCTCCGATCTTGGCACGCAGATTCTTGACATGCGAGTCGATCGTGCGCTCGTAGCCTTCGAAATCGTAGCCGAGCACCTTTTCGACCAGTTCCATGCGCGAATACACGCGGCCGGGATAGCGAGACAGGGTGGTGAGCAGCTTGAATTCGCTCGCCGTAAGATCGACTTCCTCATCGTTGACGAGCACCTTGTGGCCCGACACGTCGATGGTCAGCTCGCCAAACTCGAGCACCTCACGCTGCGGCTCGGAATCGGCATGGACGCGACGCAGCAGCGCGCGCACGCGAGCCACCAGCTCGCGGGGGCTGAAGGGCTTGACCAGATAGTCGTCAGCACCAAGCTCCAAGCCGATGATGCGGTCTTCCACTTCGCCTTTGGCGGTCAGCATGATGATGGGCACATCGGAGTTATCGCGAATGGCGCGGCAGACGCGTTCGCCCGGCACGCGAGGAAGCATGAGGTCGAGCACCACCAAATCGAAATGGTGCTTTCCGAATTCTTCAAGGGCTTCCTGTCCGTCGCCGACGGCGGTGACCCAATAGTTTTCGCGCTCAAGATAGGCGGCCACGGCATCGCGGATCGCCTTCTCGTCTTCCACCAGCAGAATGCGGCGAGTTTCGTTGCTCATGATTGGACTCCTCCAATTCTCGGGGGGTTGAAACCCTCGCGCGACAGCGTTCGCTTCGCGCGGGCCCGGTTTGCGTTTATTGTAACGATTCGGGCCGTACGCCATGCTCCCTCCAGTGAAAATGACACAATATGCGTCTATGGCTCAAAGAAAACCTACACCACGTCGCAACGCAGGCTCGCAGCCGTCGCGCCCGAAGCACGCGCAATCGGCAAGAGCGCACAATGTCCGCCGGAATACGCGGGCCTCTGTCGGCGTCTCCGCAAGCCGCGCCACGAAAAGCAACCGCAGCGCTCACGGACGCATCGCATCTCGAACGGACACGCGTCACAACCAGGCAAGCATGCCCGCCTTGGCGAAAGGCGCATCGAGCGCGGCGTTTCATGCAAGCCACGCCGCCACGGCGCGTGCGGCGGCGGCATACCGCCGGCCCAAAGCCCGGCGCGTCGCAAGCCCGCTCGACAACCAGGTGCGCATTCCGCTTCCCGAAGGCGAGCGAACCATCACACGCCGCCAGCTGCTCATCGGGGCGGCCGGCCTCGGAGCGCTTGTCGTGGTTGGAGCGGGCGCCCAGGCTGTCACGAAGGCGAAAGAAGCCGCCAGCGCCGTCGACACGCTCGAAGTTTCCTCCGACGCCGTAACCCTCCTCAGCGCGGGTTCCTATTCGGCCCTCGAAGGAGACGCACCGCTTGCTCTCGCGGGCGAATACAAGCTGCCCTACGGAACGCTTGTCTGGGCAAACTGCGACTCTTATGCCGCATGCCTGCTTCCCACCGAAGGGTCCACCCCGCTTACCCAAGCGGGCATCGTCTCGCTTTCCGACGGGGCCGTTGCCACCGTGCTTGCAGAACCGGCAAGCACGGAACGCGGTTTCGACATCTACGACGTGCGCTGCGACAATCGAGGCATGGTCTGGGTAGAGGCGAATTGCCTGACGGGCGAATGGCGCGTCTATCAGGCAACGCATTCAGGAAACGCGATCGGCACACCCGTGCTCGCGGACTCGGGCACGTCCGATTACGACGTGCCGTTCATCGCTGCGGCAGGCGGGCGGGCCTTTTGGCAGGTCATGCCTGATAGCACGGGAGCAGCATCGACCGAGGCGTCGCTGCTCAAATCGGCCGCATTCGGGTCGTCGGACGTGCGCGAGGATTGGCGCTCGACCGGCCGCATGGCCACGCCCATCTATTCCACCGGCGACGGCGTGGTCGTCACGCCGCGCGTCGATGCAACAGGCGTCTATCACCAACTCACACTAATCGATGCCGCAAGCGGCACTATGAAAGATTCCATGACGCTTCCCGCTGGCATGAAGCCGCTCGAAGCAGGCTACGTCGAAGGACGCTTTACGTTCTCCTTCGATGCGGGCTATTCCCAGCAAGAAGGACTGTCCAGCATCGGCACGTATACGCCGATCGACGAAGGGGGCGCAAGCGGATCGGAGTGGTTCTGCTTCGACCGCAACCCCACGGCAGCGCCCGCATGGACAGGGACGTATTTCATCGTGAAATCGACACGCACGGTCAGCGGAGTCGATTTCGCATCGGGCACGTACTTCTCGCTGCCCTGTCCCAGCGGATGCGATGATTACGGCGACTACCTCGCCAGCAGCGGATCGGTGAATTCGCTGGTCACCTATGTGGCCATGCCCGCATCAGGGGAGACCGAAGCGCACACGCTCTTGCGCGTGTGGAAGGCGTAGGGGCGGCGCAGCGCAAACGGACCGCGCCGCCCCCCGTCGCGGACGGAGATTGCCGTCGCGCACACGCTCTGCAGCTCGAACATGGGGCGCAGGGCTAAGCGCTCCACGCCTCGGCCCGGGAGGCCAGGCACGCGAAGGCGGCATCCTCCCTTAAGAAGGCGTATTTCTCGTTCGTGCGCAAATCTCGAAGCACGAAGTCCACGACATGCTGGGCGAAGTCGGAGATATCGGCCATGTCGGACCCCTGATACAGCACGCTTTCCACCATGGCGCGCGATCCGCCCTCGATGCTTTGCAGCATGCCTTCCAAAACCTCAAAACACACGGCGGCATCGCGGCGGGCCGCCGCGACCTCGAACAACGATGCGTCGGACATCCACGCCGGCGCATCGCAAAGTCGCATAATCGACGAGCAGCGCCGTGCCACCTCGCCTGCATCGTCTAAGCGCCCCTGCTCGATGGCGATTTCGACCAAAGACGACAGCGCCGTCTGTAAATCGGTCGACAGGCGCAGCACGGGGCGCTGCCAGACGCTTTGCGCCTCGGAAAGGCGGCCGGTCCGCGCATAAATTGCGGCTTGACGCTCCTCCTTATCAACCGCGAACGGCGTCGCGTCAGGCAGCGTGTCGACAAGCTCCTGCGCCTGCGCGTAGTTTTCGTCCTGCATCGCTTGCGCTATCAGCATGCCCGTCGCCATCTCGCGCACGGCAGGCTCGGCGCTTAAAGCGAGGCGCTGGTAGTTCGCATCGATCGCCCGACGATACCCATCCTGTTCGATGCCCGACTCCGCACCCCCGTCGCCGCTTTCGCGCTCGAACGCCCCGTAAAGAGACAAGGCCCCGTCGAGATACATCGTCAAAATGCAAGCAAGCTGATCGCATGCGGGGTATTCGCGCATGGCATCAATGGCATAGCGGAAACCGGCGTCGTAGCTCTCTTCACGCACAAGACGATCGACCTCGCGCTGGATGGCGATGTTCTGCTCTTGCGTGATGTCTTCCTGAAACGACAGCAGCGTGTTCGCGTCGGTTTCCAGCAAACGCGCAAGCGCGGGAATCAGCGTGATGTCGGGATAGCTCGCCCCGCGTTCCCACTTGTTCACTGCGGGTGTCGAAACGCCCAGGCGCGTTGCCACCTGTTCTTGCGTCATGCCGAGCTCGAGACGCTTCGCACGGATGACTTCGTTGATCTTCATGGTTGCCCCTTCGGTCGAAAACGAATTCGGTCGGCGCGCCGTGATTCTATTTGACCAGATAGGCAAGCGAGCCGCAATTGAAGATACGGCGCGATGCAGGCGCAAGAAATTAACCGCTGGTTAAATGCGTAAGGCGCATCGGCGTCCGAAACCCTTAGAGATAGAATGTCAGGTCCATTCGACATTTCATACTTTTAAAAGCAAATTGTCAGGTTGACTCGACATTTAACTCTCATATATCATGTTCGTCAGATTGACCTGACATTTTTTTGGAGCAGCCATGGCCGCATATGTTCATCGACCGTTTTACGAAAACGAACTTCAACAGCACAAGAACAGCCCCGATATCAAAGTAATCACTGGCGTGCGCCGATGCGGAAAATCGTCCTTGATGAGCAATCTCGCCGAGCAGGCACGATTCGAAGTCGGAGAAGCCAACGTATTCTATCGTCGCATGGACCAATTCGGCATTCCCCTTTCTCCCACGGCAGAATGGCTTGAACGGGAGCTTGCCGACGCGCTATCGAAACGAAACACCAACCACATGTTCTACGTATTCCTCGACGAAATACAGGATGTTTCCAGCTGGGAAAAAGTGGTCCGGCGGTTGCATACCAAGGAAGGCGTCGATGCGTACATCACGGGTTCGAACGCGCACGTTCTTTCGTCTGACCTTGCCACATTGCTCGGCGGGCGCTACGTGCAAATCCCCGTACAGCCCCTTTCGTTTGCAGAATTCCTCGTGTTCTCGGAGGCGCGAAATATCACGTTCGCGAACGCCGATTCCGCATTCGCCGAATACCTGCAATACGGCGGAATGCCCGCCCAGTTCGATTTGCCCGAACGCACGGAAGAACAGCTGGCCAACCTGCTCGAAACCATCTATGAAACAATCGTGCTCAACGATGTAGCCATGCACGCCTCCATTGCGGATTTCGACCTTCTCTCAAAACTCGTCCGCTTCGCCTTCTCCACCTCGGGAAACCTCTTCTCCACCCGGGCTGTCGTGAATGCGCTTACGAGCGCGGGACGCAAAACCTCGTCGGAAACCGTCGACAATTACCTGAAAGCCCTTTTCGACGCGTTCATCCTTAACGAATGCGAACAAACAGGCCTTGCCGGAAAACAAGTGCTCAGGCCGCAGCGAAAGCTTTACCCCATCGACAACGGGCTGCGAAATGTTGTGACCCGGTTTTCCCCCGGCGATTTCGGCGCTCAGGTCGAATGCATCGTTTTCAACGAGCTCAAGCGCCGTAAACTCCGCCCCGAAGTAGGCGTCCTACGCGCTGGAGAAATCGACTTCGTCGCTTACGGCAAGCGCGGCGAAAGGGAATACATCCAGGTCACCGCCTCGATGGTGGACGACACCACGTACAAGCGAGAGCTTGCCCCCTTCGAAAACCTATCCGATTCCTTCCCGAAAACCGTTCTCACGCTCGACCGCTACCGCACGGGAATCACGGAAACGGGCGTGCGTATCGTCAATCTGGTCGACTGGCTGCTCGAAAAGGATGCGTAGCCTGTTCGACGCACGGCAAACCGGAAAGATAATGGCCGCTGGCTCTGGATCCGAATTTCACCAGCGCAGACAGTCGTTTCGTGCCGAAAGGCAATCAGCCTGGTTCTTGTCAAGACGCACGGCACACAAGCACAATTCGGCGCCATGTCACATGCTGCCATGTCACATGGCGCCATCTCATACCCGAATCGGGCTCCTTTATGCCCGGCGCACAGGATGGCGAATAACAGTCTTGAGATTTTCGGGCTTCGTACGACGCGGATCGCCCAGGTAAATCTCGTGATGCAACCGAACACTCGGCACGGCACCTTCCGCATCGAGAGCGGCAAGCACGCCAGAAGCATCGAACGCGACTTGCACGGCATGTCCCACAGGAGATTCGCCCCCAGCGCCAATGTCGCAAGACAATCCCTCGTCTTGCATATAAGCCGACAGCTTCGCAACGGAGGCAGGCTCATCATCATACGGGCCGCGATGCATGGCCTGAACGCACGACCCTTCAGCGAAACGCACCAAACACGGAACCCCCTCCGCATATCCTTCTGGCGCCTTTTCGCACACATCGGCCAGCGCCAGCTTCTTCTTTGTCAGCTCGGCACACGCCCATGCAAACACCTCGGGCGTCACGAAATCGGGCTGGCGAATGAGCGACACCCACGAAAGCGCGCTTTTGTCGGCGATGGAGACGCCGTCGAATGCACCTGCGCCCGCCCACCATAAGCCCTCAAGCGGCGGCACGACATAATCGAAATACCCCTCGGGCTGCCATGGGCCCATCTTCGACATTTTCACCGTATACGAAAGTCCGTAGAGCAGCTCGATCGCTTTCGCGTAGGCACCGTCGGGCTCATTCGGATCACCCGTTCCCGCCACGGCGAAAAACGTCATCGATGGAACATCGACGAAAGCAGGCTTGGCCTTAGGCACGTAAAGGTCTTTGTATTCCTTTTTGAAGTCAAGCGGCATCGCAACCCCCACGTCATCTTTGATCGACTTCGAAAGCAGAAGAAACGCCATCGGGCATCGAGGCGATTTCGCGCTGCAACTTCTTAGTAAGCCCGGAGAACACCAGATCATACGAGTGGTCGCACAGTTCCATCAGCAAGCCGTCCGCCACGCCCGCATCGAGAGCAAGCGATATCCAATTGCGCTTATTCATATAGAACCCCGGATAAACAGCATCGGGAAACTCCGAACGCAGAGCCTCAGCCCATGCGGGATCGCATTTGAGCGTCAAGAGATGACGTCCTTTATATGGCTCCTTATGCTCGGGGCCTACCGTGAATTCAGCGGCGAACATCTTGCCGCCTACCAGATAGCGCCACCACTCCCATTCGGCCTTGAAATCCTTTTCGGCACCAGGCTTGGCGCATAAATACGCATCGACTTCTGCAGTATTCATCGAATCCTCCTGACAACATGACGCGTCCATCCTACAAAAGAAAACTGGACAACGCTTGGCCTGTTTCTCAATAAGGAAGGCCCGTGCGTGCAGAAAGCAACGACCAGGCCAAGTTTGCACAGCCAAACAGCGGTCGACGCAACCCCGCAACCGCCGATGCGGCAAGCCCCTAAAGAGGCTCTGCAGATTTGAGCGTTTCAGTGTGCGGGTAAAACACGATGCGAATCCTATCGCCTGCGGCGCATGTCGCGAAGAACTCGATTTCATCGCGGTCGATTGACGCAAGCTCTATGCGATGCAAAGCCGATTCCTCAGCTCCCCCGTGAACTTCCGCGAAATCAACCTCCGTCATTTCGCCCGAAAAGCCTCCTTTTCGGGCATCGCCGCCGCGTTTGACCGTGTCTATTTCGACAATCGAGGCCTCGATATTCTGCGGACCCGCCGCCATGTCGATCGCCAAACGCGAAAAACGAACGACCCCGAGTGCAAGCGCAGCACAGGCCAGCACTGCGATAGTCACGATGATCACGTCGCTTATCACGCGTCCTCGCAACAACACGACGTTGCAACGACTGCCAAAACGCGCACGAAACACGCGCCACACGGTCACAACCCAAGCAATCGTCGCTATCGCAACCCCCGCAACAAGCACCATGCGAGCGGTGCCGTAAGGAAGAAAGTCGGAAACTGCAATTCCAAGCGCCCACACTCCGACGACGCCCGCCACCTCCAAAGCCGCGCACAATAACACGGGGCGTCCGGCCTTAAGCACCTCTTTGTAGGAAAAATTCGATTGGCGCTTTGCGCCGCTGCCCGGCACACCATGCAAGACCGATCGCGCCAAAACGACGCAAACACCCCCGAGAAACAACGCCGCCAGAATCATAGATACAGCACCCACGGCATACGTAACCAATCCGGCTGCATCGACACGCGAGGCCGCCCGAGAATAGAGAATGCACGCAACGATGCACACCGCTACAATGCCCGCCGCAAAGCGCGTTTCACGTGAAACGCTCGAATTCGCCATCTACCGGCCCCTTTCCAACATGGCACGTGCCTGGTCGTTCATCCAATCACATGTCTGGACCCGCTCTAACGGCATCAATAGGGTCAATCCATCTACTCCTGTACTGGCGGATTCCCCAAAAGCGCGACGAAGCGCGACGCGGCCGAAGAGGGACGCAACGAAAGAAGAATCACCGACGAAGCGCCTTCGATTGCAATCGGTTCGATGCGGCACACGCCGCCCCACAGCTTCTCGCATGCAGCCGCCGACACGTCCGACACCTCGACGATGTCGACACTACCGCCCAGATTCGCAATCACCCCGAGGTCATCATCGTAAATATCACCAATCGGCACCAATTCCACATGCAAGGAAGAATCGGCCGCGTGAATACGGGGCCACGCATCGAGCACCATCCTCGCAGGACACGCCGCCGAAATTCCCAAACGAACCGTCGTACCGCCGAACGCCTCCTGTTCGCGAGCACGGCGCAACACGTCTTCGGACATGCGCATAATCGCGCGCGCATCTTCGACGACCGATGCGCCCGCAGGCGTGAGAAACACACCACGGCGCGTGCGGCTGAACAATTCGATCCCATATTCGGCCTCGAACGTTTCGATGCGCTTGGCGAGGGCAGGTGTGGATACGCCGAGCTGTTTCGCGGCCTTCGAAAAACTGCCGCAATCCGCCGCCATGACAACGGAATCGAGTCTTCGGTCGTACACGCCCGCCCCCTTTCTTTTCCCCACGGTTTTCCACAGTGTATTAACTAATTGTTAATAAGTTTTTCCCCTTTTTCTTAATAATCAGGGGATAACCAAGCTTGAGTGTTTTGTTTTAGTTAACACTAAAAAAGATACTTTTGTCCGGAGTGAAATCGACATAAATGCCCTGGAAATGCAAAACGGCCGGATAAATGCATAAAAAACGGGCCCCGCACAACGCGAAGGCCCGATTCATGCATCGATAGCTATTCAATTGCAAAGTGGAAATGGGGAAAACTTCCCAGACGCGTCGCAGCACCTGAGGAAAACAACGAAGCCCCAGCACGCAAAGCGCCGAACGACGCCGTCCCCCGACGCGGCGAGCCCCTACTCGATCGTCAGCGCGTCCGCCCCATCGATACGCAAGTCGGCCGCATAGAACGCCTCGAGCGCACGGATGCCGTTCAGCACGTCGCGCATGCCCATGGTCTCGAACGAAGAATGCATGGCCAGCTGCGGCAGGCCCACGTCGATAGCGTGCATGCTCGCCTGGATGTTCGACAGGTTGCCCAACGTCGACCCGCCCGCCGTGTCGCTGCGATTCGCGAACGTTTGCAGCGGCACACGCGCATCGGCGCACACAGCCGTGAACGCCGCACGGCTAAACGCGTCAGTGCAATAATGCTGATTGGCCGCCTCTTTCACCACGATGCCACCATTGAGCACGGCCCTATTGGCCTCGTCGTATTTCTCGGGATGATTCGGATGCACCGCGTGAGCGTTGTCGCAGCTTACCAACATCGACTTCGCCAGAGCGCGACGGTAGTCCTCATCGGTGCCACCCAGCGCCGCGCACGCGCGCGTCAACACGTCAGGCAAAAACGTGGACATAGCGCCCTGCTTGGTATTCGAACCCACTTCCTCGTTGTCGAAACAGCACCATGCCGAAACCGCACCTTCATCGCCGCAGACGCGCAAAAACGCCTCCAGCGACACATACGCGCAAGCCAGGTCGTCAAGCTTCGGCGCCGAGAGGAACTCGCCCGCTGCGCCCCACACGCAAGGCCTCTGTCGGCTGACCAAGAACAGGTCGCGTGCAAGCACCTGTTCGAACGCCACGCCCGCCTCCTCGGCCACCAGCGCGTCGAACGCGCCGCGCTCGAGAGCGCCGACCGAGAACAACGGACACAGGTCCACCTGCCTGTTGGGAGCGAACCCGGCGTTCACGCCGCGGTCCAGATGCACCGCCACGCTGGGGATGATCAGCAAATCGCAGTCGGGCGCAATCAGACGGCTTTCGATGCGATTGCCGTCACGCACCAGCACGCGACCCGCCACCGTGAGCGGACGATCGAACCACGTGTGGTCGATCATGCCGCCGTATGCTTCCACGTTCAAACGCAACGAACCGCCCGCGCCCTCGAGTTCGGGCACGGCCTTCACTTTGAACGTCGGCGAATCGGAATGCGATGCCGTCAATTTGAAATGGAACCCGTCACCCGACGGCTTTGCCTGAGCGCCCGTACGAAATGCAATGACGCTCGAGTTGTTGCGCACCGTGTAATAGCCGCAGCCAGGTTCGACCTGCCAGACATCGCCTTCGCGAAGATAGACGAATCCCGCCTCGTCGAGCCTGCGACGCGCCGCCGCCACGGCGTGAAACATGCTGGGGCTTTCTTCGATAAACGCGATCATGCCCTCGGCCGCTTCGCGATAGCAAGCAGGATCGATTCCCGCATTGTCTTGTTTTTCATCCGTTTTATCAGCAATGTCGACCATATAGGCAACCTCACTTCTCGTATCTTCGACGATTCCATCGGCGAGCAAGACGGGCACATGCCGCCATTATTCGCCAAAGCCCCGAACTATGTCGGGGCTTTTTCTTTTTCGAAACGACTCTGCAAGTTTTTTCGTTTTTCAATCATCCCAGAGTTCACTGCGTACGCGAAAGGCGGCCTATCGAACCATCCGAAAATCACGACCTGGCCTTTTGCCGGCATGGGCGATTGCGCGGGCCGCACGCAGGATGGAAAACGAAAAAACTTTGCGCAAAAAGGGGCGCTTTTTTGAATTTAGAACTCCAGAGCCTCAAGCTTCTTGAATACCACGTCCTTATGACCCAAAAACGCCCACGGATCGAAAATTTCGTCGAGCACCTCAGACGAAAGCTTCGCCTCGGGATCGGTCTCCAAGCGCTCGCGATACGTCGGGCCGTCTACCGCGTTTTGAATGTCGTCCCACACGGCCATCGCGTTGCGCTGCACGATCGCATACGCCTCTTCGCGCGTGATGCCCGTATCCACCAGCGCCAGCAGCACCTTCGAGGAGTAGATCAGACCACGGGTACGGTTGAGGTTGTACTCCATCTTTTCGGGATACACCTGCAGCCCGTCAAGCATCCACTGCATCTTGGAGAACATATAGTCGAGGGCGGCAAAGCTGTCGGCCAGCACCACGCGCTCGGCACCGGAATGCGAGATGTCGCGCTCGAACCACAGGGCGACGTTGTCATAGCCCACCTGCGCGTTCGCTTTCACCACACGCGCAAGACCGCAAACACGCTCGGCCGTGATTGGGTTACGCTTGTGCGGCATAGCGGAACTGCCCTTCTGGCCCGCACGGAACGGCTCTTCGGCCTCGATTACGTCGGTTTCCTGCATGAGGCGCACCTGCAACGCGATGGTCTCGAGTACGCTTGCGGCCACGGCAAGCGCGGAAAGCACCTGCGCATGACGGTCACGGAAGAGCACCTGCGTGGAAAGAGGGTCGGCCGTAAGACCCATCTTCTCGCACACGTATTGCTCGACGAATGGGTCGATGCTGGAATACGTACCCACGGCACCTGAAATAGCACCCGTCGCTGCCACGGTACGCGCTTCCTCCAGGCGCGTCTGCGTGCGCTTGAGCGCCCAAGCCCAGCTGCCGAACTTCATGCCGAAGGTCATAGGTTCGGCATGGATGCCATGCGTACGGCCGGCGCACAGAGCGTCCTGCAGCTCGAACGCACGGCGCTTGCAGGTTTCGCCAAGAGCCTTCACGTCTTCCAAGATGGTGTCAATCGACTGGACCACCTGGCACGAAAGCGCCGTATCGCCCAGGTCGGAAGAGGTCATTCCGTAGTGAACCCAGCGGCTGGGCTTTTCTTCGCCCTCGGCAACGTCGGCGTCGATATGCTCGCCCATGCAGGTAAGAAACGCAATCACGTCGTGGTGCGTAACGGCTTCGATTTCGTTGATGCGCTCGACCGTGAAGCCCGCATGCTCGCGAATCCAGGCAGCGTCTTCCTTGGTGATACCGCACTGGCCAAGCTCGGCCTGGGCTTCGCAGGCGAGAACCTCGATTTCCTGCCAAATGGCGAATTTGTTTTCGAACTCCCAGATTTTGCCCATGGCAGGACGCGTATAGCGAGAAATCATGCCGGTTCCTTTCAGTTCGACGAAGCCGTCTCACGCTTCCGCTTGCTCGGCAGCGCAACGATATACCGCTTCGGTTCGTATTTTGCGATAGCTTTCACAGCGAACTCCACTATAGCGCCGTCACGCAGGCGAGCGAAGCGGCCCAGGATAGGTTCGCGAAAAACAAAGAAGCAGCGCGAGCAAAGACGGAAAAGGAAGCGCCTCAACGTCAACGCCACTTGCGCCGACAGCGTTGTCCGCGGCTGCTACAGATTGGCGAACAGGGCACGCACGTCGTCGACCACGTCGTGCTCGGCAACCACCACGGCCTTGTCACCCGGATACAGCACAGCATCGGGCGAGGCGATTTCGGCGTCGTTGTATTCGCGGCGGTCAATCGCAGCGAGAATGGCCCCTTCGGGAAGCGCGATCATGTAGGCCGGTACGCCCTCTTCAGGGTCGAAGTGCTTCATACGCGAAGGAATGCCCAACTCGATCAGCGATATATCGCCGCGTGAAAGGGCCGACACCACGCCGACGCTGCCGAGCAACGCCTCTTCTTCGATCATGTTCGCGATCAGCATGGTAGACGACACGCTCTCGATGCCCACCTCACGGAAAATGCGGCGGTTCTTCGGGTTGTTCACACGTGCGATGCAGCGCGGCACATTGAACACGCGCGTGGCGATTTCGCACGCCACCAGGTTGTCGTCGTCGCGGCCGGTCACGGCCACGAACACGTCGGCGTTGCGGATGCCCGCGTCTTCTTGGAAATCAGAATCGCATCCGTCGCCGTTGATGACCAGATACTGGCCTTGCAGTTCAATGGAAAGACGGTCGGCCTGGGCACGGTTCGCCTCAAGCACGGCAACCTCGTGATGCTGCCTTAAAAGCACGTCGGCCAGATAATTTCCCACCTTGCCGCCGCCCATGATGACGATGTACATGGTTCCTCCCGGTATGTCGCGGCCCGCCCGCTTCGCCGGACCGCAACTCGCCTACATCTGCATGTATTTCGAAAACGCGCCGAGCAGGTCGTGGCGCACGCAGGCTAAAACGCTATCGCCATGATAGAGCACGCTGTCGCGCGTAGGAATGGAGCTTGCGCTGCCGTCGCGGCGTTCGAACACCACGATACGAATACCGTGGTTGCGCTCGAGCTCGGACACCTTCACCTGATTGCGGCTCGTGCTGGAAAGGTCGAGCGAGAACCGCAGGATTTCGAAATCGCCGAATGTGTCCAGATGACTTCCGTGACCCGACAGAATCTTCGAGAACACCTCTTCGGCCACCAACGACGTGCCGCACACGTAGTCGAGACCGAGCTGCATGTAGGCACGCTCGCGAGCGGGATTATACAAACGGGCGATAACATGGGGCACATGGAATATGCGGCGCGCAACCTCGACCACCATCAGGTTCGAATTGTCCGACTGCGTGACCGCAGCCACAACGTCGGCCTCTTCGACGCCCGCGCGGATGAGCACGTCTTCGTCGAAGCCAAGGCCTTGCAAGGTAGTGCCGTTGAAATTGCGGCTCAGATTCGAGAACGCCTCGGCATTGCGGTCGACCACGCAGACGTTGCCATCGTTTTGCGAAAGCAGCGTGGCAAGCTGGGAGCCCACGCGACCGCAGCCGACGATGATGATGTTCGCCATTGCGCACCTTCCCTAAAAAGAAGATGCGCCGCAAAGCGCATCTTCGCCATGTTCCTTACAGGAATTTGTAATACACCGAGCGAACGCCCCAGTCGTGTACGTCAGTCACGCCGAAGGCCTTCCAACATCCAGGAGCAAGGTCGAGGGCTCGACCATAGGCCTCGAAACCACCCGTGTCGGTGACCGTGGCCACAATGATCGTCTCACCATAGCGAAGAGCAACCGGGTGGCCGAGCAGATAAGCCTGCGACTCGGGAACAGCAACCGTCAGACCTTCGCTTGACAGGGGGACACCCGACGCGGTGACGTCGGTGCCGAAGTTGCCCTTGCCGTCGTCGTTGTCGGCATGGCTGTAAGCCGAAGCCGAACCGAGCATCCAGCCGTCGCTTTCGTCGGGCAGAATATGCGGGGCCGTCGGAAGCGGATCGGTGGTTCCGAGAGCCAGAGCAGCCGCCGTCGTGGATTCGTTCGTAACGTCATATGCAGAGATGACAATGACGGGATCGGGGTCTTTCACCGTGATGGATCGCTTCGCCGCCGAAGAGACGGATTCTACATCGCCACTCGTGGCGCGCATACGCTCGGCGGAAGAAGCCGGGGCTTCGTCTGCCGTGTTGCGTTCGGCCCCGATGCCGATCGTGTCGACATCGACATCATGCGACGCAACGGCGGGCTGCAGCCTGAACGCAGGAACCGCCGCAACAATGACGACGGCGCACACGATCAACGCCAGGGGCGCCAAGCGAAGCGAACTATGTGATGTCTGTCGAGCCAAATATCCTCCCCATACGGCGCAGGAACCTGCTGCTGCAAGTAAAGGCGGCGTCTCGCGAAGCAAGCGCACGCACTGCGCATACGGTCATGAAAAACCCGATTATTGTAATCGAAGCGGGCCGTATTGGCCAACATCGTGCGGCCCTCGCACAGAAAACCACAGAAACATACGTCTCTCATCAGGCATTATGTAATTTCATACGAAAAAGGCCGCGCAAAGCACGACCTAAGAAAACTTGGAAAGCACCGTTCGCCAGCCCGAGAAAACCGTTCGCTAGGCTCGAGGAACCACCAACGCGATAAGAAGGTAGGCAAAAACCACCGTCGGCGGGGAAACAAGCAACAAAATCACCGCTATAACCCTCACGACCGTGGAATCGACGCCGAAATAATACGCGATGCCGCCGCATACGCCCAAAAAACGCTTGTCGGCGAGACTGCGACGGAAAGGGCCGCGCGGACGCGAAGCGACGAAACCTGCAAGCTTTCCCCGCTTCGACGCCCACAGCAAATAGGCCCCGGCTGCGACCAGAGCGCAGGGCCACACGATGCGCCAGAGCATGCCGACAAGAGCACCCAGGCGGGCCCAGATGTGATGGGGAACGATATTGCCTGCCAAGCTGAACAACCCGAGCGCAATCAGCGCGATGCCGAGCACTACCGCAACACGGGGACGCCGCGGATTTTTTCGATAATCTGTCATCACGCCCCCCTCTTAAATCCACGGATTGATGTCAAGAACGCGCATACCGAACGGCATGTGCACGGTCACGTATTCCACGGGACCCGGAATGGCGAACGCCGTGCATGTGGCAACGCATACCACTACCACGCACAAGGCCATGCCGAAATCAAACATCTGGTCATGGAGCGAAACATTCATCACTATAAGGCCCGCAATCACCAAAAAAATCGGCCACAATTTGGACACGGCATAGGCGACAGAGGCGGAAGAAAGCACGCCGACCGACATAAGCAGCATGACCGAACCCGCGCTGACAAGCGCCAATCCGCCCGAAAAGCGCCTGATATAGGAGCCTTTCTTCGACGGAACGAACATCAACACCAAGCCGGCTACGACGCACGCGAGAGGCCACAGGTCCCACCACACCACGCCGTCAATGAGAAAGTCGAACAAAAGAACCACGTCGACAGCCAGAATGGCCGAACCGATCCAGACGCATAGACGAGACCAACCGGCCATGCCGCACTTTTCGCACGGCTCCTCCACCGGCACGACAGGCGCAACCGTCGGGGCAGGCCTGCACTCGCCCCCATCAACCACGAATCCGGCAGGAGGCACAGGCGCCGCCCCCCGATCGCGGCGGCCGCGCGGACGGCCGGCGGCGGGCTGCTCCGCTGGAACATAGACGGCACACGAGATAGGGGCAGGAACCTCCATTCGCTTAGGCAAGACGAGCCACATAACCACATAGACAATGGCGGCAAGGCCCATCGTGCAGACCGTCAACAAGACGGCGAGAATGCGAGCGGCGGCAGGATCGATGTCAAGGCGTTCCGCAACGCCGGCGCACACGCCGGAAACGACCTCGTCGTCGGAACGGTAAAGGCGAGTCGCCTCGACCACAGCCTGCCTCCTCCCTTTCGTCTCTTGCGGCCTATGAACGCAGGCCTAGTCGACCTGCGAGTCCAAAGCCTCTTGCTCTGCGGCGGAAATGCGCTTGACGCGCAGCTGGGAAACGCGGCGGCGGCGCATCTGCTGCACCTTGAACGCGAAACCTTCCACCTCGAACTCGTCGCCAAGCTGAGGAACGCAATCGAACGTGTCCATCAGCCAACCGGCGATCGTTTCGTAGCCTTCGTCTTCTTTCACGGGCCAGCCAAGCGATGCGGCCTCGTCGCACGGGCACGAGCCTACGACAACCCATTCGTCTTCGGCGAGCTGCGTGACGTGCTCGTTTTCGCCGAAGTCCGTCTCATCGATGATTTCGCCGACGATTTCCTCGACGATGTCTTCGATGGTAATTAAACCGGCAGTTCCGCCGTATTCATCGACAACGACCGTCATCTGTTGACGATTCGTTTGCATCTCGTTGAGCAGGGGCAACAAGGCCTTACTTTCGGGAACGAAGCCCACCTCGGCCATGTAGTCGGCAACCGTATCGGTCTCTTTGCCGTCAAGCAGGGGGTTGATGAGGTCTTTGTAGCGCACGACGCCCACAATGCCGTCGAGATCGTCGTGATAAACAGGGAGGCGCGAATATCCGGTACCGCGCATGCGGTCGAGCGCCTGCTTCACCGTTTCGGTGTCCTCCACGGCGATCACGTCGACGCGCGGCGTCATGGCCTCTTCCGCCGTGGCATCGCCCAAGTCGAGCACCTCGTGAATCATGCGCTTCTCGTCGTCGTCAAGCTCCTCGTTGTCGGCCACGATGTAGCGAATCTCCTCTTCGGAAACTTCCTGGCGCTCGTCGGCGCTTTTCACGCCCATGAGACGCGCGATCAAATTCGCCGAAGCAGCCGTGAACCGCACAATCGGGCTGGCAATCTTCTGGAACACCTTCAACGGGCCCGCAACCGCCTTCGAAACCGATTCAGCGGACGAAAGCGCAATGCGCTTGGGCACCAGCTCGCCGATCACGATGCTGAAGTACGACACCACAAGCGTGATAAGGACGGGAGCAAGGGCGGGTGCGACGAAAGCGAGCCAACTGATGCCGAACGAAGACATCCATTGCGCCAAGGGGTCAGAAAGGTTCGTCGCGGCCGCAGCCGAAGCGAAAAACCCTACCAGCGTGATGGCCACCTGGATCGTTGCCAGAAACCGGTCGGAATCAGAAGCGAGCTCAAGAGCCGTCGCCGCTTTCTTCGAACCTTCCTCGGCCTCTTTTTGAAGAACGATCCTACGCGCATTGACCAGCGCCATCTCAGATGCGGAAAAATACCCGTTCACCAGGATGAGAACGAACGTGACCAGAATGCTTATGCCGACGTCCATGGGAATATGTCACAACCTTTTCAAGCTCGCCGCCTACCAGGCGGATAACACACGCGCCTAAAGCACGTACAACACGATAGAGAGAAATTGCAGCACGCTGCCCGCAAGCACCCACAGGTGGAATACGGTGTGCATGTAGGGAATCTTCTTCAACACGTAGAAGATGCAGCCGATGCTGTAGCAAATACCGCCCGCCAAAAGCAGCATGAGGCCGGGGAACGGCAAGGCGGCGATCAGCGGCGGCAAGAAGCCCACCACGCACCAACCGAGCAGCAGATAGATGACCGCGGAAATCCAACGCGGACGGAACACCCAGAACGCCTCGAGCGCCACGCCGATAATGGCAAGAGCCCACACGGCAATGCAAAGCAGCAGACCATGGGAATCGGCGAGCGTGATCAGACAGAACGGCGTGTAGCTGCCCGCGATGAACAGATAAATCGCCGAATGGTCGAGAACCTTGAACACCTTTTTCGCAGGAATGGGCACAAGCGCGTGATACAGCGTGGAAGCCACGTATTCCAGCAGCATGGAAATGGTGTAGATGAGCGCAGCCGCAAGAGCCACGCCGCCGCCGTGCGAGACAGCAATGACGACGCAGATGGGAATAGCGGCCACGGCAAGCGCGGCGCCGATGCCGTGCGAAATGGAATTGGCGATTTCCTCGCCTACCGTGTATTCGCGCACGTTCTTCTTCGGACGAGGGGCCCCCGCCGAAACGTCGGACTGACGGGAGGCACGCTTCGCGGCTTTTTCCTGCGCGCGCGGCTCTTTGAAATTGGAGATCTGCCAGGCATGAGACGATGCGGATTCGCGGGCCGCATCGGCATCCTGAACCGCAGCGGACGCAGAATGCGCGCCGTCGGCCGGTGTGGGTTTTGTCATCGTCGTATCCATGGCCGACATTCTAGCATGGGGGAATCGACCGCATCGCACGGACGCCACGCGCGTTACCAACTCGCCACGCAAGAGGAATAGCACGCTCGAAAGCTGACAAAAAGTGCGGAAATCGGGTAAATCGCCGCTTTGAAAAGTGCGGAAATCGGGTAAATTTGGATTATAAAAAGTGCGGAAATCGGGGGTGATGCAGGATGTTCAAGAGAAAAATATATAACGACCTGCAATTATGGAAAAAGGAATCCAACGGCTCAACGGCTCTTCTCATAGAAGGCGCGCGGCGCGTAGGAAAATCGACCGTCGTCGAAGAGTTCGCGAAAAACGAATACCGCAGCCATATCATCGTGGACTTCTCCGAGGCCTCTCGTGATATCCGCCGGCTGTTCGAAGACGTCTCCGACCTCGATTACATCTTCCTGCAATTGCAGCTGCGTTATTCCGTGCAGCTTTTCGAACGCGAATCGCTCATCGTGTTCGACGAAGTTCAGCTTTGCCCGCCGGCACGCCAGGCGATCAAGCAGCTCGTCAAAGACGGACGCTACGACTACATCGAAACAGGCTCGCTCGTCTCGATTCGCAAAAACACGGCCGACATCCTCATTCCCAGCGAAGAGCAGCGCATTCAGATGCGGCCCATGGATTACGAGGAATTCACCTGGGCTTGCAACAAAGAAGCCACCGTTCCCCTGCTCAAGCAGGCTTTCGATTCGAAAACGCCTCTCGGTGAACAGCTGAATCGCAAGCTCATGAGGGATTTTCGCCTTTATATGCTCGTAGGCGGCATGCCCCAGGCGGTCGAAGCGTATCTTCAGAGCAACAATTTCGAAGTGGTCGACCGCGTCAAGCGCACGATCATCGACCTATACGAAGAGGACTTCTACAAGATCAGCCCTTCGGGGGCGCTCTCCATGCTGTTCGACGCCATTCCCGCAGAGTTGGCGAAGAAGTCTTCACGTTATCAGGTGTCAAGCGTGCTCGCAAAGCGCAAGGCGGCAGATATCCTTGAGCAAATCGCCGAGCTGCGCGAGTCGAAAACCGTCCTGGTTGCCTACCATGCAGACGACCCCAACGCCGGCATGTCAGCAAGCATCGACCTGGAAAAATTTAAACTTTACCTGGCCGACACCGGTCTTTTCGTGACGTTGATGTTCAAGGATTCGTCCTTCACCAACAACATCGTCTATGAAAAGCTGCTCGCCGACAAACTGCCCGCAAACCTCGGGTCGGTCTATGAAAACATCGTCGCCCAAGAACTCGTCGCCCATGGGCGCAAACTTTTCTATCACACCTGGCCGAAAGAGGGCGCAAATCGCAATTTCGAAATCGATTTCATCGTGCCCGACGGCAAGAAAATCTGTCCTATCGAGGTGAAATCATCCAGCTACAAGACGCATGCGTCGCTCGACGACTTCGGCAGGAAATTCTCACAGCGAGTCGGGCGGCAGTTTCTTGTCTATACGAAAGACCTCAAAAAAGACGGAGCGATCACCTGCATTCCCACGTTCATGGCCAGCTTCCTTTAGATAAGAAACGGGCGCCGCCACGAAAATGTGAGCTACCTCCATTTCTGGGACGCAGCTCAATGCGGCGGCACCTGTTTTTGAACGGTGCTCGTGCGCGTACGATGCGCCTGCGCTCTGCGGCGCGCGCTCCGTGACAACTTCGCACCCCGCAAAGCACCTGCAGCCCAAGACGCACAGACGCCCTGCAATGCGTCTGCCCCCCCTTAGCTATCCGCACGGACTTTAGTTTGCACTTCCGCGGGGGCGCACCCACTCCATCCACTGCGCAGCGTCTTCTTCGGACACGTCCCACAACTGCTCGGTGGTGCCGCCCACGCCCGCCGCCGTGCGCGCGTTCACAATAGCCACGTGCGCCATGCGCTGGAACGGGTTGGTTTTCGTGAACCCGTACTGAATCTTCTTGCGCGGGAACACGACGGTCTGCTTCGAAAGGCCGCCATTGGTAATGCTCATGAACGAACGGTCGTAGCCAAGGGCTGAGGCGCGATGCCACAGCACCGCATCGACCACGTTGAGCGCAGCCGCCAGAATATAGAGCGCGACGATTGCCGCGAAAGCAACCTCCATCATGGCAAGCACGCCCGCTTCGATGGAAAAAACGCCCGAACGCAAGCACACCTCAAGCCCGATTCTGCCCAGGACAGCACCCACCATCAGCCAAAACATCGAGCTGCGCATGATGGCTTTGCGAACGATGGCGCGACGCAGGGCCACGGGCGCGGGCTTCACCGTCTCCTGCGGCATATCGGCGAATTCAGGCAGCACGCCTCCGATGATTTCGGGCACGCGGTCCACCTTCACGAAGGGATGGATCACCATGCCGCGCGACGCCGTCTGGCCGTCTTGGGAATCCTGCGCGGCCGAATCGATCTTGCCCACCGACAGCTCGCAATAGCCGATCAATCGGCGCACGAACGACTGCTTCACGACCACGGTCTGCACGCGATCGACATCGATGCCGTGAAACGTACGCTGCAAAAGACCGTGTTCCACCTCAATGCGGCTTTCGCGGCGGCGCACCTTGAACCCGCCGTATTGCACAATGGTGCCGATGACCGAAAACACCCACAGGGCCAAAACAGACACGATCGCCCACAGCGCAACCTGCCATGCGAACGAGCCGAACAACCCGCCCAAAACATCAGCGCCCTGCGCAGACAGCGACGCATCGGACGAAACGCCCGCAAGCATGCCGTCGACGGAGCTTTCAACCCATTCTTCGATATTCGACTCGAAGAACTGCGCCACAGCGCCCACTAAACCGATGATGCCGGCAATAATCACGCCGAAATGCCCTGCGGCCCCCGAAAGGCCCGCGAAGAAAAGCTCTTTGTTGCTGAGGCCGGCCTCGAAGGAAACGGACCCCGTGGCAACCTCGGCCCCGCCGAACACACCGCGCAAGTCGTTGAGCAGCTCGTCCGCACCGTCGAGCACGTTGCCCGCCTGCTGGCTTTGCGTCCAGCCTCCAGCCGCAACAGCCGCCTGGCCCTGCGCCGCCACGAACGACGGCGCCGATGCGGCCGGATTGCCGCCGAATGCAATTTCGACCGAACGCACATCTCCGCCTGCACAGGCCGCCATCCATGCCGAAGGCACCACCGCGCCGCCGACGAACGCCGTGCCGAATTCATCGAGCATGCCGCCCGCAAGCAGCACCTTCTTACGGCGGAACAGTTCAGAACGCAGCGCCTCTGCCTCGGACGTGCGAATATAGCGCAGCAAGACGGCCTCGTTGGCCGCACCGCCTGCTGTGTCGATCTTCACGTTGCAGATGCCCAAAACGCGCTGTAGCACGCCCGCCTGCTGGTTGACCGACTGAATGCGCTGATAGGGAACGTGCCGCCGCTTCTTGCTGATGACGCCCGAAAACAGCGAGAACTCGGTCGGGGTGAGCTCATAGCTGAGGTTCTTCCACGAAAGCCACTGCACCGAAAACACGATGGCCGCCAAAAGGACGGCAACTACAAGACCCACCGCGAAGGCGACAGGCAGCACGGCAACCGAAGGAATGCCCCCTTCAAGCAGCGAGGCAATCGAGCCGACCGCAGAAATCACCATGGCAACTGCGATGGCTCCCATCAGAGAAAGGCCACCGAGCCATATATAAGAGTGGTGCACGGAATGCTTGCCGGGACGCAGCGATTCGGGAACCGCGGCGCGAGGGTCGCCCGGCACAAGGGCCATGGCGCCTGCACGCGCATAGGCGATCAAGGAATCGCGATAGGCCAACCATTCGGCGCTCAAGCCGGACTGGGAAGCGCCCGCGGCATCCGTCGCCGCGGCACAGCCTTCCTGCAGGCCCGACGCCGCAGAAACATCTTCAACAGATGCGGGGCCGGCGCCAAGAAGCTCGTGACCAGAGGATATGTTGCGCGGGTTTTCCATGGCCTACACGTCCTCTTGGGCAAGGCGGGCCTGCGTGGCGATGCGATCGCGCAGCACGTCGGCCTCTTCGAACGCAAGGCCCGGAATCTCATGCTCGCCCGCCGCCGTGGCCACCGTGACGCTGGCCATGCCGAAGGCGCGCAGGATGGGGCCTTGCTTGGTGTCGGTGTTTTGCACGCGCACGAACGGAATGACCGACCGCGTGCGCCAGATGATGCCCTTGGCAATGTCGAGCTCGTTTTCGCCCACTTCATAGCGCCAACGCATATAGCGAAGCGGCGGAAGCACAACAACCAGAACAATCAGTGCGACGACCCAAGCAACAGTGATAGCAGCAGCGACCGCCCAGGCCCAACCCGCCGTAGGGTCGGTCAGGGCGACGATGGGAAACGCGAACACGCAGACGATGTAGACCGCGGTAAGCCAGATCGCATCGTTAATGCGCCAGACGCTTTTCACCTTGGGGTTCAGTTGATTTTGGGGCAAAGGACGCATGGTCGTGCTCCTATCGTGTCGTGGAAACGCCTGCCCGCCATGCAACGCTTGCCGCCAGGGGCATGGGCAAGAAAGCCGCCCGAGTTTGCTCGTTGGCGCATCATCGCTGATAGACGAACATATGCGAACAGTATACAGGCAACACCCCCCCCCCGAGCGCAAGAGGGAAATGCACGCTTGACGCCACAGCCCTTCCTCTTTTAGAGCCATCCACCCCAAACGTCGCCACCCTTGCCGCAGCGATACGAAAAGCGCATTCGGTGATGCAGGCGGCACATTGCGCATGCGGCTCGGCGGCTCGGGTACAATGACTGAAAGGCAGTGCTCGCCGAGCCTGCGGGGATGCTTGTTTCGAGAGAAAGGAGCATCCTATGGAATTATTAACATGCCTTGCAGCGTGCTGCACAATCGTTTCGTTCGTATTCGATTGCGTTGGTAAATTCCGCCGCAGAAACAAGCGAGAAAACAAGATGGAGCCCAGAAAATAGAGAAGCCGGGCGGGCACCCGGCTCTCCAATTGCTGACAAGCATCACCCGTAGCTAACTCACCTCAGAAGTCTGTTAGACCAGGCGGGCGCTGCCTTGCATTTCGCATTATAGCACGCGGGCGAACGTCATACAGCACGCCGCCACGGCTTCGCCATACCGACGAAACCCCAAGTCATGCAAAGGAAGGCCCTATGAGCACCCTGCCATCTCTTTCGCTGAAACACCTCGCCGCCCTGCTGAACGAAGCAGGATGCACAGCGCGCCTCGAAGGCGGCGACGCGCAGATAAGCGGCATGACGGTTGATTCGCGCGAGGCTGCGCCGGGCTGCCTGTTCGTCTGCAAAGGCGCGGGCTTCAAGCCCGCCTTCCTCGCGTCGGCGCTCGATGCAGGTGCTGCGGCGTATCTGTGCGACGAAGCGCTGGCCACAACCCTTGCAGAAACCGGCGGCAACGCGCCGCGCATCGTGGCATCCGACGTACGCCGCGCCATGGCCTTGGTCGCAGCAGCGGCCTACGACAACCCCGATAAACGCCTGAGCATCATCGGCATCACGGGCACGAAGGGCAAATCCACCACCGCCTATATGCTGCGCTCGATCTTCACGGCCGCAGGCATCGACGCATCCATCCTGGGATCGATCGAAACCGACGACGGCCTGGAACGCTACGAAAGCCACAACACCACGCCCGAAGCTCCCGAACTGTGGCGCCACCTGCACAATACCGAAGAGGCAGGACGCGAATTCATGGTGATGGAAGTTTCGAGCCACGGCCTGAAATACGACCGCGTGCTGGGGCTGCATCTGACCACCGCATGTTTCCTCAACATCGGGCGCGACCACATTTCGCCCGTCGAGCACGCCGATTTCGAAGACTACTTCTCTTCGAAGCTGCGCATCTTCGAACAGTGCGAAACCGCCGTGATCAATCTTGATTCCGAGCATGTCGAACGCGTGCTCGATGCAGCACAGACCGCAAAACGCACGGTCACCTTCGCCATCGAACACAGCGACAACCGCAGCAACGAAACGGCGGCGGGCGCAACGACAAGCGCGCGACAGGCCGATTACCTGGCCCGCGACATCATTGCCAGCGAACGCGGCATCTCTTTCACGGTCGATGCGGAAGGAGAAAGCCACCTCATGACGCTTGGCATGGCGGGCGCGTTCAACGTATCGAACGCATTGGCAGCCGTGGTCATGGCGCGTCTGGCGGGAATAGGCTTCGACGCAATCGCGCGCGGCCTTGCCCAAGTGCGCGTTCCCGGCCGCATGGAGCTCGTGGTATCGACCGACGGAAACATCGCATGCATCGTCGACTACGCACACAACGAACTTTCGTTCGAGACGCTGTTCTCGTCGGTGACGCGCGAATATCCCGGCCGCAAGATAATCGCCGTGTTCGGAGCGCCCGGCGGTAAGGCACAGGAGCGCCGCGTGTGTCTGCCGCGCGTCGCAGGGCGCTATGCCGATTTAATCATCTACACCGAAGAAGATCCCGCCCACGAACGAGTGGAGGATATTTGCGCCGAACTGGCTGCCAACACGCCCGCAGGCGTGGCGCACGAGGAAATCCACGACCGCAAGGCAGCCGTGGCACGCGCATTCGAGGCGGCCGGCGGCGACCCTGCCGTGGTGCTGCTGCTGGCAAAAGGCGACGAGACCACCCAACATCGCGGAGACGAATATCCCGAGGTGAAAAGCGATCTGGCGCTCGCGCGAGAGATTCTTGGAGCATAAGCCGAAGAGCGGTAGCGCGGCAGGCACCGAAGCAGCGCTCGGCATGCGATACAATCGGTGCCACTGCCCGCCGCCGGGCGGCACAACCCCTCAAGCATACGCGTCGAACAAGCAAAGGAAACCGATGCCCACCTATATCGCCCATTACAAATCGCCCAACGGAGCCACCCAGGTTTCGGGCGTGTTCGAATTCGAAAGCAACCATCGCGCGGGATCGAAGCAAAACATGCACGACGCGCGCATGTGCATGCTGCAGGCATACGGCAACGAAGCCGTGGCCTGGCAAATCGATTCCGTCGAGGCGAAGAAATCGGACGATGCACGATCCGACCATCAGATGCAGCTCGATTTCCGCGAGCCCGCCGAGCATCGCCCGAAAAAACGTATCGTGCGCGGCTTCAAATAAGGGCGAGCAACGCCTGAAAGCAAAAAGAGCGGCTACTGCATACCGGGCTCCCATTGCCCGAGCAAACCGCCGCTCTTCGCAATCATACTGCATAATGAAGGCTCGTGAACGAATGCCGCGCGCAACACAGTACGAAGCGCGCCCTTCATCAAGCCCCAAAACCAAAAGGCCGAACCGCGTGCGTGGTTCGGCCTTCTTGCTCGTTCGTCTTTTATAAGCACGTCCGCATTTTGCGGATGCACAGCCGTGACAAACGCGAACTCCCTACGCCGCCGCAGGCCCCTTCTCGTCCACGAAGTAACGCTTGTACCAGATCAAGAAGGTCAACGTGGTGTAAATCTTGCGATGGTTGAGCGCGCGACCCTCGAAGTGTTCATCGAGCATGGCCATAAGCTTTTCCGTATCGAAGAACTCTTCGGCCCACGGCGCGGTGAAATACTCCTTCACGTAGTCGTAGTATTTCTGCTCGCGCAGCCAGAACTTAATCGGCACGGGGAAGCCCTTCTTCGGACGCGTAGCCCATTCATCAGGCAGCACGCGGTTGGCCGCATGGCGCAGCACCTGCTTGTTGCCGTTCTCGTTCACGCGGTAGCGCGCGGGAATGTGCTGGGCGAACTCCATGACCTTCTTGTCCAGGAAGGGCACGCGCAGCTCGAGCGAATGAGCCATGCACATCTTGTCGGCCTTGAGCAGAATGTCGCCCGGCAGCCACATGTTCATATCGAGGTACTGGCGCTTGGACAGGTCGCAGAAGTTCTGCACGCGGTCATACACCGGCGCACACAGCTCGAAGGCGTCGGGGCCCTTGGCGTATTCGGGCTTCACCACGTCGTCGATTTCGTCGGCGCGATAGATGAACGCCTGGCCCGTGAACCATTTCTCGGGCATCTCGGCAGCCTTCAACAAGAAGTTGCGACCCTTGAAATAAGCCTTGTTCTCGACGAACTTGCCCAGGCTGCGGCGAATGCCGCGCGGCACGATGCGCTTGAATCGGGCAAGCGAAGGCACGTCTTCGTAATAGGCGTAACCTGCGAACAGCTCGTCGGCACCCTCGCCGGAAAGCACCACCGTCACCTGCTCGGATGCAAGCTTGGCCAAGAACCACAGCGGCACGCTGGACAAATTGCTCTGCGGCTCATCCATGTGATACTGAATCTCGGGCAGCGTGTCGAAGAATTCGTCGGCCGTCACCATTTTGCGGAAGTTCTTGATGCCCAGCTTGTCGGAAAGCTCGGCGGCATAGTTCGTCTCGTTGAAATCCTTGTAGTCGAAGCCCACCGAGAACGTGTTGTCAGGCATGAGGCACGCAGCGATATAGCTGGAATCGACGCCGCCCGACAAAAACGAGCCCACCTTCACGTCGGCGATGCGATGCGCGGCCACGCTCTCGTGAACCACCTGGTCGCATTCTTCGACATACTGATCGAAAGTTTTGGAATCGTCGTCGGAGAAATCGGCATCCCAATAACGGCGCACGTCCATCGTGCGCGTGGCCAGGTCGTATGTGAAGCAATGCGCCGCAGGAAGCTTATAGACGCCTTCGAAGAACGTTTCGTCGGTAGCGGGGAACTGCATGGTCAGATACGGGCGCAGAGCCTGTTTGTTCACGGCCTTCACAAAGCCGGGATGCTCGAGGAAGCTCTTGATTTCGCTGCCGTAAAGCAGATCGCCCTGGGCGGTGGTGCAGTAATAGAACGGCTTGATGCCGAAGATGTCGCGTGCACCGAACAAGCGGTTTTTCTTCTTGTCCCAGATGACGAACGCATACATGCCACGCAGACGGTCAACGATGCCTTCGCCCCATTCCTCATAGCCGTGAAGGAGCGATTCCGTATCGGCGCCGCAATGGAATTCGTAGCCTTTGGCCTCGAGCTCGCGACGCAGCTCCTGAAAATTGTAGATTTCGCCGTTGAACGTAATCACCACGCTGCCGTCGGCGTTGCTCATGGGCTGTGCGCCCGCTTCGGTCAGGTCGAGAATGGACAGACGGCGAAAGCCCATGGCCACACCGTCGGTCAGAAACCCGTCGCCCATGTCGGGGCCGCGATGGACGATGCGGTCCATCATGGCCTGCAGGACCTGCTGCCTGTTTTCGATATCACCGGTGAATCCGACGAATCCGCACATAAGGCACCTTTCGTATAAGGGATATAGGCCGTCATCCTGTAGACGCGACCCCTGTATTCCAAAAATATGATTTTACCGCCTTCGCAAGGCGAACGATGAAATTACGCCATTTCACTATGCGCACGTCATGCATGTACGGGAAGTGCGCAATTTAAACGCACGGCAGAGCAGGCGCAAGAAGACGAAAGCAGGCGCCGCATGCGGCCGGTGCGGTCAGAATTCGGGCGCGGCGGGCAGGGCAGAGAGCGGGCGACAAAACACGCACGCGAAAACACGGGGCAGACGGAAGCGCACAAGCAGCATAGGGGACAAACAACAAGCGCGCATCGGGCGAAAACGCACGAAAGCCGGCCAGGATATTGCCTGGACCGGCTTTCAGGAAGCGCCTCGGCCACGTTGTGAGCCGATGCGAAGCAGTTGGCGGTTCTGAAGACGCAGCCCCGAACCGAGACGCTATTTCTCCAAGAACGACTGGCAGAAGCGCATCAGAAGCATGGCCATCTGAGCGCGCGTCGAATCATCCTGAGGTGCAAGCGTCATGGTGTCGCCGATGCCCTTGAACAGCCCCTGGGCAACGCCCCACGACAGCGCATCCTGGGCAAACGTGTTGACATCGGACGCATCGCCATATGCAGACAGATCGGCACGCGAAGAGGTGTCGAAGTCCTTGTGGGCCGCGAAACGCATCAGGAACGTGGCGAACTGTTCGCGTGTCACCTCGTCTTCAGGGCCGAAGACACCCGTGTCGCCGTAGCCGTGCGCGATGCCGTTTTCGGCCGCCCACGCAATGGGCTTGGCATACCACGCGTTCGGGTCGATGTCGGAAAATGCCTGGTCGTTCTGCGGCTCGGGAGACCCCGCCATGCGCCACAGCACCATGGCCGTCATCGCGCGCGTGGTGGTCGATTCGGGCTCGAACGAGGTTTCGGAAATGCCCGTCATGATCTTGTTCCACGTCACGTAATCGACCGCGTCGTGATACCACTGCGTCGACACCACATCACCGAATGAGACGCCCGGGCAGACGTTTTCGTGCTCGGGGTCATCGATTGCGGGAGGCGTGGTGGGAGCATCGGGCGTTCCAGGCTGAGGCGTGGGTTCGGGCTCGGGCTCCGGTTCGGGATCGACCGTCCCGCCGCCACCGCCGCCGCCAGGACCAGGATTGGGTTCAGGGTCGGGATCGACCGTGCCACCGCCACCAGGGCCAGGGTTGGGATTGGGGTTGGGATCGCTATTTTTGAAGAACTCGAACGGCTTCTCGATGACCGCGCCGCTTGCGATGTCGGTGAAGACCAGCGTGTACGTTCCCGCCTCCATCGATTCGTTCAAGATTTCGAAACGAAGAAGCGCAGGGTTGTTGTCATCCTGCACCACGTTGAGAATGCCCGAATCGAAGGGGTTGCCATCAGGGCCTTTGACCTCGATGGACAGGTTGGGGGTATACGCCAGCGGCGCGTTGTTGGCATCGGCGAACGTCATCGTGCGTTCGACATTGCCAAGCTTGACCTCGATGCGGTTTTCGCCCTCGACTTCAAGAGAAGCAAGAGGTTTGTCGATCCCGCTGCGCGCGACCCACTGCGTTGTCTGGCCGACCTGCTGCCTGGCCAACGTATATCCCTGCTGCGTGGTGTACGGCTTAAACGTCACATTGCCATTCGTCGCATCGCCGGCCTTCACATATGCATGGCCGTTTTGCACCGGTCCTGAAGTCTGAGAGTCGAACCCGTTAGTACGCATCTCGAACGTTCCCGTTAGCGCACCCGCCACCTCAAGCACGCCTTCCCCATGAAGTTTCACAAGCGCGCCATGCGGCGAATCGAAGCTTTCCACACGCATGGGATCAGCCGCAAACGTTGCATCGAGCGTCGATGCCTGATCGATCGCGACGGCACCGTTGTTCGCAAACGCCGCCGGATCCACCTTCAGGTTCGATCCCTTGATATCCACCTTATCGAACCCGGAAATGCTCACAGGGCTAGACGGGCTGAAGCCGTTAAGGTTCAGGCTCGCTCCGTCCGCGACACCCGCCTGCCTTTGATTCTCAATTTTCTCGACGACGACCTTCGTCGCACCCAAGTTCACATTGACGGAACCCGTCACTTTGCCCGCAACGCCATCGGCCGAAAGACGGTCGATCACCTTCGCGCCCGACGTCAGGTTGATTTCGACATCGCCGGCGTAATCACCGGTCTGACTACCCGCGTAAATGCCCTGGAACTCCATCGTGGTGCCTGCGGGGGCCTCGACGGCCAGGGTCGATTTCTGGCCCGCACGACCGGGGTTCTCCATGATGCCGTTCGCCTTGCCGCCGTAAACGGTCGGCCTGGAAGTGTTCTGCGTGTAATTCTTCACGTTGTTCATGGAAAGGCCGTGGCCGTTCAACGACACCGACGTAGCGAAAAATTCGATGCCGTCGAACGTCACATCGGCGCCGAGCACGAGCGCCGGACGGCAACTCAAACCACCTGCGCCATGATAGCCCGTGATATTCAGGCTTTTGTTCATCGCAAAAAAGCCGTCCATGCGTTTGTCGTCACCATCAAGGATGGTAGCCGTGTTCATCAGAGCGATCGTATCGCCGTCGCTGGCGGCATGATACGCCTTGGCGAAATCGTTGAACGGATCGGCTTCGCTGCCGGTGCCGTCCACCGACCCTTCGAGCACCTTCACATACCACGTCTTGGCCTCATGCGGCTGCGTTGCAGCGGCAAGCTCGACCTGCGCCATGTCGGCGGGCGCGGCAAATGCCGCAACTGGAACGCCCGTCGTGGCCAAAGCCACCGCCGAAGCGGCAGCAATCACCCTGGTTATCTTCTTCATTTCCCCTCCTGCAAAGCGACGCCAACAAAGCGTCGTTTCCCCTCGTATGCATCAACACGAAACGCCACAAGGCGCCCCAACCAGACAATCCTGCGCGCGCATGGCCTGGCACCGAAAGCGGCCGACCCGAAGCTGCAACACGCCCCGTCTTAACGGTGCGATGCGCAACTGCAGCCCGCCTGGCTTCGAAAGCATCCAAGCCGGAAAACACGCCCCTCCGCTTTCGATTTGCGACAGGCTACGCAAACCGAAAGACTTCGGCAATGCACGCCGTCAAATGCACAAGAACTACCGATTCTCCCTCGTCATATATGTCTTCCGCACTCACAAAAAACGCCCCGCTTCGAAGCGGGGCGCGCACGAACCCATGACGACCTCGACACGATCCGTGCGCCAGCAGACCGTACGGCGGGGGTGCCGAATCGCATGCGGACACCGAAAAACAGCTGCATATCGGCGGAAAGTATGCTGGAGATGCGATTTGACAAGTTCTCCCAGAGCGCTTATTTTAATGAGAGTGGTTATGGCGACGATATTCACGGATACGTCGCCCGCGAAAGCGGCTTCCTACGGGCGGCCGCTTTTCTTATATCGAGGTGCATTATGAGCAAGCCTTTCAAGACGATAGAAGAGCAAATCGCATTGCTTAACATGCGCGGGGTGAAGACCGACCTGAATACTCCCGCGGTTCTCTTGAGAGAGAGCTACTACTCGATAGTCAACGGCTACAAAGAGCCGTTCATCGACCAAGACGCGTCGAATGCGGCGCAGGACGACCGATACAAGAAAGAGACCGAATTCTCAGACCTCCATTCGCTTTTCAAATTCGACAGGAACCTACGGGAAACCACGTTTCACTACCTCATCAGGGCGGAAGCTCTTGTAAGGACTGTTTGCGCGTACACATTCTCCGAAGCCCATAGAGACCCGGATTCCTATCTTGACCAGGCGAACTTCGCCTCCGAGAAGGAATATACGGAATACGGGCTGGCAAACTATCGATTCAATCTTCAGAAGCTGCATTCGGAGCTGTTCAATAAAGCAAACAGGAGCAAGAGGGAATTCATCGAGCACTATAGGAACAACCATTCGAGCGTCCCTTTGTGGGTTCTGTCGAACGACATGACATTTGGAAACATCGAGCATTTCTGCAATCTCATGAAGCCAGACGAGCAGTCACTCGTTTGCAGAAGAATCGTCGAAGCAACAGGGAAAACAGGAAGCAAGTACGGATTCTTCTCGACGAAGGAAATGAGGATAGGGCTCGACATCCTCGTGAAATTTAGAAATATCTGCGCACACGACGAACGCCTATACTGTGCGAAAGTGGGCGGCCGAAAGAATGTCGATTACGTTCGTATGCTCACTTACTTAAGACGATATGTGACCGAGGCGGAATTCGCGGAGCTGATAGGACGTATTGCAACGCTCGTGGATGAGTTTTCCAACGAAAGCGCCGCGGTTTCGCACGTACTTATGAAGATGGGGTTCGGAAAAATCGAAGCAGAGTAGTTGGCGAATACGAATCCAATGCCAGCAAGCTCCTTTTCCAGCGGGCATGCGACGGAAGCAAACCCACGCCGGCCGTCATCTCGGCCATCCTCTTGAGGCTCGCCCCCTTGGCGACATAGAGGGTTTCATAGGCGATCGCCTCCTCTCGGTAGGCGCCACCCGCACGCAGACTTTGCTGACGATGGATGATTGTGTCAGAGCCATCCCCGGAATCGCCCTTCGCGGTTAGGCGCATTGATGCTCGGTCGGCGATCGAGACCGACATGGAGTCCGAAAATTCCGTGAGAACACGGGAGCTGCGGTGAATTCGCAGAACGGCAATAACAGGGACGACTGTCGGGAGAAATAAGAAAGACCCGAACCTGTCGGGTCTTTCCAGGCGTCGCCCGAAGGCTTCCGCCGCTATTACGAGAACACATTACCATATCCAACGCAAGGCGACGTCTTCTGTCGTCGGCATTCCGCCGCGCGATTTCCGTGATGGCCTCGTCCATGGCCATGTCCTCGTTCCTGTTTTCCTGCCGTACGGAATGTCGGTTGCGATTCCATGCGGGCTAGACGAAGGAGAGGCGCTTCTCCTCTGCCGCGCATTCGCTCAGATAAAGGTTCATGATGGTCTGATAGGGGACCCCCGTACGCCGGGCCTCGGCCTTGAAGTAGTCGACGGTGTCGCCGTCGACGTTTATGGTGATGCGGCGCCGCGTCCTGCCGACGTAGGGGTTCGGGATGCTTTCCGAGAAGTCGACCTCGGCGGGCATCGCCGCGCTTTCCTTCATGTCAGCCATTTCGATACCTCCAATACTGCCTCTCCTCGGATTTGGTCGATTTCCTGGCGGATATTATCCTGATGGTCGATCCGCCGCGCCTCTCGCAGTGGCACACCGTGAGCACCCGCGACTCGAGATCCATGCCTATGAGAAAGAACCTCTCCTCGAAATCCGAGTGCTTCACGTCGGGCGTGACGCGGGCGTAGGGATCGGAGAATGCGGCCGCGGCCGCCTCGAAGCGTACGCCGTGTTTCTCGGCGTTGACGGCCGCCTTGCGGTCGTCCCATTCGAAGTCTATGCATGCATGAAACAGAGCGCTCGGTATTCGGGGATTTTTTCTTGCAAGCCGAAACGAACCCTCCCGCACATGCGGGAGGGTTCCGGAAGAAAGGAATGCTGCTCGAGGTTCGGGCCTCTATTGGTTTCCGTGGCTGCCGTCCATGGTCTGAAGCGTCTCGCCGGTGTAGCACCACGCCTCGCCGGGCGTGCCGCCCGCCTCGCGGATGAGTTTGGCGAGGTCGTGGGTCTGCTGCTTGGTGTTGCGGTCGTTGCCGTACTCCCAGCGGACGATCTTCGACCCGCTGTTGAAGGCGGCCTTCTTGGAGGAGTACGTCCTGCCGTCGGCGCAGGTGAAGACGTAGGTGACGGGACGCTGCTGGACCGTGGTGGGGAAGTCCTTCGCCTCGGTCTCGTTGTAGGAGTAGAGCTTCTGGCGCTCCGCCTCGCTCTTCGGCGTCTCCCAGTGGCCGCCCGTCTTCACGAGAGCCCACACGGTCGTGAAGGTGTCGCCCGACACGGTGTCCCAGTCCTCGTTGAACGGGGCATCGAGGTCTTCCATTGAAAGCCCGAGGTCGAGGCGCGCCTGCGCGAGCTTCTTCATCTCCTCGGTCTGGTGGTGGACGCCGCCTTCGCTGAGCACGTCGTAGACGCCGTCGATAGAGCCCGTGCCGTTGACGGCGCATGTGGTCGTCCACTGCGGCGTGTACTCGGTCACCCACACGGCGTCGGCGGAGGGCTTGTCGCCCTGCTCCGCCTGCGTGCGGACGGTCTTGCTGATGGCGTCGCTCGCCGCGAGGCCATCGTGGGCGGCGGTGCGGGCGTAGACGGTGTACTCCGTGTCGGGCGTCAGGCCCGTGAACTTGACGCCCAGGCGCGACCCCTTGGTCCATTCGCCCCCGTCGATTCGGAACTCGCATTCCAGATTGACGCTCATGCCGTCGGCGTCGGTGGCGCGGACGCCGAAGGACGTCTGGCCGATGCTGCGCACCTCGATCTCCGCCGGCGCCTCGGCCTTCTGCTCCTCGCCGCCGCCCTGGGCCGCCAGCGTGCGGAAGGTCACGTCGGCGACGGGGCCCGCGGGCCTGTCGCCGACGCGGGCGACGCGGACGTGCGCGGTGTACTCGGTGTCGGCCGCGAGGCCGTCGAGCACGGGGGAGTCCTGCCACCTCGAGCCGATCGCGAACTCGCACTCGGCGGTGATGTCGCGGCCGTCGGCGGAGAAGGCGCGGATGGCCGCGGAGCCCTGCGTGACGTCGTAGGCCTCGACGCGGGCGATCTCGAGCGCCTCCTCGCCGCCTCCGCCCTGGCCGGGCTCCCATGCCGACGCCTTCACGGCCAGCTTGGCGAACTGCGCGCGGGTGGTCGCGCCCTTCGCGTCGAGGTAGGAGGTGCCGTCGGGGCGCACGTGGCCGCCCATCACGCCCTCGTTCGCGAGCCACAGGAAGTAGGGCTCGGCCCAGGCGGACAGCTCGTCGGCGCCGGACGTGCCCTCGGGCCAGGCGAGGCCGTCGGCGGAGACGTCGGCGCCGCGGAACGTCTCGACGTAGGAGGCGACGACCTTGGCCATCTCCTCGCGGCTGATCCCGTCGTCGGGGCGCACGGTCGTTGTGCCGTCGCCGTCGCCGGTGAACACGCCGTTCGCGTAGGCCCAGTTCATCGCGCGGGTGTACCACATGCTCCCCGCCACGTCGGACCAGGGGGTCTCGTTCTCGGCGTCGAAGACGCCCTCGGGCAGCGCCGCGCCCTGCGCGCGGCACAGCATCTCGGCGACCTGGGCGCGCGTGACGCCCTCCTCGGGGCGGAACGTGCCGTCGGGGTATCCGCGCACGATGCCCGCGTCGACGGCCTCCTGGACGTGGCCGACGTACCAGGCGCCGGGGACCACGTCGGAGTCCGGGAAGCCCGCCGCGGCGAACGCGGTCGCGGGCATCGCCAGGCTCCCGGCGAGCAGCGCCGCGCAGGCGGCGCGGCCGGCCCCGGCCTTGAAGAACCTTGTCTCTTTGCGCATCTTCTCTTCCTTCCGTCGCATGTTCGCTTTCACACGGCACCATTGTGAACCCGTACCCCCCCCGGCAAGCCCCGATGCATCCAGGACGGCAAATTCCGCGGTCAAGAAAGAGCCTCTTGTCCAAACGACAGACGGCGCAATGCATGCCGCCGAATGCACAAGAACTACCAATCCCCCTCGTCATATGCGTCTTCCGCACTCACAAAAAACGCCCCGCTTCAAAGCGGGGCGCGCAACATGCGGCCGTTCCTTCCAGCCCGTTGCCGGGCACGAAACAATCTTGGTACAATACGAAGCGAGGACGCCCCAGCGCACTGGGCAGTGTTCTTACATCGTCAAAGCCGGGCTACTTTCCAGGGTGTCCCGGCTTCTTTTATGCGCGAATTGCGGTTCGCCGTCATTCCTTCCTCACCAGCAAGAGGCCGATGATTCCGATCATCACAAGAAGCACGTTGCATATCGCATTAACGGTTTCTGCATCCATGGGGAGCACCTCCTGAAAGTCGGTGCTACCCAGGCGGCGAAGCGTCCCCGTCCGCGATTGTACCCCATCGCGCTATTTCATCGGGCTCCGTCCCCTCGTCATGTACGTCTTCCGCACCCACAAAAAAACGCCCCGCTTCAAAGCGGGGCGCATGTGTTTAGGAAGCGGCAACGCACAGCTCGCGCGACGCTTATTTGTAGTTGTCAGGGTTGGCGAACTTGTCGATGTAGCGATGCACGTGAATCTTCATCCAGGCCCAGCGCATCGGGTTCATGAACAAGTCAGGGCCGTAATCGAAACTCATAGACTCCTTGCCCTGCGCGACAAGCTGCTTGGCGCGCTGTACGAACTCGGGGTCTTTCACGTATTCGTACACCACCTTGCGCGGCACGGAGTGCCAGAACACCTCGTTGGTGTTCTGCACGCATTCGCCCAGGTCGCGCTTGAACACGCGATCTTCCACCACATAGCGGGCAAGGTTGTGCCCCGCCGCGGTGACGTGATAATTGGTGCGGCCCTGGCGCAGGTTCACCTCGAACACCTTGTAGGAGCCGTCGCGATCGTCGCGCTTGATGTCGAAGTTCGCAAAGCCCGTGAACCCGATGTTCTCGAGGAAGTTCTTGATGAGCTCCTGCAGCTCGGGGTTGGGCTGCGTGATGATGGCGCAGGGGTTGCCGAGCGCCGTGGGCGTGTGCTCTTCAAGGCCCTCGCGGCCGAAGCAGATCAGCTTCACCTTGCAGTTGCGGTCGCAGTAAGCGGTCAGGACGTTCATGTTGCAGTCTTCGCCGACCACCATGTCCTGCAGCAGCACCTCGTCGGGATACCCCGCGCCGAAGACCAGGCCCAGGATGCGCAGCGCGTCAGCCGGGTTTTCGGCGGTGTACACCTTCTTCATGCCGTCGAAGGGATGTTCCCAATACGTCACGCTCATGGCGGGTTTCACGATGATCGGGTACACGAACCCGACGGCCTCCTCAGACAGGTCGGCCTCGGTAAGGCCCTGCTCGAAGCGCTCGGGCGTCACGGCGAAGGTTTTCGGATAGGGGATGCCGTGCTCTTCGCACATGCGATAGAAGCTCGACTTCGACTCCAAGCGGTCGCGCAGCTCGGCGTTGATGTAGAGCGTCACGCAGTTGTCGGGCAAGTCGTCCTGGATTTCGGACAGCAAAGCCGCGTACACGTCGGCACAGCCCCATACCAGATGCATGGTGTCGGGGTGCTTGGCCGCGAATTCCTTGATGGTGGCAAGAAGCACCTCGGGCTTATCGAGGTCTTCGTTGTAGCTGCATTCCACGATGCGGCTATGCATGGTGTCGCCCGCGGCGAAGCGGCCGAAGGCGTAGCTTTTCTTGCCATACTGCTCATGGATGGCGCGCGCCACCGAATAGCAGTTCATATCCCCGCCGATCAAAACGGGAATGAAATCGATTTCCTCAGACAAGGTTTCTCCTCGTTCAATGTCGAAGACGAAGGCGGATTCGCCCCTTCGCCGTTAGCGCCTGCGATTATAGGCGAGATGAGCCTCCCATGCACAAAGGCTGGGCGACAGGACGCAGCCGTTATGCCAGACGCGACCCAACTTCTTTCGCCGCAGCGGCCTTGTCGAAGTTGCCGCCCGTCGCGGCATTGAGCGCACCCATGACCTTGCCCATGTCGCGCTTGGTCTGAGCGCCCACTTCGACGATGGTCTTTTCGATCAGCGCAACCAGCTCTGCGCCTTCAACCTGCTTGGGCAGATAGCCCTCGAGAATTTCCACCTGCTCTTTGAGCATGGCCGTGCGCTCTTCGTTAGTGCCCGCCTTGATCGAGCCTTCCAGAGTTTCGTTCGTCTGCTTGACCAGACGCTTAAGCATGGCATCGACGTCGGCTTCGACGATTTCGCGACGCTCGTTGACCTCGATGTTCTTCACTTCGCCAAGCACCTGACGAAGAATGGACAGGCGGTTTTTGTCATGGGCGCGCATGGCGTTTTTGATTTCTTCCTGCAGTTCGGCGTATTGCATGATGCCTCCTATATTCGTATTGCACGCCGTATGGCGCGCGGGTTTTCGTCGCGCCCGCGAACGGACGCATCTTTTCGCGGGACGCCCCTCCGTGGGGTGACTCATACGCCCCTCTTTCGACGCGCCCCTTTGCGGCACGCTTTCAGTATAGCGCCCGCAAAACCCCTCCCGGAAAACCGCGAAGAAACGGCACGGAGATGCGCGCATAAGAAAAGCCGGGCCCGATTGAACCGGGCCCGGCTTCAAGCCGTGTGCTAGGACGCTTGTTTCAGACGCTGTTGCACGCTTGGGAAACGGCGTCCGAACGGCTTAGTAGTGCAGGTCTTTCGTGTCGATGCGACCACGGAAGGTGCGATAGATCATGAAGTGGTACGCAAGCACCAGCGGCAGACCCACGCAGGTGATGCCGAGCATCCAACCCAAAGCAAGGTCGGTCGACGCGGCGTTGGCGATAGTGATGTTCTCGCCCGATGCAGCGGTGCCGAACAGCGTCAACGGATCGCCCGCGCCCGCAACCACCAGGTTGGGGAACATCAGCGACGCCCACAGGGCAACCAGCATGGCGCAGGCAGCCGAAGAGGCGATGAAGGTGACCAGATCGGCGGAGTCATCCCTACTCTTCATGATGGCAACCACCAGGGCGATGACCACCAGCGCGAAGAAGAGCATGCGCAGGATCGAAGTCTCGGGAGCCATTTCGGGCTTGAGGATGAACAGCGCATAAGCGGCGGTCACCAGGAACAAGACGCCCGCAACCGTCAAAGCGGTGCTGCGAATCTTCTTGGCGCGAGCACGCACGTCGGAAGCCAGCGGAGCCTTGAGCGAAAGCCAGCTTACACCCTGGCAGATGAACAGGCTCAGACCCAAAAGACCGGTAAGCAGCGTGAACGGGGTGACCAAACCAAGCAGCGGCACACCCACGTAGTCGCCGTTGGCGTTCATCGGAATGCCGGCGAACACATTACCCGCCGCGACGCCCAGAAGCAGGGCGGGCAGAAGCGATCCCACAAAGAACAGCGCGTTCCAGATCTTGGACCATTCCTTGTCATGGCCGGCGAACTCGACAGACACCGCACGCACAATCAAGCCCATGAGAACCAAGATGATCGCCAGATAGAAGCCGGAGAACGTGGTGGCATACGCCGGAGCGAACGCGGCGAACAGCGCGCCGCCTGCAGTAAGCAGCCACACCTCGTTGCCGTCCCACACGGGGCCGATGCTCTGGCGGACAAGAGCCTTCTCTTCGTCATTCTTCGCAACGAAGGGGCTCAAAACGCCTGCGCCCAGATCGAAACCGTCGAGGATGAAGTATCCCGCAATCAGCACGAAGATGAGGCAGAACCAGATAATTCCCAAGATGGTCATGGCTTATGCCTCCTTCTTCTCGTCGGCAGCCTGAACGGCAGCGCCTGCGGCGGCCTCGTCGGCGGCGTCGGCAGAAGCGGCCCTGGCAGCAGCCTTTTCGGCCTTCTTCGCGGCATGGGCCTCGGCGAGCACCGGGCCTTCCTTGATGAAGCGGCCGATCAGACGCACCCATGCGACGGCCAGGAACAGATAGACCACCAAGAACAGCAGGATGGTGACGATCAACTCGGGAGCCGAAACGGACTGGGAAATAGCGTCGTTGGTCAGAAGCGACACGCCTTCGGGGCCGCTCACGGACGGGTAAACAACATAGGGCTGACGGCCCGCTTCAGCGGTCATCCAGCCGGACTGAATGGCGATGAACGGGAACAGCGGGGACAGGATCAAAATCCACTGCACCCATTTCTTGGAACCGAGCTTGCCGTTTTTCTTGAAGGCGACAAGCGCGGCCAAAAGGATGGCGACCACGATCAAACCGAACAGGGCAACCATGAGGTGATAGCTCTGGAACACCAGGTTCACAGGCAGCTCTTCAAGATTGATGTCGGGGTTTTCCTCGGCGAGCTGATTGAGGCCGGGGTATTCCTTGTCGAAATCGCCGGAAGCAAGCCAGCTGGTGAAGCCGGGAAGCGCGAAGGGCGCGAGGGTTTCCTGATTTTCCTCGTCCACGATGCCGACCGCATACAAGGGCAGCGTGCCGGTTTCGTAATGGCCTTCCATCATGGCGATCTTGGTGGGCTGCTCTTCAGCGACGACGACGGCCGAAGAGTGCGCGGAAACGAACAGGCAGCCGGTGGCCACGATGGCAACCACGACGCCGGTCTTCATGGTTTTCTCGGCGAAGTGCTGATGCTTGTTCTTATGCATATACCACGCGGAAAGCGCGATGGCGACGAATGCGCCCAGAACCAGCAGTGCGAGCACGGTGTGGCTGTAACGCGGAAGCGTGGTGGGATTGAACGCCGCGGCGAAGAAGTCCGTGATCACGGCCTTGCTGCCGTCTGCGGCAAGCTCGGCACCTGCGGGCGTCTGCATCCAGGAGTTAGCGATCAAGATCCACAGCGCGGAAAGGCAGCTGCCGAACCAGACCAGCCAGGAAGAAATCATATAGAACTTCGGGCTGACCTTGGCACGACCGAACAGCACGATGCCCAAGAACACCGACTCCAGGAAGAACGCAAGCAGCGCTTCGGCGGCCAAAGGAGCGCCGAAAATATCGCCCACGAAGCGGCTGTAGTCAGCCCAGTTGGTGCCGAACGAGAATTCCATCGTGATGCCCGTGGCAACGCCGACGGCGAACGTGGTGGTGAAGATCTTCACCCAGAAGCGGGTTGCCGCCTCATCCTTCGGATCGCGGGTTTTGTAATACCGCGTTTCGTTGATGGCCATGATCAAGCCCAGACCGATGGACAGCGGAACGAAGCAGAAGTGGAAGATGACCACCAAAGCGAACTGAATGCGCGAAAGCAGCGCGACATCGGCGAAAAGCTCCATAGCACACCCCCTTTTCTTTTTTCTTGCGCTCGCAAGCGCTTCCCCTTTTTTCGCTTTCGGCCCATCTGCGGCTTTATGCCGCCCCGAAAGCCCTTCGTGGTGCTTTCCTTGACCTACGCCGTGAACCGCGATTCGGATTTTCACGGCCATAAAACACCGTTGACCCAGAAAAACACCATGCCATCATACCACGTTCTTGTTTTTATATGTTATTATTTTGATATCAATTTAGACTTTTTTACGGAAACATGTCAGGCACCTGCTTGCATACGGGCGCCCGAGCGTTTTTCACGCAATTGCACCTGCAGGGCTTTCGGGGGAGGACGAAAAGCACCGCATCAGGATGCCGCACTTCGCCTGCCGCATCATGCGGCCCCATTCATGCCAAAATCAGCCCCATCCAAGCGGCAGCACTTCCCGAACACGCATGAAAAAAATGGCACGGAACCGAAGTTCCGCGCCACGAACAACGCTGTCTATACAAGTTGCCGCAAAACAATTCGAACGTTTGCAAGCCATTCCAAGCCGTTATGCGCGCTTGACGGTTCCACGACGACGCAGCAGAAAGAACGCGAAAATGCCAACGATAATCGAGGCGGTGCCCACGGCGCACACGGTCTGCAGGTGAATCATAGGAATGCCCACCAGCATGCCAATGATGTAGGGAACCAACCAGAGCAGCCACACGAACGTGCTGAACTTGTGGAAGGTTTTCTCGGCACGCACGTTGCGACGTGCATAGGTGGCCGTGGCCCAAACCGCATGCACAAGCATGAGAATGATGGCCAAAAGACCGGAAACCGCATGGATGCCGAAGCCTGTCGCACCGGAGGTCTGCGCGATGTTGGTCATGATCGTGGTTCCCGTGGTGTCGAACACCAAACCGCACCAGAACAAAACAACGTGACTCAGTTTCAGCGAACCGGCATGACGTTCGGAAAACACGCCCACGGTGTAGAAGACGAGCGCCAGGGTAATGGCGGCAGAAGCGGCGATCAGTTCAAAGCTCATAACAATTCCTTCCCTTCCTCCGAAGCTTTGCCCTCGGAGCCTTTTCGATACCAAAACCCTCGATGGCGAAGTCTCTTGCTTTTCTCATCGGCGGTTTTATTTCTGAACCATGTTCATAAATGAACGTTGTTCAGAATAAGAGAATGCGAATCGGATTGCAACGAGGCAAATCTTGCTTCATCATTTCATCAAGATTTTTAGGAAACGTGGAGGCGAACCATCATGGGCAACAAGGCCGTCATCTCGAGGCAGCATATATTGGAAACAGCATATGACCTGTTCAGGTCTGAAGAAGCATCCACGCTCAGCATTCGAGGGGTTGCCGCTGCATGCGGCGTGAGCGTGGGGTCCATCTATAACTATTTCCCCACGAAATCGGCCCTTGTAGCAGAAATCGTCGAAATGTTCTGGAGAGAATCGCTTCACAAAGAAATGTTCATTGCCGCATCGGACGAGAATTTCGTCGCGTTCTGCGAACGTCTTCTGGAAGATTTACGCGCCACGCTCGAAGTGTTTCGCCGGGAATGGCTGACGAAGCTGATGTCCCTCGACAGCGAAAGCGTAGGAGAAATTCGTCGCCGCGAGGAAGCCGCGTTCGTCCACATTCGCAAAGGCCTCGCCGTCGTTATACGCAACGATAAAGACATCAAGCTCGACGTGCTTGGAGACGAAGCCGGCGTCGACGAGCTGGCAACCCTTGTCTGGGGGTCGATCGTTTCCTCGCTCGAACACGGCGATGAATCGTGCAAGGCTTTGTTCGCCCTTATTCACAAGGCTCTTTACGATTAGCAATCAGCCGTCCAGGACAAACCGCAGCCGAAAGGTTCGGTTCAAAATCCCATCCGTATCGACTTTTGAGCCTGGGCATCGAACGCAACGGTGTCGAGCGTTTGCGCGATACGGCGCAAGGAAATCAACCTGAACGCAAACGAACCGCGGCATTTCTGCCGCGGTTCGCGCTTGAACAGGTGCAATAAAGCATGCCTTCGGGCAAAAACCCGAACGCCGCAGCACAATACGCCTTAAAGAATCCTTCCCCTCAAGACCACCTTCTGCAGCTCAAGACTCTCGTCAAGCAGCACGATATCGGCAACCGCGCCGGAAGCAAGCGTGCCGCGCTCGCCTGCAAGGCCTATTGCTCGAGCAGGGTTGGTCGAGGCCGCCTTCACCGCCGAAACGAGCGGAATATCCATGTCACGTACCGCAACCTGGAAGCAACCCAAAAGATCGGTGGCACTGCCCGCAAGCGTGCCGTCATGCAATGTGGCGCGATTGCCGCGCACAGTGACAGCTTGACCGCCCAGGCTGTATTCGCCATCTTCAAGACCGGTGGCCATCATGGAGTCGCTCACAAGAATCATGCTGCCGTCGCCGAACAGCCTGAACGCAGCACGTACGGCGGATGGATGAATGTGCACACCGTCCGTAATGATTTCAGGAGTAGCGCCCGCATCGGCAGCGGCACCAATAACGCCCGGTTCGCGGTGCGCCAGCGGAGGCATGGCGTTGAACAGGTGCGTCACATGTTTCGCACCTGCTTCGAATGCCGCATGGGCCTGGTCGTAGGTCGCGCAGGTGTGTGCGATCGAAATACGCACCTTGTCGCCCTCGGCCTCGATAAACTCGATCGCTCCCGGCTCTTCGGGAGCAAGGTCGACGATTTTGAACAAGCCGCCCGCAGCCTCCTGCAAACGCTCGAACATATCGATATCAGGGGCCTGCACGTAAGCGGGGTTTTGGGCGCCCACCTTGTTCGGACTGATGTAGGGGCCTTCCATATTGATGCCGACAAGCGCCGCAGCATCGGGCGCATCCTCATGCTCGGCAGCGCAGCGGGCGATGCCTGCAAGCTTTTCTTCAGGGTAGGTCATCGTGGCGGGGCAATACGCCGTTACACCACGCGATGCCTGGTAGCGACAAATGGCATCGATGGCCTCATGAGTGCCATCGCAGAAATCGAAGCCCACGGCACCATGGGAATGCACGTCCACCAAACCGGGGATGGCGAAACAACCCGCCGCATCAATGACCTCGCACGAACCTTCGATAGGACCCTCAACGATTCGGCCATCCTGCACAAACAGGCTCTTCTCTTCGAAGGCGTCTCCGGCAAACACCTTCGCGCCTTTGATTTCAAGGGCGCCCATAACCCTTCCTTTCTTTGCGAAAACGGCCCGTCGCAAACGCGGCGAGCCGTTTCAACCCTTTATTTCGTCTGCCAGGCAAACGCCCTGCCGTCTTATTGCCGAACAAAGCGGCGCTTACGCCTTACGCGCAATAACGGCGAACGGTCGGCAGCTGAGGCGGCTTAATGGCAGCCGCAGCCTTCTTCGTCATGATCGTGGTCGCAACCGCAGCCGCACACGCCTTCGGCGATGTCTTCACATGCAGAAAACGCCGCTTCGTCCACCACGGCAATGGCGTTGGGATGGAACTGCAGAATGGAAGCGGGAACCTGCGGGGTGACAGGGCCGAAGAACACGTCGCGCACAATCTGCGCCTTGTCTTCGCCGCTCACCACGAGCAGGATCTGCTTGGCAGCCATAATGGTGCCAATGCCCATGGTGTAAGCCTGACGCGGCACTTCGTCGGCGGAATTGAACAGGCGGCTATTCGCGTTGATGGTGCTTTCGGTCAGATCGACGCAGTTGGTTTCCTTGGTGAACTCGTCAGCAGGCTCGTTGAAGCCGATGTGGCCGTTGTGACCCAGGCCCAGAAGCTGCAGATCGACGCCGCCCGCAAGCGCGATGGACGCCTCGTAGGCCTCGCACGCCGCATCGGCATCGGGATTGGCGCCGTTGGGCACATGCGTGTTCTCGGGACGCACGTTCACATGGCTGAACAGGTGCTTCTGCATGAAGTAGTGATAGCTCTGCTCGTGCTCGGCGGGCAGACCGCGATATTCGTCAAGGTTGAACGTAGCCACGCGCGAGAAGTCGAGACCTTCTTCCTCGTAGCGCTTCACCAGTTCGGCATACAAGCCCTCGGGCGTAGAGCCCGTAGCCAGGCCCAAAACGCATCCGGGCTTTTCCGCAACGAGTTCGGCGATGATGTCGGCCGCCGCTTCGCTCATATCTTGATAATCTTTGGCTACGATGATTTCCATTGAAACCCCTCTCGTATCATGCAGGCCCGCAGCATGTACGCCCACGGACGAAGCATTGCCTTTGCATACCATCCCATAATGACAAAGCGGGCAAAGCCGATTGTTTCAGAACGAAAAAATCGCACGGAATCAGCAGGGCG
>JAUNLI010000118.1 GCA_030532315.1 Slackia sp.
GCGACTTAGTAGACGTAGCCGAACAGTCCTCCGCCGTTTCCATAGCCGGGACCTTTAACGTTGCCGTAGCCGTCACCATTGCAGTTGCCATAACAGTTCTGCTGGTTTTGGGAGGCGCTCGGCAACGCATTCTCGTCAGAGCCCAACGTCACCGACAGCGTTTGCTCCTGCCCGTCGCGATTCACCGTCACTTCCACCGTGTCGCCCGGATTCTTCTGACGCACCATCAGCTGCAAATCGGAAGGCGAAGCGACGCTCTGCCCGTCGAACGCCGTGATGATGTCGCCACGCTGCAGTCCGCCGTCGGCCGCACCCGTGCCATCGTAGACGTTGGCAACATAGACACCCGCATCGGTGGACAATCCGTAGTAGCGCGCCATCTGCGCATCGATCTGGGCCATGGAGACGCCGAGCTGAGCATGCGTGGGCGTCTTGCCCTCGATGATCTGCTGGGCCAGGCTCATGGCGTAATCAACCGGAATGGCGAACCCGACACCCGAACTCGAACCCGAAGCCGACTGAATCATAGAGTTGATTCCGATCAACTTGCCGTCGGCGTCAACCAGCGCACCACCCGAGTTGCCGGGATTGATGGTGGCATCGGTCTGGATCATGTTGGGATAAATCACCGTTTCGCCCGTGGTCTCGTCCTGCATGGTGGTGGAACGCTGCAAAGCGCTCACGATGCCTTCGGACACCGAGTTCTCAAGACCGAAGGGGCTTCCCAGGCTCATAACCCACTCGCCCACCTGCAAATCGGACGAAGACCCGATTTCCACCGGCGTCAAATCGCTTGCCTCCACCTTGATCACCGCAATATCGCTCGAAGCGTCGCTTCCCACGAGCTGCGCGTCGTACTCCTGGCCGTTGACGGTGGCTTTGATGGCATCGGCCCCTTCGACCACATGGTTGTTCGTGATGATGTAGCCGTCCTTGGAGATCACCACGCCAGAGCCCAGAGAAGCCTGCGTTAGCGTATCGTCGTTGCCCGCTCCCGGCATTTCGAAACCGAAGGCTGATTGGGACGATGACGACGCCTTCTGGTAGATGTCGATGCTCACAACCGACGGAAGCACCTTGGCGGCAACCTCTTCGGCCAACGTGTCTTCGGTGTCGGACGCGCTCACGTTGGTGTTCGTGGAAGCGCCCAGCATCGTCGACGACCCGTTGTCGGTCAGCGCATTGAATCCAACGAAACCACCCAGGCCGACAACCACGGCAAGCGCCGCGCCGGCGAAGCTCACGCCGAAGGTTTTCACGAGGCTTTTCTTTGCGGGTTCTTTCGCGGGCTTCACATGCTGGGTCGCGCTCTGTGCCGCATAGGCCTGATAGACCTGCTGTTGATAAGCGGCCTGCTGTTGCGCAAAGTCCTGGCCGAAAGCGTTCGCTTGGCCTTGGGCGGCATGCTTGGGATATGCCTCGGCCCTGGAAGGAGCACTTGTTGCAGCCTGCTGCGGGACGGAATTATTCTCGAAGGTGTTCTTGTTCTGCTCGGTCATGTCGATCACTCGCTTTCATCATGCGGAGCCATTGCTCTTTTCGCAGTGAACTCTACCATCGTTTCCTTCCTTGAAAAGACGTTCGGCCCCTTCGTCATCGCCACGTTGCCCTATATACGTTCACAAACGTAGCTTCCTCACAGCGCGCACACAAATAGCCGATGCTCGAAGCTCGACAAGACCGTTCCACAGGCTCTTTCCTGAAAAAACGCGCCACCGAACTTCAGGCCTCCTCTTCCCTGCCTGCCTCTCGTCCGCCAAAAAAACCGGCCGAAAACCTCTCACGGATTCGAAGACGCAGAACAACGGAGGCAACTTGCGGGCGCAAAGCCGTTTTGACGGCACGGAAACGTCTGAACCGCCATGCGTGGCACCGACGCGCGTGCATGCTAGCATCGAAAAGCGAAGCGTATCCCCACCATGAAAGGACGGAACCTGCAATGGAACTCGCAGGACTTACAACCGTATCACCGACCGATAGCGCCCTTAAGAACCGGGCGATCGCCCTGCTTGGCGACAGCTTCATGGAAGAGATGTGGTTTGTCACCTGGCTTGAAGCGCTCGACGAGATCGGCGTCGGAGAAGAACGGAAACGCGCGCTTTTACACGCGGTCTTCGCCGACGATATCGACGCTTTCGCCCCCTATGGCGCCATCCATATGCTCGACGACATGACTGCTGCCGTCGGCGGCTATCGCTTCAGCGAACTGCGGGGAGAAACGCTCACTTCGATCGAGGAGGCCCAGGCAGGCCGCAATCTTCTTGCACGAGCCACCCCTGAAGAACTCGCGCTTCTTGAAAAACGCGACCAGGCCATGGAGGCCATTTCTTCGTTCGACTGGGCGCGCGAACATGCAGGCGGCGACCATATCAACTTCTTCGCATGGGCGGTCGACCCCGAAGCACGCGGCAAAGGATCGCTCCGTCGTGCCCTGACGCCGTTTTTCGCCTATGCCGACGAATATGGCCTGAACTGTTATTTGGAATGCTATTCGGATCGGTTGCAGAGCATGTACGAGCATCTCGGATTCGAGCTCGTTGACGAACTGCACTCCCCCGATTTCGATGTATACGAGCGACGCATGGTGCGCTATCCCCGACCGCTCGCTGCATAGCATGGCCGCTCGTAACGAGCCGTTCGCACACTCGGTCGCAGCGTAACGCGGCAATTTGGCAACAACGCCGCCCATGCGCCCAACCATGACGCAAAAGCAAATCGCCCCCGTTTTCTTGCCCTTGTTCACCAAGGATAGAAACGGGGGCGATTTCATTGCTGACGAACAAACGGAAGCCTCTCTTGCCCCGCAAGCAAGCAAGCAAGCAAGAGCGTCCCTTATTTCGAGGCGATGAACTCCCGCGCGACACCGCGCGCCCACGAATCCACCTCGGCAAGCTGGTCGAGGCTTTCAACGCGCTGCACGCCGCGCATCTCGTGAAGCTCCATCGCATGTTCGACGCATGCATCGATATCCAGATATCCGCAGACATCGGCCAAAAACGCCGCCACCGCAACCTCGTTCGCCGCGTTCATGACGCAAGGGAGCGTGCCGCCGACGTTGCCCGCATGACGCGCAAGCGCCAGGCAACGGAAGGTTTCCGTATCAGCAGGATAGAACTCAAGCGAACCGAGCTGCGTGAAATCGAGCGGCGCGACAGGCGCATCCCAGCGATCGGGATAGCTGAGCGCGAACTGGATGGGAATGCGCATGTCGGTGGTTCCCAGATGCGCTTTCACACTTCCGTCGGAAAACTCCACCATCGAGTGAATGGCGCTTTGCGGCTGCACGACCACTTTGATCTTCTCGTAAGGCATGGCGAACAGATGATGGGCCTCGATAACTTCAAGGCCTTTGTTCATCAGCGTCGATGAGTCGATGGTGATCTTCGGGCCCATCTTCCACGTGGGATGAGCAAGCGCCTGCTTTGCCGTCATGCTCGCAAGCTCGTCGCGGGTCTTGCCGCGGAACGGGCCGCCCGAAGCCGTAACCCACAGTGCGCTCACCTCTTCATGACGCTCACCCAGAAGGCATTGATAGATCGCACCGTGCTCGGAATCGATGGGCATGAGCGCGCCCGCAGGACCGCTCGCGGGAGCAACCCCGGCCGCAACGCGCTGCGCATCGACCTCGGCGGCAAGCGGCATGATCAAATCACCCGCGACAACGAGGCTTTCCTTGTTGGCCAAAGCAAGCTGCTTGCCGCACGCAAGGGCCTCATACGAGGCGCGCATGCCAGCCGCGCCCACAAGCGCGTTGACCACCACGTCCACCTCGTCAAGACGCACCAGGTCCAAAAGGCCTTCCTGCCCGAAGCCGATCGACACGCCGCCGTGAGCCTGCGAAAGCATCGGATCATCCTTCAGACGCTCGTCGCCGAACGCGATATTGCTCACCTTGAATTCGTGCGCCTGACCGACCACCTTGGCAACGCTCGTGTTCGCTGCAAGCGCCACGATTTCGAGCTCGTCGGAATGGCGGCGCACCACATCGAGCGTCTGCTGGCCGATAGAGCCCGTCGAACCCAACACCGCGATGCGTTTACGCACACAACCTTCTGTCGCCATAGGAACCCTCTTTTCTTAATCGAACGTATTCTTCGACCATTGTACCGCCCAAGCACACGACCGCACCGAGCCGCGCGCCAACAAGCGCCAAACTTCCGAACGACCCGTCAATCAGCTCTCGCAAGCGTTCTCATAAGAGCTTTTCCTTGTCTCCAAACCGCGCCTCTTTTCTCAGCGGCGTCTTTCGAGGGCATTTGCTGCAAGCGCGAGGCAGACCCTTAGCCACCCATCATCGAAGCATAAAAAAATCCCCTCGCCTTAACGAGGGGATTTCAATCGCTTGTAAGCGCCTACAAAAGCCTATTTGAAGAAGCCTTCGTAGTTGTGCATCTTCAGCTGCGATTCGATCTTAGACATAGTGTCCAATGCGACGCCGATCATGATGAGGATCGACGTGCCGCCGAACGCCTGGATAAGCTGGTTGCCCGTGAAGTAGAACAGAATCGAAGGCACCACAGCAATCAGGGCGATGAACAGACCACCAGGCAGCGTAATGCGGTTGATTACACGCTTGATGTAATCGGTCGTAGCAGAACCCGGACGCACGCCGGGAATAAAGCCACCCTGCTTACGCAAGTTGTCGCTGGTTTCTTCAGGATTGAACACCATGGAGGTGTAGAAATACGCGAAGAAGACGACCAGCACCAGCGTAAGGATCCAGTTGATCCAACCCGAGCTCATGGCATTTGCCGCAGCCGTCAACCATTCGACGTTGAACAGCGCAGCAATCTGAGCCGGGAAGTAAATCAGGCAGCTCGCGAAGATGATGGGGATAACGCCCGCCGCATTCACCTTGAGGGGAATGTAGGTGGACTGGCCGCCCATCATGCGACGGCCCTGCACGCGCTTGGCGTAATTGACCGGGATGCGGCGCTGGGCACGTTCCACGAAGATGATCGCAGGGATGCACAGCAGCACAATCGCGACGATGACCACCGTGATAGCGATGCCCATGCCGAGGTCGGCCTGCAGGTTAACGCTGCTAAAGATTGCCGAAGGTACACGCGAGATGATCGAGGTGAAGATGATCAGCGACATACCGTTGCCGATGCCGCGCTGAGTAATCAACTCGCCCATCCACATGATGAAGGCGGTGCCCGCCACCAACGTGAAGACGACAATGATGTCGGTCACGATTTCGGGAATCTCGCTCGAGAAGACCACGCCGTACTGGCTGCTCTTGAAGAGGAAGAGATAACCGATGGCGTTGATCAGGCCCAGACCAAGCGTCAAAAAGCGCGTGACCTGAGTGATCTTCTTGCGGCCGGTTTCGCCCTCCTTCGACCAGCGGCCCACGGCAGGAATAACACCCTGCATGAGCTGCATGATGATGGATGCGGTGATGTAAGGCATGATGCCCAGCGAGAACACCGAGAAGTGCGAAAGAGCACCGCCGGTGAACAAGTCGAGCATGGCCATGCTCACACCGCTCGTCGCGAACGCGTTCGCGAATTCGTTGAAGGGGATGCCGGGCACCGGCACGTACGCGCCGAAGCGGTACAGTGCCAGGATGCCCAAGGTGAACAGAATCTTATTCCTAAGCTCCGGCACCTTGAACGCATCGATGATGGTTCTTAGCAAGACTGCTCGACCTTTCCTCCGGCTGCCTCGATTTTAGCGACAGCGCTCGCGGAAACCTTGTCAACCTTGACGGTCAGGGCCTTGGTGATTTCACCGTTGCCGAGAACCTTGACCAGGGCGTCGACGCTCTTGATGATGCCCTTCTCAACCAAAGCCTCGTGATCGACCACGTCGCCAGCCTCGAACTTGAGCTCGAGACGATCGACGTTAACCGGCACATACTCGACACGGTTGAAGTTGCGGAAGCCGGGGAGCTTCGGCAGGCGCATCGCCAGAGGAGTCTGGCCGCCCTCGAAGCCGGGGCGCTTGCCGCCGCCGGAGCGGGACTTCTGGCCGTTCATACCACGACCGGAGGTTTTACCATGACCGGATGCGGGACCGCGGCCAACGCGCTTGCGGTTTTTGGTAGAGCCCTCTGCGGGGCGCAGGTCTTTGAGTTCCATGTTTCTTCCTTTCGCTTTTTTCGGACGGGACGACCCCGTTCTCAGCCGACAGCTCGCTCGCCGGCCTACTGTGGATACATTGCTTGTGCGGACGTATACATGCCCACACGCACAAGCTTTTCTAGGATACATGTAAAAACCGCCCGATGCTAGCAAAATCTGCCGCATATGGACGGAATTCGTGAAACTGCATGAAAAAAGGCCGCTCCGAAGAGCGGCCTTCATTGTTAGTCTTCGACGACCTCGACGAGGTGCTTGACCTTGAAGATCATGCCTCGGATGGAGGGGCAGTCGACGTGATGGACCGTACGGCCGATCTTGCCCAGGCCCAAAGCCTTCAGGGTCTTGCCCTGGTCGGCCTTGCGTCCGATAGCGGAACGGGTCTGGGTGATGTGGAGGGTCTTCTGAGCCTCGGCCATGATTTATGCCTCCTTCTTTTCAGACCAGCCGTAGATGTGAGCAACGCTCACGTTACGGCGGGCGGCAACCTCATTGACGTTGGAGAGCTCTTTGAGGCCCTCGGCAGCTGCCTTGACGATGTTCATAGCATTGTCGGAACCGAGCGACTTGCCGAACACGTTCTTAACGCCCGCAAGCTCCATGAGAGCACGCACCGGGCCACCGGCGATAACACCGGTACCAGGAGTGGCAGGCTTGAGCAGAACGCGGCCCGCACCGAACTCGCCCAGAATCTCGTGGGGGATGGTGCCAGCCTCGGTCAGCGGAATGCTGAACATGTTCTTCTTGGCATCCTCGATGCCCTTCTTGATGGCGATAGGCACTTCCTGGCTCTTGCCCATGCCCACGCCCACGCGGCCGTTGCCGTCGCCGACAACAACCAGAGCGGTCAGGGCGAAGCGACGGCCGCCCTTGACAACCTTGGAAACGCGGTTGATGTAAACCACGCGCTCCTGAAGCTCAGGAACGGCAGACTGGTTCTTTTCTTCTTTGCGAGGAGTCATTTACCCTACCCTTTCCTAGAACTTCAGGCCGGCTTCGCGAGCAGC
>JAUNLI010000003.1:0-29330 GCA_030532315.1 Slackia sp.
AGCCCTGTTCAGGCGAAACGAGGAGATTTGGGGTACACGTTTTGTCCTATAAGCCGAAAACCGCTCCCGTAAGAAGCGTCCGACATTCGGTTCCGATACGAAAATGAAGATTGCAAATTACGACCCAAAACGACGCCTATGCAAGAACATATTGAACCAATGAACAGTGCACGAGAAATAAAAAACGCCGCTCTGACGAGCGGCGCGGTGTTTCTGGTGGAGCCTAGGGGGATCGAACCCCTGACCTCATGGCTGCCAGCCATGCGCTCTCCCAGCTGAGCTAAGGCCCCGTATGGGTTCCGCGCCTTTCGAGGATTCGCCTCACGCGCGGTGCGAGGATTAATTATACGCATCCCGAAATGCGAGTCAAGCGGGAATTCCAATTTTTTTATTATAGATGCGAAAAGCTTGATAATTCAGTTTCTACGCTCGTCATAGCACCGTCCATGAATCGCCAAACCGAAACATCGCCGTGAATTAGTCTCGCACGTATCTTCGCATTATGCCAGCCCTTCAATCCAAGCCGTGAACAAGCGCCACAGACGCAGGAAGCAATGCGGCAGCAAGCTCTACAAGCTTGACAGCACTCGCACCCAGCGCTGGGGCCAGTCTCGAACCTCGGACGACAGCACCTGGCGTCCACAAGCCTTCATATGCCGTCACAGATGCCGTTTCGTTTACGGTCTCAAAGAGACCTCGCATAGCGAGCCAAGTTCTAGAAGTTGTCGATTTAAAGCATTACAGGCAGCCAAATCAAATTCCCATCAAAACAAAAGTATAGCCACCGATGCGCAAACAAAGAAACGCACCCAAACCACCTAGGCCCATGCGACAAGACGAAAAAAAGCCCGCATAAGCGGGCTTTTCGATGCAGAGAAGCAATGTTACTTCAGGGCAGCCTTGGCGATTTCGACGACCTGAGCAAAGGCGTCGGGGTCGGAAACAGCCATGTCGGCAAGAACCTTACGGTCGAGCTCGACGCCAGCCTTCTTGAGGCCGTTCATGAACACGGAGTAGGACAGACCGTTGATACGGGCTGCAGCGTTAATACGGGTAATCCAGAGACGACGGATGTCGCGCTTCTTGTTGCGACGGTCGCGGTACTGGTACTGGAGCGAGTGCTGGACCTGCTCTTTAGCAGCACGATAGGTACGGGACTTCGCACCGTAATAACCCTTCGCACGACCGAGGATAACACGACGCTTTTTATGGGCGGAAACTGCGCGCTTTACACGAGGCATTGAGTATCACTCCTTGCTTATCGAATACCGAGGTTCTTACCGACGACCTTGCGGTCAGCTGCGGCGAGTTCGGTCTCATGACGGAAATTACGGATGCGCTTGGGGCTCTTCTTGGTCTTGATATGGCTCTTGAAAGCCTTGGCACGCATGATCTTGCCAGAGCCGGTGACGCGGAAGCGCTTGGCAGTGCCCTTGTGAGTCTTCATCTTAGGCATGACGTATGTCCTTTCTTCTACCGATTCGACGCTGCAGGTTTATTTGGCGTCTTTCTCTGCTGCCTTTTTCGCACTTGCCGGCAACGGGGCAATAAGCATGTGCATGTTGCGACCTTCCATCTTGGGCGCGTTCTCGATGACTGCGACGTCTTTGAGGTCGTCGGCCAAACGCTCGAGAATGGAAAGGCCTTGTTCGGGGTGAGCCATCTCGCGACCGCGGAACATGATCGTGATCTTCACCTTGGCGCCGCCTTCCAAGAAGCGAAGCACGTGCTTCTTCTTGGTGGTGTAATCGCCGACGTCGATCTTAGGACGGAACTTCATTTCCTTGATTTCGATCTTCGTCTGGTTCTTGCGAGCCTGCTTCGCTTTGATGGCCTGCTCGTACTTGAACTTTCCGTAGTCCATGATGCGACATACGGGCGGTTCGGCATTCGGGGCAATTTCGACAAGGTCGAGACCCTGGCCGTCGGCGATGCGCTGAGCTTCGCGCGTGTTGAAGATGCCCATCTGCGTTCCGTCGTAGCCGATCAAACGGCATTCGCGGGTGCGGATTTCGTCGTTGAGCCTTGGCTCCTGAGCTGCTATCGCGCTCACCTCCTCTTTCTCTCGCTTGCGCGAGTTCGTTGCTGCAACAAAAAACCCTGCGCGCACAGCGACAGGGCTCGAAAATGCGAAAAACATATTCTTGCGACCCATCAGCTTGCGCCGAACTAGGCGGGAAGCTTGTGCTCCCTCTTGAAACAGCTTGGCTATCATAGCACAAAACACAACGTACGCAAGACGTTGGAATCATTTTATGGAAAACGCCGCCCTTCCTCGCAAAGCTCGAAGTGAAACGGTTTCTTCACCGATGCGAAACCCCGATGCGGAACCGATTGCTTAATATGTAAAACGCAACCGTCGGAAAGGAGAAACCCGATGCAGATCGTCGACTGCCACACGCATACGCTGTTTTCCGACGGGAAAAGCACCGTTGAACAGAACGTGAATGCCGCGCAACAACGGGGCGTGACGACCCTTGCCTGCACCGACCATCTTGCACATCCCTCTTTCATGGATTGCGCCATCGACGAAGACCACATCGATGAACTTTCCCGCGAAATCAATCGATGCCGCTCGGCATACCCCGGAATCGACATCGTTTTCGGTTTCGAGGCCGATTGGTACGAGGGGTGCGAAAAAGATATCGCCGCCATCCGAGACGATGCGACGTTTTTGCTCGGGTCGGTCCATTATCTCGGCGAATACGCTATCGACTGGCTGCAGGACATGCGCATCTGGAACGAAATCGGGCCCGATGCGGTTTGGAAGCGCTACGTCGACGCCTGGTGTCGTGCCTGCTTTTGCCCCATCCGCTTCGACGCCATGGCGCATCCCGACCTCGTGCGTCTTTTCGAGAAAAGCGGATATGCCCCCACAATCGACCTTGAACCGCTTTGGGACGAAATGGCCGAAGCGGCACGAGAAGCGAACGTACGCATCGAAGTTTCGACGGCAGGATTGCGCAAGGAGCTCGGAGAATTCTATCCGGCATTTCCGCTGCTCGAGCGTTTTCGCGCAGCGGGGGTCGCGATCACCGTCGGCTCGGACGCCCATCAAGCACAGGATGTGGCGGCAGGCATAGAAGCAGCCTTCGCCTATGCACGACGGGCGGGCTATACGAGCGTCGATGTGCCGACATCCGACGGAGACTGGCGCAGGCTTTCCCTCTAGACGAACAAGACGACAAGCTAGCGCGCCCGCGCGTCAAGCTCGCCCGCAAGCTCGTCGAGCGTCACGCCGTGGTAAGCAAGCGCGACAAGAAGGTGATACACCAGATCGGCCGCCTCGTAGCGAATATGGTCGTGGTCGCGGTCCTTGCAGGCCAAGACGACCTCGCAGGCCTCTTCGGCGACCTTCTTCAGCACGCCGTCGGGGCCTCCCCGCAAAAGCCGCGCCGTGTAGCTTTCCTGCGGATCGGCATCGCGACGCGCATCGATGACGCGCCAAAGCCCGGAAAGCGTCGTCCCGATATCGCCCGGCTGCACATTCTGCGTTCTCTCCCCCATAGCGCTACCCTTCCATCTCGTTGAAAAAACACGACCTAGACCCCGTATGGCATGCAGGCCCCGCCGCGTCAACCTCGACAAGCAGCGTGTCGCAGTCGCAATCGGCGCGAACGGCGATCACATGCTGTACATTGCCGCTCGTCGCTCCTTTGTTCCACAGCTCCTGACGCGAACGTGACCAAAACCATGTCGTGCGCGTCTCAAGCGTCAACCGAAGCGACTCCTCGTTCATCCAGGCCATCATCAGCACTTCTTTCGTGTCGTGCTGCTGCACGATCGCAGGAATAAGCCCCCGCTCGTCGTACTTCAAATCAAATCTTGCGCCATCCATGCCGCGCCCCTTCTTAGAAATCCATCCTGACGGCAACGCCTTGGGCATCGAGGTATTCCTTCACTTCGCGCACGGTGAACGTGCCGAAATGAAACACACTCGCCGCAAGCACCGCGTCGGCCTCGCCTTCGATGATGCCTTCGGCAAAATGCTCGAGCGTTCCTACACCGCCCGATGCAATCACGGGAATGGGAACCGCACGCGATACGGCGCGTGTGAGCGCGATGTCGAACCCGTCTTTCGTTCCGTCGCGGTCCATCGAGGTAAGCAGGATTTCCCCCGCACCACGCGCGGCAGCCTCTTCGGCCCAGCGAACCGCATCGATTCCTGTGGCCTTGCGCCCGCCCGCCGTATAGACCTCCCAACGATCGGCACCGGGAGCGCCAGGGACACCGACTCGCTTCGCATCGATGGCGCATACTACCGCTTGGCTTCCGAATGCCGCAGCGGCGGCGCTTAGAAGCGACGGGTCGGCAACGGCCGCCGAATTGAGCGAAAGCTTGTCGGCGCCTGCGGCGATCATGGCCCTCATGCCCGCGACATCTCGAAATCCGCCGCCGACCGTGTAGGGTATCGAAATGCGCTCGGCGGCACGCGATGCCAAATCGACCGTGGTCTTGCGCCGGTCACTAGTAGCCGTGATGTCGAGAAACACCACTTCATCGGCACCCTGCTCGTCGTAAAAGCGTGCAAGCTCCACCGGGTCTCCCGCATCGCGCAGACCCTCGAAATTGACCCCTTTGACAACGCGGCCTTCTTTTACGTCGAGGCAGGGAATGACACGCTTCGTCAGCATCAGGCGTCTCCTTTCTTGGCGCGAGCAGCGCAAAGCGCATCTTCGAGCACGAACGCCCCCTCGTACAAAGCCCGGCCCGTAATGCATCCTTCAACGACGTCGGAAGCCTCGCGGGAAAGCGCCTCGATGTCAGCGAGCGTCGCCACGCCTCCCGAGGCTACGACGGGAAACCCCGCAGCAGCCGCGATGCGCCGATACGCCCGCACGTCAATGCCCGTCTGCATGCCATCGCGCGCGATATCCGTGAACACTAAATGCCTGAATCCGTCGTCCGACAGACGAGCAACCAGGTCGCATGCGGAGACATCGGCCCCTTTTCGCCATCCGTCCACTTTCACCATGCCGTCGCGCGCGGCGACATCGGCCGTCAAAAGATCGCCGTATGCACGAGCGGCGTCGCGCGCAAACGCCGCATCGCGCACGATCGCCGTACCGAGCGCGATGCGAGAAGCCCCCGCTTGCGCCAGCTCTTCGATGCGGTCAAGGCTGCGCACGCCGCCTCCCACATCGACCTTAAGCGACCCGAGCGCACATATCTTCTCGATTGCTTTCCTATTTGCCGCACAGGCGCGCTCACCTTCCCCGAACGCCGCCGACAAATCGACGACATGCACCCACTCGACCCCGCACCGTGCGAAAGAGGCCGCAACGGCGGCAGGATCTTCGCTGTAGACCTTCATGCGGCGACGATCGCCTCGCTCAAGACGAACGACACGGCCCTCGACCAGATCGATTGCGGGAAACAGAATCATCGCAAAAGCCCCTTTCTCGTACGGCCATAGGCGACGTCCACGAAATTGCAAAGCACCTCATGTCCGCGATGCGATGATTTTTCGGGATGGAACTGGCAGCCGAATACCGCATCGAGCTCGAAGGCCGCCGGAAAAGAAACGCCGTATTCGCATCGGCACGAAACGACGCCGTCCTCGTCGGGACACGCGACATAGGAATGTGTGAAATAGAAATGCGATCCTTCAGGAATTCCTCGAAACAGACGCGAAGACGGATTCGCGAACGACACATCATCCCAGCCCACATGGGGAACCTTCAATCCGCGCGCATCAAGGCGCTCGCAAGAACCCTTCAGCACGCCGAGGCCTGTCGCAAACTCGTTTCGAGGCGCCCCCTCTCGCCCACGTTCGAGCAAAAGCTGCATGCCCAGACAAATGCCGAGAAACGGCTTTTGCGCCTCTATCGAAGAAAGCAAGGCGTCAGCCTGACCGCTTTCCCAAAGAAACGACGCGGCATCGGCGAAGCTTCCCACGCCAGGCAACACCACGGCGCATGCCGACGCTATTTCGCGTGGGTCGTCGGAAACGCGCACGTATGCGCCAGCGGCCTCAAGCCCGCGTTTGACCGACATGAGATTTCCCTTGTGGTAGTCAACGACGACAATCGGTTTCATGCAACCGGCCTCCCTACAGAGAACCTTTCGTCGAAGGCACGCCCTTGACGCGCGAATCGTGCTCGGTCGCCTCGCGCAGCGCCCGAGCGCAGGCCTTAAAAGCCGCCTCGACGATATGATGTCCGTTTTCTCCGCACAGAAGGCGGACATGAAGCGTCACGCCCGCCTCGCGAGCGAAGGCGACGAAGAACTCCTTGGCCAACTGGGCATCGAACGAGCCGATACGCTCGACTTGCGGATCGACTTCATAAAACGCCTGACCACGTCCCGAAATGTCGACGCTTGCCATAACAAGCGCCTCATCCATCGGGACAAACGCCGTGCCGAAACGGCGAATTCCCTCCTTATCGCCGATCGCGTCGCGAAACGCACGGCCGCACACGATGCCGACGTCTTCAACAGTATGGTGGTCGTCCACCTGCACATCGCCGCAAGCTCTGATATCGGCGTCGAAACATCCATGACGCACGAAAGCGTCGAGCATGTGGTCGAAAAAACCCACCCCGGTGTCGATGTCGGCTGCACCGTGCCCGTCAAGGCACAGCGACACTCTGATGGATGTCTCCGAGGTCACCCGTTCAATCGAAGCAGTTCTCATGACAGCTCCTTCCTCAGCAAGGCCACGGCCGAAAGCACGCGGTCGTTTTCTTCGGGGGCTCCCACGCTGATGCGCAAGCAGTCTTTCAAAAACGGCGCACCGGAAAAATCGCGCACAAGAATCGAGAAATCGTCGCGAAGGCGCTCATAGACATCGCGAGCACGCGGCATACGGACAAGCAAGAAATTCCCCTCGCTCGGCCACACCGTAACGCCTTCTATCTCCCGCAGTCCGTTTGACAAGCGCTCGCGCTGACGCTTTATCGCCTCGATGGTCGGCCGGTAGGCATCGCGATGCGCCACGACGGTGCGCGCGATAGCCTGGCTCACCGCATCGACCGAATAAGGCTGGCGCACCGCGGCGATGCCCCGGACCACGGCCTCGGGCGCGAGCAGATAACCGCAGCGAACGCCCGCAAGCGCATACGCTTTCGAAAAAGTGCGCAGAATGACAAGATTCGGACACGCGTCGAAGAGGGCCACGCACGAGGCGTCTTCTTCCGCGAACTCGATATAGGCCTCGTCGACCACCACGATGCCGCGAGCGAGCCCGGCAAGCGAAGCGACCCATGCGGGATCGACCAAAGTGCCCGTCGGGTTGTTCGGCGAAGTGAGCATCACGATATCGGCGTTCGCAGCAGCCGCCTCGATCGCAGCCTGGTCAAGCGAAAAATCGTCAGCATCGCGCACGATGCTGCACACCTCGGTGCCGGTAAGCTTCGCATAGAGCGCATAGATACTGAATGTCGGCGGGCAATCGAGCAAAACCCTGCCCGGGCCTCCGAACGCCAGCAGCAAATCGAAAATCAGCTCGTCGCCGCCGTTGCCGACGATGACGCGTCTGCGATCGGTGCCGTGCCATGCCGCGATATCTTCACGAAGCGCGTCGGCAAGCGGGTCGGGATAACGTTCGAACGCAACTTCGGAAACGGCCGAAAGCACAGCGGCGCGAACCTCGGCAGGCATGCCGAAGGAATTCTCGTTTGCGCTCAAAACGACATCCTGGACACAGAGGCCGGGGTCGTAAGGCTCGATTCCCACGAAATCATCGCGCAGAGAAAGAGGCTCTTTACCAGCCATCGCCTCATGCCTCCTTTTCGAGCGGCGCGGCAAGCGTCTCCGGCCACGCGATTCTGCCGATATCGCCCAAATCGACGCCTTCAAGGCTATCGCCGCCCGATTCGATCAACGTGCGACGCAACCCGACGGAAAGCGCATGAGCCCACAGGCCTTCGGCCTGGGCAAGCGTCTGCGCAGCGGGACCGTCGGCTGCAAGTCCGGCGCTTGTATAGCACACGACCGACGAGCGCTTGACGAAATCGTCGACGGAAAGAGGGTTGGAAAAGACCGCCGTTCCGCCCGTAGGAAGCGTGTGATTGGGGCCCGCCACGTAATCACCGAGCGGCTCGGAGCTCCACGGACCGACGAAAATCGCGCCGGCATTCTCGATCGAACCCAGCAGCGAGAACGCATCGGCACAATGAAGCTCAAGGTGTTCGGGCGCAATCGTATTGACCGCCGCAATGGCAGCTTCCATATCGGATGCCACCACCACGACACCTTGGTTGTCGAGCGATTCGCGCGTGATCTGCTCGCGAGGACTCGCCGACAGCAGAACCTCCATGCGCTCGAGCACCCGATTCGCAAACGTCTCATCGCAGGTCACCAGATAGCATGCAGCCAAAGGATCGTGTTCGGCCTGGGCCATCAGATCGGCCGCCACCACGGTGGCATCGGCCGACGCGTCCACAAGAACGCAGACCTCGCTCGGGCCTGCGACCATATCGATTCCCACATCGCCCGATACGATACGTTTCGCCGCAGCGACGTACGCATTGCCAGGACCCGTGATCTTGGCGACACGCGGAATCGATTCGGTGCCATAGGCCAATGCGGCAATCGCCTGAGCGCCACCGACGGCATAAATCTCATCGACGCCTGCAACCTTTGCCGCAGCCAGGGTGTAAGGAGAAATCGAACCGCCCTTCTGCGGCGGCGTCACCATGACGACGCGTTTTACACCCGCGACCTTCGCGGGAATGGCGTTCATCAAGACGGTGGAGGGATACTGGGCGCGCCCTCCCGGCACATAGATGCCGGCAGAAGCGACAGGCGTCACCTTCACGCCAAGCATGGTTCCGTCGGCACGGGTCGTAAACCACGACTGCGTCAGTTCGCGCGCGTGGAAATCTTCGATTTGGCGCGCCGCTTTGCGCAACGCGTCGAGAAACGCAGGATCGACACGCTCGAGCGCTTCGTCCATAAGCGCCGGATCGACCGCAAACGTCTCGGGGTCGATCCCGTCGAATTTCAGGCAGAAATCACGCAGGGCGGCATCTTTGCGCAAACGCACCTCGTCGACGATTCCTTGCGCGGCGTCCATGATTTGCGCCGGCAACACACCCTGGCGCAGCAGCTGTTCTTGCGCAAGACGTTCCCCTTGCGCCAAGCGTATGACATTCATCGTTGTTCCTTTCTCGAAGCGGCAAGAATGCCCGCAAGACGCCGAATGCGTTCGTCGCAGCGAAGGCTCGCGGGGTTGGCGAGAAATCGCGCGCTGCATTCGAGCACTTCATCGACGACGACAAGGTCGTTTTCGCGCAGGGTCGTTCCTGTTGCCGTAATGTCGACAATGCGATCGGCTATGCCGACCATGGGACCGAGTTCGATATTGCCATGCAGAGTCACGATATCGACCTGCCGGCCGATCCGGTCGTAATAGGCCTGCGCGATGCGCGGATACTTGGTGCAAACACGCTCGCTTCCGAAGCGGGCGTAGCGTTCGTCGGCAACGCCCGCCGCATCGCGCGGCTCCGCCACGACAAAGCGACATTTCCCAAACCCCAGATCGACAAGCTGCGCCACATCGAGATTCGCTTCGATGAGAGAATCGTTGCCGCAGATGCCGCAGTCGGCCCCGCCCGACGCCACGAACGCAGGCGCGTCGCTTGCGCGCACGATCACGTAATCGACGTCTTCCGCATTCACCACAAGACGCCTTCCCGGATCGCGCAACGCCTCCACATCGAATCCGGCGTCTGCAAGCGCACAGACGGCATCGGCGAACAGCGATCCTTTCGGAACCGCAATGCGCAGAGGCGGGCGCTTTTCCCCGTCACGATGGGACAGGGATTCTTCAATCTGCTCGAGAGAAAGCGCGAAACCTGCCGCAGGAAGACCCTCGTGCCCGAGACGCGAAAATGCATCGTCGTAACGGCCGCCCGATCCGATAGCCTGCGAAACGCCCGGCACATAGACGCCGAATACAAGACCTGTGTAGTAGTCGAACGAGTTCATAATCGAGAAATCGACGCCGATGCGATTCGACAGCCCGAGGGCACGCGCCGCCGAAAGAACGCTTTCAAGCTCTCTTATGCCCGCATCGTCGGCGCCGCATTCGACAAGCAGCTCGCGCGCACGGCCGAGACATTGCGCATTTCCGCCGAGGCGGCAAAGGGCCGAAATGGCCTTGCGGGCACAGGCGGGGATATCGAACGTGGCGACCAGCTCGTCGAGAGCCACCAGATCCGTCGCATGCACGCATGAAAGCACGCTGCGACGCTGGTCGGCAGAAAGGGGCAAGGCGGCCAGAAGATCGTTCATGGGCTTCACGCTGCCGCATACGATGCGCCATCCTGGAACGCCCGCAGCATCAAGGGCGTCGGCGGCGAGGGAAAGTACTTCCATGTCGGCCGAAGGCCCCTGCTCGCCTATCAATTCGATGCCGAGCTGGGTGAATTGGCGAGAACGCCCCATGAAACGCGCCTGATCGCGCACGATTGGGGCAGCGTAGCGCAGACGAAACGGGGCGGCGGCGTGCTCGAGGCGCGTCGCCGTCAAACGCGCAATCGGCATAGTCAAATCGCTTCGCACCATAAGCAAGCGCCCGTCGCTGTCGAAAAGCCGAAATGCCGCATCGTCGACAGGGGCGAGCCGCTCGAGCGAACGCCTGTCTTCAAGAAGCGGGGTTTCCACAGGAAGATACCCGCGCCTTGCGAACACATCGCTTACCGTACGGACGATTCGCTCGCGACGAAGCGCCTCCTCAGGCATGATGTCCCTAAAGCCCCTCGGGCATACCGGCTTCACAGCAACCGACCCCTTTCTTCGGTGTCCCTGTCGATACTTTAGCATAGTAGAGTGCTAAAGTATCGGAAGAAAGCACACCCTGAAAAAAACGTCAAAAAAAGCGGAGGCCGCAGCCTCCGCTTTTCTGTTATCGGTGATTTGTCCCATCGAGCCCTTGGACCGGCCTACGAAGCCGCTTTCACGTATACGTACACCTGCCTGATAGTGTCCGCCAAATTACCGGACACGTTCGCCGCCGAATAATCGTAGCTCAACTTGCACGACCACTCATACGACGACCCGTCAGAAGCAGCGCCGCTTCCCGCGAAAGTGTAAAGCTCCTGAGCGATCGTCTTTCCGTCATCTGCATAGGTGCGATAATCCTCGGTCGAAGGCATCTCGACCGAACCCGTTTCGACCTTGATGCCCGCCATCTCGACCAGATTCTCGACGATATGCTCGGAAGTCACCGCATCGACAAAGCTCACATCGCCGTAGCCCAAAGAACCGACCGATGCCGAGTAGCCCGCTTCCGTAATGAACCCATCAGCGTCGAGGACCAGATACACCGACGGCGTGTTGCCTTTCGAATCGGTGGTTTCGTCAGTGAGCGCCAGCGTGACGCTATGCCCCACGACCTCCGTGGTTTTCTCGTCGCCCTCACCTGTTTCTTCGGTTATCTCTTTCGAGCTTGTCTCGGTGGCGCCGCGACCGACGGCGTCGATCGCCTCATCTTGCGTCTTGCCGATCAGCCCCACCAGCTGCGGCGCTTCCTTACGCGTCGTCGACCCCTTGCCCGCATCGGCCGTCGGAGCCGATGCGCTGCTATCGACCTGCGCGGTCTGCATCGCGCTTTGGTAGGCCACGTCGCGCGCTTCGTTAATCAGCATCCATGCGAAATAGCACAGCGCCGCCATCAGAAGCACGAGCACGATCGAAACGACAATCAGGACGATGCGCATGCGGCGCGACGCCTTGCGGTGCGTCGTATGCGCATCATGGCGATCGGGTGCGACACTCGACGATGTCGGATCTTCGGAGGCGCCTTGCGCCGTATCGACGAATTCGAGAGCCACGTTCGGCTCTTCGTTATCATTGCGTGCGTGTTTGGCGTGCTTCGCCATATCCGCCCTCCTTTCTGCACCGTTGCGGACGGCATGCGCCCGCCATACAGTTCGCAGCCTTGCGAACCCGGCTACATGAACGCGATATACGCCACGACTGCAGCAATAATCACCGCAGCGATAGCAAGAATGGCCTTCTGCATTCCGCTCATCGGCGCAACGTTCTTGAGATCTTCTTCGGTTTGCACTTCATAACGTTGCTCTTGCGACATAAAGCACACCTCTCCTGCTCTATGACAACGATTTCAAACATGCCATATCCTGAGCATTATACGGGCAAGGCCCGCACTCGTGCGGGCCTTGCCTTGAATATCCACAGTGAGGCGCACCGAATCGGCGGTGCGCCCTTCGCTTTAAGAAAGAAAGTCGTCGAGAATTTCGGCCTCCGCCTCTTCTTCGGTCAAACCGAGCGTCATAAGCTTGACGATCTGGTCCCCTGCAATCTTTCCGATCGCAGCCTCGTGAATCAGCTGGGCATCTTCGCTGGCAGCTTCGATGCCGGGAATGGCCTTCACCTTGGCCGCGCCCATGATGATGGCGTCGCATTGCACATGACCGCGACAAGCAGCCTCGCCAACGACCAAAGGATTGAAGATCTGCACGGAATCATCCTGCGCGACACTGCGCGAAATCACCTGGACGCTGGAATCTTCGCCCTTCAAACGCACCGTCATGTTCGACGTTGCCGTCTGCGAGCCATGGGTCAAAAGCTTCTCGGTCAAAATGAGCTTCGCGCCGGCATCAAGCTCGGCGTTGGTGTCGCGAACCGTAGAGGACACACCGCGCAGCTGAGTGGATTCCATCTCGCAATGCGCATTTTCGGCCATATAGATGTTGGTCGTCGGGTTCAGCACGCGCTCGCCCGTGCCCTCGCCTTCGCCGTAGTGCTTTTCGACATAACGGACGCGAGCGTTTTTACCCAGCCAGAAACTGTGGATTCCGTCATGCTCGGTCTTCTCGTCGCCGGAATTATGGATGCCGCAGCCTGCGATGATCGTGACATCGGCATCGTCGCCGATATGGAAATCGTTGTAGACCACATCGGTCATGCCGGCCTTGGTCATAATCACCGGGATATGCACCGTTTCGTTTTTCGTGCCGGGCGCAATGGTGATTTCAATGCCCTGCTTGTCAGTGAACGTCTCGATGGTGATGTTCGCGCTCGAATGACGCTCGACCAGCTGGCCGTCTTTGCGGATGTTGAAAGCACCGCGCGGCATGCCGTGCAAGTCGGCGATCTGCTCAAGCAGCTTCTCGTCTATCGTGGAAAGGTCCGCCATGGCGCACTCCTTAGCAATTCGTGGAAATCTCGGTAAGATGCAGCTCGGTCGGCTGCGTAAGCTGACAGCCGTGCTGGCCGCGATCGGCCAATCCGAGTCTTGGAAGAATTTCGTCGCGAGAGCCCATCTCTTCGATGCAACCGTTACGCAGGCAGACGATGTCGTCGGCAAGCTGGATGATTCGCTCCTGGTGCGAGATGATCACGATACTGCGGTCGTCGCGCGCCTCGTGGATATCGCGAAACGTCTCGGTCAGACGGTCGAAGCTCCACAGGTCGATGCCCGCTTCGGGCTCGTCGTAGATGGCCATCTTGGGATCGCGCGCAAGCATGGTCGCGATTTCGATACGCTTGACCTCGCCGCCCGAAAGGCTCTTGTCGACTTCGCGCGTCAAATATGCCGCCGAGCACAGGCCGACCTTGGCAAGATACTCGTTGCATTCAAGCGCAGGAAGACGTTTGCCCGCCGCCAGCTCGAGCAGCTTTTTGACCTTCATGCCCTTGAAGCGTGCAGGCTGCTGGAAGCCGTAGCCAATGCCGAGCTTGGCACGTTCGGTAATCGACGCGTTCGTGATGTCTTGGCCGTTGAAAAGAATGGAGCCCGACGTAGGCTGCTCGATTCCCATGATGAGCTTGGCGAGCGTTGATTTTCCGCCGCCGTTAGGCCCGGTGATAACCGTGAACTTGCCATCATCGATCGTCAGCGAAAGGCCGTCGATAATTCGTTTGGTCTTCGAAGACCCCTCTTCTACGGGAACCTCGAATACGAGGTCTTTCAATTCAAGCATGAATGATTCCTCCGATGCTGTTATCTCAATTGCTACTTAAAAGATATCATATATACAACGCAGGGTCTCCCTCGTTGAAGGAAACCCTGCGTTGTTTGAGAAAAATTCACCATTGAAGCGCCTAGGCGGCCTGATTTGCTCCGCCTGTACCAGACACCGCATCCGCAGCCAGCCCGTTCGCACTCGACGTCGTGTTCGTCGTAGATGCGGGAGTCGTGCCGTCGGGAAGAACGGCATTCGATCCTGCCTCGGCCTTCGGAAGCACTCCGTCGTCGACCGTCTCGGCCGATTCGCCCGTGCTCTCCTCGTCGTCTGCCTGGGTTTTCGATGCGGAAGACGACGAGACTTCGATAAGGGGAAGCGCCGAAAGATCGAGCGCGGAGCCAAGCCACTTCGAGCACACGACGCCGACAAGGCCGTTGTTCGTCAGCGCAGCCAGCGCATCGGAAAGCGCCTTCTGAAGCTCTGCGTTATCGGCCGCCACGGCCACGCTGTATCCGCCCACAGTGCCGAGTACGCAGATAGGCTCGACATCGACATTTTGACCGAGGGCCGCATACGTACCGATGACGGCATCGGCCGCGACATACGTCGAATCGCCGGTTTCGACGGCCGAAAGGGCCGACAGCAGATCGGATTTCGCGACCAGAGCGTCATCGCCGAAGGCATTGGTGACCGCCCAGGCGCTCGTCGAAGAGGACTGAGCGGCAACCTTCGGCGATGCATCGCGCGAAGGAGCTTTCGTGCCAGGAGCGGCAAACAGCGCCACGCCCGTTTGCGTGTAGGGCTCGGACACCCAAACATCCGCCGTTTCGTCGGAAGCGGTCGCCCCCATGACAATGTCGACATCGCCTTTTTTCAAAGCGGAATCGATGTCGATGTCGGACCCGGCGTCGCCAAGCGAGACGACTTCAAGCTTCAGCCCGAGCTGTCCGGCAATCGCGGCCGCGACATCGACATCAAGGCCCGATGCCGAGCCATCAGCACTCGACACCACGAACGGGGCGCCGCCGCCGACGCCGACCCGCAACGTGCCATCCTTGCCGATTGCGGGAGAAGACACTTGGGGTTCGAGCTCTTCGGGAGTATATGTGGTCGTCTGCGAACAGCCGGCAAGCGCCAGCGCAAGGCAGACGGCGCAGGCAAAAACGCCGACGAGTGACACGCGATGGTTCATCGTTTCGTTCCTCTTTTCCGATTGTCGGTATGCTTCTTCTTTCGGCTGACCTAGTCTTTGCCCCCACACTCGCGCACCGGGGGTTTGCGGACGATTCCGCTCCGCCCTCTCCCTCGGTGCGACGGGATGTCGCAAAAAATATCGCCGAAGGGTGCGTCTTACTCCTAGGATACGCCATGCTCACGCGGGCTAGCCGCGCTTACGTGGATCCTTTCGACCGCATCTGCCATGGACTGAGAGGCGCTTGCACCTCCGCAACTACAGACCCGAAAGAAGTTCGGAGTAAGTTTAGCAGATTGCGCATCGGCCTTCCGCATGTGGTCAAGATGCCCGAAATGCTCGCGACGCAAGCATCACACGATATGCAAAACCAACGCGCCTTTTGCCACGCCTGTCCGTTTTACGATTCGACCACAGATCCGGTTTCGTACCGGAGAAGCACCGCTTTCGGGCAAGCATGCGGCCGCATTGCCCCGCTACCATGAAGCCGTCTTAGGAAAGGAAGGCGCCCATGGCATCGTTTTTCGCACAAGCTCTCGCCGAGACGCTCTGGCCGACACGATGCGTGCTCTGCGACGTCGCAGGGTCGCTTCTTTGCGCCGACTGCATGCGCGCCCTGCCGTTCATCGACTTCTACCAAGCATGCCCCGTTTGCGGAGCACCTTGGGGGCGTATCCAATGCGACTCGTGCAACGCCGTGGCAAGGCAATCGAAACCCATAGCATCGCCCTGCAGAAGCTGCCTTGAATACAACGAAGCGTCCGCGCGGATCGTCAAGACTTACAAGGACAACGGGGAACAGCGCCTCTGCTCGATCATGGCGTCCATGATGGCGCGCATTGTCGACCCTTCGTGGATCGGCTGGGCGCAAGCCGTGACCTTCGTTCCCGCCACGCCCTATGCCCTCAGGAAAAGAGGCTTCGACCACGCCCGCCTGCTCGCGCAGGCCTTCGCGCGGGAAACGGGCCTTGCCTGCATCGGCCTTGTCGAGCAAGCACATGCCGCCGACCAAAGACGGCTCGACAGAGCGCAGCGCGCCCTCAACATTGCGGGGCGGTTCCGTGCGCCGCGAGCCGCGGGATTCGACCGCGTGATCGTCATCGACGACGTCACCACCACGGGAGCGACGCTTGCGGGCGCACAAGAGGCCCTCGCTCGCGTCCAATGCGCTTCGAAGCTCGTCACGTTCGCCCGCGTCTAAAGCATCCACTCGCCGCATCCGGAAACAAAATCGGCCATCGCCTGAAATATCGGCAACAGATCGTCGACGAATGCCCGCATGCCTTATCGGCCCTTGATTCAATAGTGTCGCTTGGATGCCCGCATGCCGTCAGCAAAGGATACGAGCGCTGTCGCTGGTTTTCGTTGATGCATTTTGTGTCTGCTTGCTCCGTATGTATGGCACCAAGCACGATATTAACTCTATAATTTTGAAAGTTTTGTTCAAAGTAGGACGAAAGGCAGCGGCCTCGTGTTAGACCAGTTTCTCTCGCAGCTCACGGTCGTCGACATTTTCAACACCGGCGTCTTTTTGGCGTTTACCATCTGCTACGTCTACCAGTTCTTCTATATCTTCACCGTCCTGACGAAAAAACCGCCTAAGCAGGAGGCGAAACGCAACCATCGCTATGCGGTGATGATTTCCGCACGCAATGAAATCGCTGTAATCGGCGATCTAATCCACAGCATACGCATGCAGAACTATCCGCAAGAACTGATCGACATCTTCGTGATCGCTGACAACTGCACCGACGACACGGCGCAAGTTGCACGCAATGCGGGAGCGACCGATGTTTTCGAACGCTTCAACAAAGACCTCATCGGCAAGGGCTATGCCCTCGATTTCGGCTACAAGCGCATCCAAGAACAATACGGCGACGCAGGTTACGAGGCTTATTTCGTCTTCGATGCCGACAACGTGCTCGACGTGAACTACTTCCGCGAAATGAACAAAGTGTTCGACGGCGGCGCCATCGCCTCGACAAGCTATCGCAACTCGAAAAACTACGGAAGCAACTGGATTTCGGCAGGATACGCCGTGTGGTTCCTGCGCGAGGCGAAATACCTCAGTCAGGCTCGTCTGACGCTTAACACCAGCTGCGCCATCTCCGGTACCGGCTTCTATATCTCCGCCGATGTGCTGGCCCGCCACGGCGGATGGAAATGGCATCTTCTTACCGAAGACATCGAATTCTCGGCCCAGACCATCACCGATGGCGGACGCATCAGCTATTGCCCCACCGCAATGCTCTATGACGAACAGCCCGTCACGTTCAAAGACTCCTGGAACCAGCGTTTCCGCTGGGCAAAGGGCTTTTACCAAGTGTTCGCCCATTATGCATGGGGACTGCTCAAGGGAATCTTCACCAATAAAAAAGGCGCGCGCTTCGCATGCTACGACATGCTCATGACCATCGCGCCCGCCATGCTGCTGACGATCATCACCATCGGCTTCAACGGCACCATCGCCATCCTTGCGCTTCTTGGGCACATCTCCGCCGGCTCGATGGTTGTCAGCGCCCTTTCCTGCATGTTCTTCTGCCTGTTCAATTACTGCCTGTTCATGTTCATCCTGGGAACTTTGACCACCTTCACGGAATGGGACAACATTCATTCGACCCCAGGCAAGAAAATCGCATACCTTTTCACATTCCCCTTCTTCATGCTCACCTACATCCCCATCGCACTGATTGCATTGGTGAAAAAGGCGAAATGGAAGCCGATCAGCCATACGATATCGGTCGATGTCGAGCAGATGAGCAAGGCGAACCAAAAATAGCGAAGCGCTTTGTGCTCGGCCGATTGATTGCATGCACGCAAAACCGGCACGATATCGAAACCTTGCCCCATGCGCGGCGTCGATGGTCTTGCGCTATGATGGCAGCGGAGGCGACATGGTATTGCGCGCCCCACGGTTCGCTCGACAGGAGTTTTCATGCCAGCAATGCTTGCCGCGCGCTTGTCGCGCATCGTTCCGCTTCTTGCAATCCTTGTCATCATCGCCGTCGCGATTTATATCTTCGTATCGTGGCGATCGACTCCAGCACGAGCTATAGAAGTGCTCATCAAGATTTTCACAGTGCTCAACACCGGGCTTTCCGCACTCTTCCTGCTTGCCACCCTTTATGCATGGCTCGAAGGAAACACGTTCGTCGCCGACTTCTTCATCACCTGCATGGTCACCACGCTTGTGGTCTTGGGCATAACCCTTCTGTGCCGCAGGACGTTTCTCAAGCACAATCCGAATTACCGCTGGCGCATCACCGACAATGCCGAAACGAAGCGACATCGGTAACGTAATAGCCAATGTGCCAAAACGCATACAGACAAAATGCAGGCCTGCGAACCGAAAGGACCCCCATAGTTGGATAGACAAATGAACTGCTCCTGCTATAGGGGCTTTTTACATTAGCTCATAGGGCTAAAGTTACGTCCGAGGGCTTCATTTGCTCCGCCGAATAGGGCTATCTCGTTCGGCAATGGAATTTCTCCCGGATAGCCCCTCCCCGCTTCTTCGGGAGGGCAACATCTTCGACGTCCATTCCGCATTCCGAGCATAAGAGCTCGACCTCCGAATCGGTCGACATTTTACGAAGGGTCCGGTTCGTGCTTTTCGGACGCACCACGTGCATGTAGAACCACCAGAAGACCACCTTGACGCGCTTCGACGTAGGTCACGAGACGCCATCCAGCAAAATATCCTTGGATACCGCGAGAATTGCTCTTGGTCTAGTCTATGGCGAACACGGATTCGAACCAGACAAAGCTACAGCCACGGTCAGCGTATCCGCTCCTACGGCATCCAATTGAAAAAAGTGATGTACTGAATCTGACGGAATCGGACACTTAAGCCCGAAAGACCTAACGGACACGAACGAAGAGGGGCCTAGACGCTGCGTCCATTAATTCGAGTTTAAGCCCTATGCGCTCGAAGGTGCGACGAAGATTTAAAAGCCGAGAACATTGAGGAGCCGAACAACGATGGAGAGCCTGCGCCCATCGAAGCCCAACCCAAGAGCCTAACGGCAACGGAGCTGCTCGGCATTCTCGCACTCTCGTCGAACAGCTACTGCTGCTGCAAGCCAAGGCCCGAACGGGCAGATAAGTACGTTAAGACGAAGGGACACCCGTCACCGCTACAGCTCCCTCGAAGGCGAGATCGGAAACGCTCCAAACAATATCGTCGACCGGTGCTTCCATGCGATCGTCTCAAATAGGCTGTGGCTCACGGACGTGACACAGTTCTCAATCCCCGCTGGAAAGGTTTGTCTCAGTCCCCAATCGTAGACCGCTTCGATAACATGCCTATCTCTTGGACGGTCCGCACGCACGCGCCCACAACGTCCTACACGATGCCCTAGATGGTTCAAAGTCCACCAAGGCAACGGCCCGTGTATTCCAAAGTTGATGAAGAGATGTCCACCTGGCATCGATGGGTTCATATCCATACTGGACGAATATATGAGATGCTATAAAGGAACGCTAGGTCAAGGGGTCCTTGAATTGGAAGAGCCAAAACAGCACAGGAAATCGCTGGCTTGGCCGCCTATCGTCTCCAATGATTGGAGCGCACCCCTCTTTTTTAGGAGGCTAGCTTATTTAACAAGGATTACCCCGCCGAATTCAAACGATATCCGAACAAAATAGCCCAGTCGAGCACAGACCCAACCAGGCTAATCGACGCATTCCCTCAGTCGTTCAAGAAACATAGCTTTCAGGCTTCTAGGGTCAGTCAACCACAACCTTTTCTCAATACGTTATCGTCAAGGATGGGCAAACACGACTTATGCCGCTTCTTGGTCTATGTTCTCAAAACCGATGAGCTGCATTGTGCAACCCGTTTTGCTGAGAAACATTTTATGCTGCAAATCGGAAATCATAAGATCATAATAACCCGCATTAAAAAGCAGGACATTAAGTCCTAAATAGGTTTCATTAAGCAATCCCGAACTTGCCTTGGCATCATCCGTACACTCATCCCACTCTATGTCGTCTCCATAGGAATACAAACCGATATCCAATATTCCCTCAGCAGTCTGAACCGCTTTTGCTGCCTGATTGGACACTTCATATCGCCCAGTCACCACCGCTTCTTTTGAACCATAGGGAATGGAGAGCGTGTATTTCGTCGTCTCGACAACCCCCATAGGCGTATGAACGTCTTCGTAAGTCAGGATTATTTCACCACTTTCCCGTGCTTCTATAGAAACAGTGGCCAACGTGTTGCTTCCGTCTTCGGTGTGATTTATCTCTATACCCCCTGATGTTCTAACATATTCGATAAACCCCCAAAATTGACAATCGTTAATTCTGCTTTCAATCTCGTCGTTTTTTTCGAGCGTGCAATATATATCCAAAGCTTCCCTGTACGAACCAGCCATATATAGTTCGTCCGCCTCGTTCAAAGCGCTGCTTTTAGCACAAACCGCCATACCAAAAGAAAAAGAAATATCCACAACCACACCGATTGCTATTTTTTTCTTCTCATGACCCATTTGCTTCCCCCCTTGAATCGATTCCTGTCGTGGGGAAGCCCAAAAGATGAATGGTGAAGAGGGCATCCGCCACAATCACCACAACTGCAAGGCACCGCATAAGCGAGTAAACCAAGAGAAGGCAGATACCCTCTTGGCCATTAACTCGACTTATGCGGTTTTCGGTGCCCTCTGGAAGAGTGCAGTTGTGGTGACACTATTCTACCAAACCGCGAAATAATAGCCACTGTTCCCAGGAATGCCAGCTTTCGAAGCTTTCGACCTTTGCTGACGAGTCGAAAACCAACCAAAGTACCCTGTATAAATACCACTTTGCAACTACGGACGAAGAAGCTCCCAGTCCATACTCCACTCGCACACCTTTAACAAAGCGATTAAAATCGACATGTCTCGATTGGTGAAATATCGTGGATCGAGTAGGGATTCATTGTGGTAAAATAGTTCGGCTTTTGAAAATGCCGGTGTGGCGCAACGGTAGCGCAACTGATTTGTAATCAGTGGGTTGCGGGTTCGATTCCTGTCACCGGCTCCAGAAAAGACATCGGGCCGCCGAGCTGAATCGCTCGGCGGCCTTTTGCGTATCCTGGGCTCTGATTCGATTTCTGGATTGAGGAGCTGGGAGATTTATTTTTCGGCATAAAACAAAAAGCCGGCGACTTTTGCCGCCGGCTTCATTGCGTATCTTATTTCAGGTAGCGCTTCAAATCGAGGCCGCCCATAATGTCATCCATGGCCTCTTTGAGCTCTTTGGCGGCAAGAGCGCCTTCGCGGGCAAGCTCGACACTGCCTTTGGCCATGTCTTTCATCTCGCCCTGCGTCATGCCCATAACCACGACTTTATCATCGGGATCGGGCTCTTCTTCGGCAGGACACCACTCGTAATGCGCACAGGTTTCACACTCGCCGTCGCAGCCCTGCTCGTAAAAGGCTTCGGCTGCCTCTTTGGCGGCTTTTTCCTCGTCGGTCAGCTCGCGTTCGGGCTCTTCTTCGCACGCCTCGTCGCTTTCGGCCGCATCGTCATCGCAAGCTTCCTCCTGCTCGGATCCTTCGGCAACCTGCTCGTCTTCGTCCTCGAAATCGTCGGGGCACCAGTCGTAGTAAGGGCAGGTTTCGCACTCCCCTTCGCAGCTTTCCTCGTAATACCGCTCCCATTCGGCGCGCATCGTCGCATCGTCTTTAGGCTCGAACTTCTCTTTCAAGCGCTGGTATTCCTCGTATTCGCGACGCTCTCGGGCTTTTTTGGCCGCGCTTTTATGCGAGCCCTTCTTCTTGCCCTTGCCTTCGTCAAGGTCCAAATCGCCGAACACCGCTTCTTTCGCCACGTTTTTCGCAACGCGGCCTGCGGTACGCGTGGCCCTCCTGAACAAACCCATCGGTCGAACCCCCTTGATTATCGCAGACGCGCCTTCAGCGCCCTTTCAATTTCACGTTTGGAATCGCGCTCCGCCATAGAGGCGCGCTTGTCATAGAGCTTTTTACCGCGTGCGATGGCAAGCTCGATTTTCACCAAGCCGTTTGCGGCGAAGTAAATCGTAAGCGGGACGAGCGCCATGCCCTTTTCGCGCGTTTTCTCCTCGAGATAGCGAATCTGATTACGATGCAGAAGCAATTTGCGCTTGCGATCGGGATCGGGGTTGGCGATATTGCCATGCGAATACGGCGCGATGTGAAGCCCGTGCAGCCACACTTCGCCATGACGAACCAACGCGAAGCAGTCGGTCAGCTGACAATTGTTCTCGCGCAGCGAGCACACCTCCGTCCCCGACAAAACCACCCCGGCCTCGAACGTCTCGATGACCTCATACTCATGAAACGCCTTGCGATTCTTGGCTATCTGTTTCTTTTCTTTCGCCACCTGTTTTAAAAACCCTTCCGTCGATCGGGATGCCGGCGCAAACGCCACGGCATCCTTTCAGTATAACTTCTCACCCCATTCAAGTACACCGGCGTATTACAGGCGCCCGATGGCACGAAAACATGCACCGAAACGGCATTCTCCGATGGCACCAAGACCCCGATGCCAAAGAAACGCCCAAAGGCCGCACCGCCCGTCGAAATGCGCGGCTAGCTTTCCATCATCTTGAAATCGGCCCGGCGCTCATAGGGATACACGGCCGCAATACGAACCCGCACCCGCATGCCCAGGCGGTAGACAACCAGGCTGTCCGAACCGGTAAGCGTGCGCCGCAGCGAATCGAGAACGAAATACTCTTCACGCCCGGCAAGCGAGACGAAGCCCTCGGCGGTGTTTTCCAGGCGAACAAAAAAGCCCGAAGCCGTCACGCCCGAAATCATCCCCTCGACTTGATCGCCGACGTGCTGCGACAACAGTTCGTAGAGTTTGAGCTCCTGGGATTCGCGCGCAGCCTCTTCCGCCGTGCGCTCGGCATCGGAAGCATGCTCGGAGATTGCCGCCAAGGCATGCTCGACGGCAGATGTTTCCTGCGTGCGGCCGAAAAGCGCCGTTTTCACCAAGCGATGCACCATAAGGTCGGGGTAGCGCCTGATCGGACTTGTGAAGTGGGCGTATGCGTCGCTGGCAAGTCCAAAATGACGCTCGCACACATCACGATAAACCGCTCGCTTCATGCTGCGCACGAGCAACGACGAAACAAGAAACTCCTCCCTGCGTCCTCGCGCATACGATAAAACACGCTGAATCGCCTGGGGATCGGCCGCAGAGAGGGCAGCGAGCGAAACATGCTTGTCATAGCCGAATTCCTGCAGAATAGGCTTGAGCTGGGCCATATCGGCCTTCGTCGGCGCTTCGTGAACACGGTAGATGCATGCGGTCTTCGAATCGCGCAAAAACCGCGCAACCGCCTCGTTGGCTGCAATCATCGCCTCTTCGACCAAAGCAGTAGCATCGGTCTTGGTGCGCAAATCAACACCGAGAGGACGACCTGCCTCGTCAAGGCGCACCTTCGCTTCGACGCTTTCGAAATCCATGCCGCCGCGCGCAATACGCGCCGCATGAAGAGAGCGGGCAACCGTGTGGAGCCACTCGATACGCATGGCGATGTCTTCGGCACGGGCGCCCGAAGCCACGGGCAAAGCACGCGTCGAAGCGGGGATGTCGCTGCGCAGGCGCGCATCGATGCATTCCTGCGCCTGGGCGTATGTCAACCGCGCCCGAGAACAAATGACCGACGGATATATTTTCGCATGCCTGACGTTGCCTGCGGCATCGATCGCCATATCGACGGTCATCGTCCGACGCAGCTCGTTCGGCCGAAGCGAGCAAACATCGTTCGAAAGTTCTTCAGGAAGCATGGGGATGACGCGATCGACCAGATAGACGCTTGTGCCACGACGTCGAGCCTGGATGTCGATCGGCGACGCCCAGGGTACGTAATGAGAGACGTCGGCAATATGCACGCCGAGCAGCATGGAGCCATCGTCAAGGCGCTCGATCGACAGCGCATCATCGAAATCTTTCGCATCATCGGGATCGATGGTGAAAACCGTGCGTCCGGTCAGATCGCGATATCGCACATCGCCGAGCGCCGCTTCGGCGTCGTGGACGACCGCATTCGCCTGCTCGACCGCCGCAGGAGAGAAGCACGTTTCAAGCTTATGGCGCGCAACGATCAGTTCGACGTCGATGCCGACATCGCCCTCGCGGCCCAAAACCTCTTCGACAACGCCTTGCGCGGGCTCATGACGCGTCGGATATGCCGTCATCCGCACACGCACGATATCGCCGTCGCGCACATGCGGGGCATCGCGTCGCAAAGTGAAAATATCATGGCGAATGCGAGGATCCTCGGGCACTACCACGCCGAAAGGCTCAGCCACCTCATAGCGGCCCACGACGAATTCGTGAGCACGTGAAAGCACTCTGACCACGCGAGCTGGCGGCCTCTCGCCGCTGCGCACGGCTTCCCGCCCCGAAGCGCGAGAAGAAGAGCCCAGCCGTGCCACTTCGACAAGATCGCCGTCGAAAGCATCGGCGGTTTTCGAAGCAGGAATATAGAACTCCCCCTCCGCCGTTTGAACGAAACCGTAGCCTGCCGCACACAGCTCCAAAACGCCTCGAGGGTGCGCCCGGGCAATGCGCCGCGTGTTTGACTTACGTGAACGGGAACGAGGCATGAAACTTCCTCTCATATCGATGGGATGAAATGCCACCGTCCCGTCTCCGAAAGCGGGATGAAGGCAAAAGACGCAAAGCGCGCGAAGCGGTGCCAACAAAAAACGCGGCACGCATACACGCGCCGCGTCGGTCTTTCTTTTCAGCAGCGCCCATGCAATCTATGCGACAAGCGAGGCCGCCGTTTCCACCGCGAAGTCTTTCTGATTATCCGAAGAGGCCCCTTCGCGCACCGTCACCGTGATATCGGGCGCAACGCCCACGTTGTCGATCGGATAACCACTCGGGCTGATATAGCGTGCCGCCGTGTAACGCAAAGCTCCGCCGAAAGAGAGCGGCTTGGTCACCTGAACCGAACCTTTGCCCATCGTAGCAGTGCCGGCAAGCGTCGCACGGTCGGTGTCGCGCAGTGCGGCAGCAAGCACCTCGGCAGCGCCGGCGGTATTGCCGTTGACAAGCACGACAAGCGGTGCGTCGGTCGCCGCTTCGCCCGACGCCTGCTTCGTGGTCTTCGCATCGAGCGTGTCGATTTCAACAACGACGCCGCTGCGGATGAACAGCGATGCCACATCGACGGCTTTGGTCAGATATCCGCCCGGATTGTCTCGAAGGTCGAGCACGAACGATGTCGCCCCTTCGGCGGAAAGCTCCTCGATGGCCGTACGCACGAGGGCATCGGAATTCTGCGTGAACTGCTTGAGCGCAATATAGCCCACCGATTCGACCTTTTGCGTGACCACGTTGGGTTCCTTGTAATCCGAGCACACGAGCGTCGTGGTGAATTCGACATCCTCGCCGCCTTCGGTCGCAGAAGGTCGCAGCCACGTCACCACCACCGATGAACCCTGCTCGCGCTGAACCGCATTGATCGCTTCGGTTGCCGTCCAATCTTGGGAGCGGTCGCCGTCGATCGCCACCACGATATCGCCCTGTCGAATGCCGGCATCGGCAGCAGAAGAACCCTCGAAAACATCGAGAGCGTAAGCCCGGCCGTTTTCTTCGGCGAAAAATACGCCGACGCCCGGATACTCGTCAGAGGACACGTCGACGAAAGACGTATAGCGCGTGCTGTCGAAATAACGCGCATACGCATCGTCGGTCGTCTTCAAAAACGCATCGAGCACGGCGAGCGTCGCGGTTTCGGTATCGTAAACGTCGAGACTGCCCGCCAACAGCATACGCTCGACTTCGTCGAGTCGAGACGAGACCTCGGCCATATCGACCAAGGAACTCTGCGTGCTTTTCTTGCCATCTTCCGAGACGACGAAACCGATTCGCTCCATGATTTCCGCGTTGCCGCGTACGAGAAAACCCGCGCAGAAAAGAAGGCATGCCCCTGCACAGAGGAGCAATGCCTTCAAAATCTTCGCGTTACGTACGCCCGTTTCGATATGCCTACCCTTCCGGTTGCGCATGGTGTCTTGCTACACCTTCAAGTAGCGGCGCATGGCAAGCAGCGAGCCGACGGCGGCGATAATCAAGCCGAACACGAACATGAGCACGTAGATGCCCAGATACACCGTGCTGGAAAGCTCGATCGGCAGCCACATCAACGCTGAAGACACCGTCGGCAAGGCGAAGCGACGCAATAGCTCGATGGCAACAATGGCCAACGCGGAGCCGATTACGGCATGCACCGCGCCTTCCATCAAGAACGGCCCGCGGATAAAGCCGTTGGAAGCGCCGACCAGACGCATAATGGAAATCTCTTTGCGACGTGCCAGGATCGCCAGGCGAATGGTGTTGTTGATGAATACCAGCGCGATGAAGATCAGAAGCGCGATAAGCGCCACACCCACATAGCGGATGTAATTCGTCAGAGCAAACAGCTTGTCGACGCTGTCTTCGCCGTATTTCACGCTATCGGTGGGATCTTGCGGATTGTCGCAAATCTCTTTGAAGGTGGAATCGGACGCAAGCTCGGAAGCGATGGATTCGACCAGCTGAGGATCGGACAGCTCCACGTCGATCGATGCCGGCAAAGGATTGGTGCCGTCAAGCTGGTCGACGATATCGGTAGAGCTCATCGAGTTCTGGAAGTTCTCGAGCGCCTGGTCTTTAGTGGTGAAGCTTACGCTCGCAACACCCTGCGTGCCGGAAAGCTTGCTCATCACGGAGTCGATCTTCGACTGCTCGGCCGCATCGTCGATATAGGCGGTGATCGAAACCTTGTCCTCGACCGAAGACACGGTGTTGTTGATGATCGCGCCGCCCACCAAGAAGATGCCGATGATCAGAAGCGAAAGAAAAATCGTCACGATCGAACCGAGCGCAGTGCTGAGGTTGCGCGTGAACCCCGTCAGGGATTCCTTAAAAAAGTAAATGAGGCTAGACATCGAAGCCGTACACCCCCCTGTCCTGGTCGCGAGTCAGCTGGCCGCTGTCGAGAGCAATGACGCGACGACGCATGTTGTCGACCATTTCACGGTCGTGCGTCGCCACGAGCACCGTAGTGCCCGTGCGGTTGATGCGTTCGAGCAAATCCATGATGCCGCGAGAGGTTTGCGGATCGAGATTGCCGGTAGGTTCGTCACACACGAGCAGCGGAGGACGGTTCACGATGGCACGTGCAATGGAGACGCGCTGCTGTTCGCCACCGGAAAGCTGGTCAGGGCGCTTGTTCAGCTTGTCCTGCAAGCCCACGAGGCGCAAGACCTCGGGAACCTGGGTCTTGATGACGTGGCGGCTTTTGCCGATGACCTCGAGCGCGAAGGCGACATTTTCGAACACGGTCTTATTCGGCAGAAGCTTGAAGTCCTGGAACACGCAACCGATGTTGCGGCGCAAATACGGCACGCGCCAATTGCGCATCGTGGACAGGTCTTCGCCTGCGATGTAGATATGTCCGTCGGTCGGCTTGAGCTCGCGCGTAATCAATTTGATAAACGTCGATTTACCCGATCCGGAATGACCGACCAAAAACACAAATTCACCCGCATAGATCTGCAGCGAAATATCGTGCAGCGAGGGCCTGTTCGGCTGAGCGGGATAGACTTTGGTCACATGGTCGAACGTGATGACGGGCGCTCCGACAGGCTGCTGTTGAACATCTTCCACAGAAACCGTGGGAAGCGATGCCGACAAATCGGGCAAAACGCCGGTCTGCGCCGGACGCTTCTGTTGCGCCGCATGAGCGGGAGCGCCATGCGCTCCGACGGGAGGAATTGCGCCCGTCGCCTGAAGACGCTGGTCTGCAGCAGGAGCCACCGACGCGGGGGGCCTTGAAACAGCATCGTGCGCGGGAGCCGCATGGCGACCCTGCGCGGCGAAGGACGCCGTATCAGTAGCCGCCGCCTCGCCGACGCGACGCTGCGCATCGTTCGTATTCGTCACAGAATGCTCCGTTCAAATCGTGATTACTGGACTCAACCAACCTATTCTAACAAGACCGCCGCACTTACGTGCGGCGGTCACAGAATGTTCATCGAGGCCGCAAGAGGCCATCATGAACCATATGTCCAGGCCAAACGCCTACTGAGCCTTCTTTGAAAGAGCCTCCTGCGCAGCAGCGGCAATCGACTCGGCATCAAGGCCGAACTCACGCATGAGCTCGCCCGCCTCGCCCGACGTGCCGAAGCAGTCTTTCATACCTACGCGCACAAGCGGCGTAGGCAGGTTTTCGGACAGAAGCTCGGCGACGGCACCGCCCAAACCGGCAATCACCGAATGCTCTTCGGCGGTAACAATGCAGCCCGTCTTGCGCACCGAAGCGAGAATGCACTCCTCATCAAGCGGCTTGACCGAGAACACATCGATGACCTCGGCGGAAACGCCGCGCTCGGCCAAAAGATCGGCCGCCTTCATCGCCTCGTCGACTTCAATGCCGCACGCCGCGATCGTGACATCGCCGCCCTCACGCAGAATATTCGCACGTCCGAGCTCGAAATGCGCGTCCTCGTCATAGATGCAAGGAACGGAAGCGCGGCCCATGCGCACATACACCGGACCGGGCGTTTCGGCAGCAACCCTAATGGCCGCCTTGGCCGAGGCGAAATCAGCGGGAACGAGCACGCGCATATTGGGAAGCGCACGCATAAGCGCAATGTCTTCGACCATCTGATGGCTGCCTCCGTCAGGTCCGACCGAAATACCCGCATGCGTCGGGGCGATCTTCACATCGAGATTGGCATAGCACACCGTGTTGCGAATCTGGTCGTAAACGCGGCCCGTGCCGAAAACAGCGAACGAACCCGTAAATGCCACGTGACCCGTCAGCGCAAGACCGGCAGCCACACCGACCATGTCCTGCTCGGCGATGCCGACGTTGAACAAACGCTCGGGATAAGCGTCGCCGAGCTTTTTGGTAGTGGTGGAACCGGACAGGTCGGCCTCGACGGCCACGACGGGCTTTCCCTCGCCCACCAATTCGACCAGCGTTTCACCGTATGCGGCGCGCGTGGCCTTCTTCTCGTTAGCCATGCAGGGCCTCCTTGTAGGTCAGTTCAACGATAGCCTGTTCGGTCTGCTCGGCATTAGGAGCTTTGCCGTGCCAGCCCGCCTGGCCCTCCATGAAAGAAACGCCTTTGCCCTTGACGGTTTCGGCGATGATGGCCTTGGGGCTGCCGCCGCGTGCGGCCTTGGCAGACGCAAGCGTGTCGAGGACCGCCTCCATGTCGTTGCCGTCGCAAGAAAACACCTGCCAGCCGAACGCAGAGAACTTCGCCGAAAGA
>JAUNLI010000003.1:29340-44459 GCA_030532315.1 Slackia sp.
AGACTTTCGGGCGAGCAGACGTCCTCAACGGCGCCGTCGATCTGGAGATGGTTGTGGTCGACGATAGCCACCAGGTTATCGAGCCCGCGATGCGCAGCGAACATGGCAGCCTCCCAGACCTGACCCTCCTGGCATTCGCCGTCACCCATGAGCGTGAATACGGTGGCGTCGTCGCCTTCGAGCTTCAAGCCGCATGCGATGCCGGAAGAGATAGACAGGCCCTGGCCCAAAGAGCCGGTGGACGCCTCGACGCCGGGAAGCTTGCGGCAATCGGGATGCCCCTGAAGCCTGCTGTGAAGCTTGCGCAGCGTCATGAGCTCTTCTTTGGGGAAATAGCCCGCCTCGGCGAGCGTGGCATACAGAACAGGTGCCGCATGGCCCTTCGAGAGCACGAAACGGTCGCGGCCCGCCTTGGCCGGATCGTTCGGATCATGCTCGAGCACGCCGCCGAAATACAGCGCACAAAGAATCTCGGCGGAAGAGAGCGATCCGCCAGGATGCCCGCTGCCCGCCTCGGCCACCATTTTGACGATATCGACGCGGATATCGTTGGCCTTGTCTTTCAGATCTTGCAGGTTCACGTCGTTTCCTTCCGATACTGCGACAGTCGATACCTTTATTGCGAGACACGCCAGCGGTGATATCCCACGACGAACTCTTCGAGATCGCCGTCGAGAACCGCATCGACGTTGCCCGTTTCAATATTACTACGAAGGTCTTTGACCAACTGGTATGGGTAGAGCACATAGTTGCGAATCTGGCTGCCGAAACTGTTTTCCATGCGCTCGCCGCGCAAAGCCGCCAATTCCTCGTCGCGCTTGCTGCGCTCGATTTCGTAAAGCTTTGCACGCAAAACCTTAAACGCCGCCTCCTTGTTCTGGAGCTGGCTCTTTTCGTTTTGGCACGTCACCACGATACCCGTAGGCACATGGGTCAGACGAACCGCCGAATCGGTGGTGTTGACGCACTGCCCGCCAGGACCGCTCGACCGGTACACGTCGACGCGCACGTCGGCGGGATTGAGGTCGACCTCGATGTCGTCGGACATCACAGGCAAGACTTCGACGCCGGCAAACGTGGTCTGACGACGTTTTTTGTCGTCGGTGGGAGAAATGCGCACCAAACGATGCACGCCATGCTCGCTTTTCAGCATGCCGTAGGCGTTGTGACCCTCGATTTGGATCACAGCACGATCGAGCCCGATTCCTTCGCCCGGTACCACATCGAGCGGCTTGGCTTTCCAGCCTTTCTGCTCGGCATAGCGCGTGTACATGCGATACAGCATTTCGGTCCAGTCCTGGGCCTCAAGGCCGCCTTGCCCGGGATTGATGGAGAGAATCGCGTCGTTGGCGTCCATCTCGCCCGAAAACCACGATTCGACCTCGAAGCGGCCGAGCATCTCGGACAAGGAATCCAACGCGCGCTGCTTCTCGTCGAGAAACGCTTCGTCTTCGGCAGCTAGCTCGGCGGCTGCTCGCGCATCGTCAAGCAGCGCCTGGGCCTGAGCATATCCGGTCAACGTATCGCGCAGGGCGCTCGCCTTGCGCGATATATCCTGGGCACGCGCCGCGTCGTCCCAGAAGTCGGGCGACGAAATGCACTCGTCAAGCTCGGCAAGCTGCTCGGTTCGCTCGTCGATACGCATCCAAGAACGTGCGTCGGCAACGCGCTGCGCCGCCGCTTCTATGTCTTTCGATTCCTTCTCAGCCATGACTACCTATCGCGACCGTGACATTTCTTGAACTTCAAGCCGCTTCCGCACGGGCAAGGGTCGTTGCGGCCCACATTAGCATACGGGTCGTGCTCTTCCTTGCGATACGTCTGGGGCTTCGCGTTGCGGGCCTCGTTCGCGGAAGCCGGCGCAGCCGCACGAGGGCGCACCTGACCGCTCACCGTAGAATCGAGTGCCGCCTCAGGAGACGAATAGCTCACAGCACGACCTTCGAGCGGCGATTTCTCGTCTTCCACCGGGGCAGCCACCTGCAGACGCAGAAGCGTGCGCAGGAAGTCTTCGTACATCGACGCCGTCAGCGCTGCGAAAGCAGCATGCGCCTCCTCTTTGTATTCGACCAGCGGATCGCGCTGACCGAATGCGCGCAGGCCGATGCCCGTTTTAAGATAGTCCATTTCCTGAAGATGGGCCATCCAGCGCGCGTCGATAATGCGAAGCATCACCTGGGCCTCGAGCTTTTTCATGTTCTCATCGCCCACGGCGACGCGCTTCTCTTCGTACACGCCTTCAAGATACTCGATCAGCGCATCGGCAACTACCGCCGCCTCGTCGTCGTGGTCGATCTGCTCGACCTTGAACTCGGCACGGCCCGTCATGTCGGCGGCCCAACGGTTCACGGCGCGCATATCCCAATCGTCGCTTGCCTCGCGCGACGAGCAGTTTTCGTCAACGACCGCATTAGCGGCATCGGAGATGATGTCGCCGATGCGACTCGAAAGGTCTTTGCCGTCGAGAATCGCATTGCGCTCGCCGTAGATGGCGTTACGTTGCAGATTCATAACGTCGTCGTATTCGAGAACGTTTTTACGCGCGGAAAAATGCATCGCCTCGACCTGGCGCTGAGCGCTCTCGATAGCCTTCGACACCATGCCCGCCTGAATGGGCACGTCGTCTTCGGCACCGGTCTTTTCCATCATGCGCCCGATCGAATCCATGCGGTTGCCGCCGAACAGACGCATGAGGTCGTCTTCGAGCGAGAGGTAGAACTGAGTCAAACCGGGATCGCCCTGTCGACCCGCACGACCGCGCAGCTGGTTGTCAATACGACGCGACTCGTGGCGCTCGGTGCCGATAACGGCCAAGCCGCCCGCAGCGAGCACCTGGTCGTGCTCGGCCGCACAGACCGCCTTCGCCTGAGCCAAGGCTTCAGCACGCTGCTGCTCGGTTGCCGCAGGCAAAGCGTTTTCATCTTCGACCTGCTCGCCAGGCATGCGATCGGGGTCAAGCCCCTTGTCGCGCAGCACATCCTCCATGAGCACCTCGGGATTTCCGCCAAGCAAGATGTCGGTGCCGCGACCCGCCATGTTGGTAGCGATGGTCACCGCGCCCGCACGGCCCGCCTGCGCCACGATATGAGCCTCGCGCTCATGGTTTTTGGCATTGAGCGTCTCGTGAGGAATGCCGCGCTTGTCGAGCAAGCGGGAAAGCTTTTCGGAACTTTCGATCGACACCGTACCCACCAGGCAAGGCTGCCCTGCCGCGTGGCGAGCTGCCACATCGTCGGCCACGGCGCGGAATTTCGCGTCGATCGTACGATAGATCAGGTCGTTCTCGTCGATACGCTGGGGCGTCTTGTTGGCAGGAATGGCCACGACGGGAAGATGGTAGATCTGGCGGAACTCCGCGTCTTCGGTCATAGCCGTGCCCGTCATGCCCGAAAGCTTGTCATAGAGACGGAAATAGTTCTGCAGCGTGATCGTGGCAAGCGTCTGGTTCTCTTCACGGATACGCACGCGCTCTTTCGCCTCAAGGGCCTGGTGCAAGCCTTCCGAATAACGACGGCCCTGCATGATGCGGCCGGTGAATTCGTCGACGATCTTCACTTCGCCGTCGGCCACCACGTAGTCTTTGTCGCGATGGAACAGGAAATGGGCGCGCAACGCCTGCTGCAGGTGGTTCGCCATCTGCCCCGACGGGTCGGCGTAGATGTCCTCGATGCCGAGGCGCGACTCGATTTTGGCAAGACCGGTCTCAGTGGCCATAATCGTGCGCTTGGCCTCGTCCATTTCGTAGTCTTCATCGCGCACCAGGCCGAACATGGCCTGCGCGAATTTCTTGTAGGTGTCGGCCGCTTTCACGCCGGCGCCCGAAATGATCAGCGGCGTGCGCGCCTCGTCGATCAGGATCGAGTCGACCTCGTCGACGATGGCGAAATGATGCCCGCGCTGCACGCGCTGGTCGGCACGGGTCACCATGTTGTCGCGCAGGTAGTCGAAGCCGAATTCGGCGTTGGTGCCGTAAGTCACATCGGCCTGATAGGCGGGAATACGAGCGGCAGGACGCATGCCGTTTTGAATCAAGCCCACCTGCATGCCCAGGAAAGCATAGATCTTTCCCATCCATTCGCTGTCGCGGCGAGCAAGGTAGTCGTTCACCGTAACGATGTGGACGTTTTCGCCCGTCAAAGCATTCAGGTAGCCCGCAAGCGTCGATACGAGCGTTTTGCCTTCGCCCGTGCGCATCTCGGCAATCTGGCCGTCGTTAAGCGCCATAGCGCCGATCAGCTGCACGTCGAAATGACGCAAGCCGAGCGTACGGACGCTGGCTTCACGCACCGTGGCAAACGCCTCGGGAAGAATGGATTCGAGCGTTTCGCCGTCGGCGACACGTTGTTTGTACTCGGCCGTCAGAGCACGCAACTCCTCATCGCTGCGCGCCTGCATCGCGGGCTCGAGCGCATTGATCTTCTCGACCTGCGCGTGATAGCCCTTAAGCTGCTTCCCCTCGCCGAAAGTGAGGAGCTTCGATAGAAATCCCATGACACCTCTCGTTCGCCGGCGCATCCTTTCGCCGGTATCGCTGCTCATCCATGCATAGCGCGGATTTATACGGGCGCTACTTTATCACATCGCCGCCGCACGCCCCGAATCCGTACCCGGCGAGACCAAAGAACCATCATGCATGCCCGATATCAGCTCTCGATGCAAACGCATCATACGCGCCGAAGGATCCATCCCAAGCTCTTCGACCATATACTTCCTGCAGGACAGAAACGTCTCCATGGCAAGGCTGCGCTGCCCCGCAAGCATCTGGGCATTCATCAGCGCACAGTAGGCGTCTTCCCTGTCGCCCGACTCTTCGAGCGCCGCGTGCGCGAACCAGAGCGCCGCCTGAGGTTCCCCGGCTTCGCACAAGCGGTCGGCCGCGGTAATGAAGGCGTCGATGGTCCTCGCGCGATAGCGTTCGCGCAAACGATTGATATAGGCGTTGCCCGTCTCGGACGGAAGAAGGTCGCAGGAGAAATCGTCTTGAAGACGTGCAAAGGCGCCCGCCCAAGCCCGCGCATCGGGCTGCCCGAAAAACAACATGCGACACAAATCCTCGAACTCGTCAACGTCGCTTTTCACATAGCGCGCGTCCACCATATAGCTTGCCTGGTGGCGCACGATATAAGGGCATTCTCCTCGATCGTTTTCAAGAACACGCCGCAGCGCCGACCACAACGAATACAGATTGTTCGCCGCTCGGTCTCCCGACGAGGCCGGCCACATGATGTCGAGAAGCTCTTGACGGGCGATTTCCTTGCCCCGATGAAGCACGAGCACGGCTAGAAGCGTCTTGGCCTTCTGCTTGCGAAACAGCGACGGATCGACCGTTTTGCCCGCAATGCTCACTTCCATGCCGCCGAACAACCTCACATGCATTTCGGGTACTTTGTCGCATTCGACAGGCCGACTCGCCATGCAGCACGCCTTTCTACGCCTGGCATCGAAAGAATCGTTGCGCCAAGTCCTGCGCTGCTCGGCCAGTTCGACCCCCAGCTCCTCGACTTCGTATCTGCGTGCGGAATGCTGCGCTTCGCCTTCCCAAGCTTTCTCTCCCATCGCGTCGCACAAAACCGCCTCGAACACGTCTCCATGAGAAAACGCCGCACGATAGGACCGAAGGCAGCGCGCAGCGCACGCATACGCCCGCTCAAGAAGGCGAGAGGGGTCGGCGCCCTGCATGGAGGCACGCACCGAACGCAGCATGCGCGCCATCTCCACAAGCAGCAAGCGATGCGAAAGCACGCTCTCGGGCGCCGCTTGTGCGATCGCCACGGCTTTTGCCGGGTCGCTTTTCGCATACAGTCCCATTTCGGCGGCAATCGAGAACACGCCGTCCCCACCGAGGCGCCGCACGCTCGCATCAAGCAAGACAGCCTGCACTCGCGACGAGCATTCGGACTGATCGCACGCATAAATAAGCAGCGCCGCCCTGCAAGCGAGCTCCTCCGTGCACTCAGCATGCCCCATAGCGCGAAGGGCGAAACGAACCGCACGCGCATCTTCGCCGAGCAGCCGTAACCGCTCGGCCGCCCCGAGTAAAAGCCCGGGCGTCAAACCGGAAGGACGTTCGCCGAGGCTTTCGAAAAGCCGCTGCATGACGGCAAGCTTGCCTGCGGCGATAAAGACATCCTGCTCCGCCTCGATCCACGAAGCCCTTCGACGGCGCGGACAAAACGCCGCCATCAGCTCGCACGAGCGTTCCATGCGGCCCCGTCGTGCGAGCATCGTCGCAAGACGGCAGATCAGCGCCTCGCGACTCGAAGACGAAGCGCTGGCAACCGTGGAATCGATCACGCCCCGAAACGCCGCGCTAATCGCGGATATGGAAAACTCGTGGGCGCAAAAGCGCTCCTCGACCAAATCGAGTCCGACGTAGGGATAGTGCCGCTCGATGAAACGACGCGTGTCCTTGCGTAGCGCATGTGCAAACGACGCCACATCTTCCACCGACCCTTCCACGAGCACCTCCATCACGAAAACGGCAAGCTGGATTTCCGCCGGCATGTCGGCACAACGCATCCCGTCAAGCAAAAGCGAAGGTCCGTCATCGCCGCCCCAGACCAGCGCAGGAACTCTGTCGCATGCCCGCCTTCCTCGCAACGCACACCCCGACGAGCTTGCCTCGGCGTCGTCGACAAGAAGGTCGCGCGCCGTGACGCAGGCGCGATCGTTCTGCCGTTCGGCGAACGAATCATTTGCAGGCGTCAGCACCACGACGACCTCCCAATCTTTCGAAAGAAGCGCATCGATGTCATATGAAAAGGCATCGGCACGTTCGTCGTCGAGATACGGAACGTCTTCGAACACGACAAGAGAACGACATGTCGACGCCGCCAGCAGCGACGGTGCAATCAGACGGTCGTCAAGGTCGCGCAGAAAACACGGGCTTTGCCCGTTGAGCCAAAACACGTTCTCGAACCCGAAAATCGCATCGGCATATTCGCAGACAAGGGACGTCTTGCCAAAACCCTGAGGGGCGACGACGAAACGGGCGATGCCTCGGTTCGCCATCATCTTTTTCAGCAATCGCGGCCTCGAATGAAGGCATGACGCCCCTAGGCCCTTGGGCCTTCGTCCGCAGCAAGCCGAATGGGCGATAAAGTTTCTCATCGCAACCCCTCCTTGATAGAACCCGGCGCCGAAGCGCCGTCGTGCCTTCCCCGAAAACCACCGGGGATTTTTATTGTAGACAACCAGGTTGCAAAGCTTTTTCCCTTTCCGCGAAGCGACGAAAGACTTCGCGACGTCGCAAAAGGCATGTGGGTTCCTTCAAAAAAACAGGCCGTTTTCCCGAAGGTTTTCCTCCACGTTTTCCCCATGCGCTACCATGCTCCTTATGAAGAAAACCGCCCATATACCGATCGACCCCCGCGCGCTTGCGGTGTTGCATGCCATCGAAGCGGAGAAAGAAAGCGCCTGGTTCGTGGGAGGGTGCGTTCGTGACGCACTCATCGGAAGATGTGCCCACGATTTCGATATCGCCACATCGGCCCGATGGGACCGCGTCGTAGCGCTTTTCTCGTCACGAGGATGCCGCGTCGTTGAAGCAGGATCCGCGCACGGAAGCGTCGGCGTAATCTATGACGAGCTGCTCGTTGAGGTGACCACCTATCGCATCGAAGCCGCCTATGGCGACAAGCGCAGGCCCGACAGCGTCTCGTTTGTCGACGATATCGAACTCGACCTGGCACGGCGTGACTTCTGCATGAATGCGATAGCCTACCATCCCGAACGCGGCATACTCGATCCCTTCGGCGGAACGGAAGACATCGCCGAACAACGCATACGAGCCGTGGGCGATCCGGCGCTGCGCTTCATGGAAGACCCGCTACGCATCATGCGCGCACTCAGGTTCTGTTCCCAACTCGGCTTTTCGCTCGACGAAGCAACCGACAAGGCGCTGGTGGAGTGCGCCGCCGAACTCAACGACGTCGCTAAAGAACGCGTGTTTTCCGAACTGTCGAAACTCATATGCTCACCGTACGAAGAAAAGGTGCTCGCACGCTATGCGAACGTGCTCGAAACCGTTCTCGAAGGCATCGAAGCCCTTGCGAAACAGCCTTCACCTTTCAAAAACACATGCAAAAACATGCTCGAACACGCGGCGCATGTCGTCGCATGCGTTCCCGAGGATGCCGCTCTTCGCTTCGCGGCCCTGTTTTCGCACATGGCGCCGCATGCCGAGCAAAACCGGAAGGATGAATGCCACGCCGCAGTCTTCGCCCGACAGCGCCTACGCGCGCTGAAGGCCCCGAGAAAACTGATCGAACGCGTATGCGCCCTTGTTGCAAACCGCAGCGCACTCGTCGAACCCGACCGCCTTGGCGTCAGCCTGCTCGTTGCGGCCAACAACGGCGACGTGCGTTTCGTACGCGATCTTTTGACCCTGAAAATCGCACAGGCAGCCGCATGCGGCGAAAGAGAGCGCGAATACGAACTGCGACATGCATCCGAAATCCTCGACGAACTTGTCGCGAACAGAAAACCGCTGAGCCGAAGCGAGCTCGCCCTATCGGGAAACGACCTGATTGCAGCAGGAATGACGCCGGGGCCTTCCATAGCCGCCATGCTCGATGCGCTTTTGCTCGAAGTCATACGCGAAACCGTCGCCAACGAGCGCACCGCCCTGCTCGAGCTTGCAAGCCGCATCGAACCTCCCACCGAAGGCAAGGCCGGCAATATTTTTGAAAAAATCCTAAAAATAAGGTTGACGGAAAACCCCGAACGCAGTAATATTCAAATCCGCGCTTGAAGCGATACGCATTGGGGTGTCGTCTAATGGCAGGACAGCGGTTTCTGGTGCCGTATGTGAGGGTTCGACTCCTTCCACCCCAGCCATTTTCAGCGCAGAACATATGGCCTGGTCGTCTAGCGGTTTAGGACATCGCCCTCTCAAGGCGAAGATCGGGGGTTCGAATCCCCTCCAGGCTACCATCGAATGTTCGAAGCCCTCTTATGAGGGCTTCTTTTTATTTCTTCCCCTATAATCATGCGAACCGCCAGGCTTCGCCATCTAAGCGAATTCCGGCGCAAATCCGGATCGAAACCGGATCGCGTCCGGACGGAATCCGGCCCGAATATCGACAACTCCCCTTCTTCGATTGCCTGAAAACTTCTTTGGTCACACGCTGAAAATGCGCCTTTTCCTTCCGAATATGCCGCCTTTTCTGCACTTGCAACGAAAAAGGCGCTCCGAACGCCTTGGTTCGGAGCGCTTCATTTCCGGCGGATGGATATTTTTATCGGCAAACGGGATTGCAAGCCGCCATCCTAACGGTAGCGCCACATATGGTCGAGAGGTCCGGACCCTTTCCCCATACGAAAACCCGCCTCGAGGGCACCCGCGACATAGCGTTTTGCCGCATCGACCGCATCGGGGACGCTTCTTCCCTCGGCAAGTCCGCACGCAATGGCACTTGAAAGCGTGCATCCCGTACCGTGGGTATCCTGCGTATCGATGCGATGGCCCTCAAACCAAAATACGCCTTCGTCGCAGCACAGGACATCGTCCGCGCCCGAAACCCCGTGCCCGCCTTTCACAAGCACCGCACCTGGGGTTTTGGCCTTAAGCATGCAGGCCGCACGTTGCATGTCGTCTTTCGTGCGCACCTCCATGCCGCAAAGCACTTCCGTTTCGGGAATATTAGGGGTGATGACCGACGCAAGAGGAAACAGCTTCTCAATCAAGGCATTCTGCGCCCGTTCGTCGATAAGCGCCGCCCCGCTCGTGGACACCATAACGGGGTCGAGCACGATATTGCGCGCCGAATGGGCCGCAAGCCCGTCTGCTACCGCATCGGCAATCGCAGACGACGAAACCATGCCGATCTTTACCGCATCAGGCCTGATGTCGGTGAAGACCGCGTCAATCTGGGCGCGAACGAACGTGGGGGCGCTGTCGGCAACCGCAAAGACGCCCGTGGTGTTTTGCGCAGTCAGCGCCGTCACCACTGTCTGCGCGAACAGGCCGAATGCCGCAATCGTCTTGATGTCGGCCTGAATCCCTGCACCGCCCGAACTGTCGGATCCTGCAATGCTTACAACCGAAGAAACGCTATACGACACGTTCGACCTCCCTTTTCAAAACCGATGCGGCGGCCTTGATATCATCTGCGGCAAACAGGGCAGACACCACCGCCGCACCTGCCGCCCCCGTCTTTTCCAAGCAACCAAGCGTCGACACGCCAAGCCCGCCGATTCCCACAACGGGAATGGACACAGCCGCACAGATCCGTGCGAGTTCGTCTTTCGATACGCAAACCGCATCGGGCTTGGTCGGAGTTGCAATCAACGCGCCCACGCCAAGATAATCGGCGCCTGCGGCTTCGGCGGCCAAAGCCTGCTCGACCGTCTGGACGGAAACCCCCACGATCTTATCAGGGCCGAGAATACGGCGCGCTTCGGCGCACGCGGCATCGCTTTGACCCACATGAACGCCGTCGGCATCGCACGCAAACGCAGCCTGCACATCGTCGTTGACCACAAAAGGAGCCTTTGTGTCAGGCAGAGCCTCCCGAAGGGCCGCCTGAATATCGCGATACAAAGCGATAAGCTCGGCATTCGTTGCGGATTTATCGCGAAGCTGCAGAAACGTCGCACCGCCGCGCACGGCTTCGACGCAACACGACGCAAGCGTACGACCGTGCAGCCACGCGTTGTCGCTTACCGCGTAGAGACGAAGGCATGCGGGATTGTCGCGAAGATACGCACGCGGCGCCTTCATCACGCAACCTCGATGACATCCGCCGTCTGGGCGAGGTCTTCGCCAGACGCAAGCGAGATGGCATCCATCAGATACATGCGGAATGCCCCCGTTCCGTCGCTTGCCTGCATGCGCGACTCGGCCTTTTGCCCCGCCGCGCCCATATGGACCACGGCGGCAAGAGCGGCTTCGAGCATCGAGGCGTCCGCGCATGCGGCATAAGCTCCGCTTAGCGCCGAAAGCATACAGCCCGAACCCGTAATGCGCCCCTGCAAAGGCGTGCCGTTGTGCACCGCATAGGCCTTCTTCGCGTCGGCAACGATGTCGATGGGGCCTGTGATGGCCACCACGCACCCCGTCTTCGCAGCGAAAGCGCGAGCGAACGCTGCCGCTTCGGCGATGTCGGAATCCTCGCTTACCGCGTCGGCGGGGTTCACATCGACCCCTTGCGTTGTTGCAGCGCTACCGGCAAGCGCCTTGATTTCGCTCATGTTGCCGCGCACGATGGACACGGGAAGCGTATCGAGCAGTTCGCATGCCGTGGCGGTACGCAGCTTCGACGCACCTGCGCCTACAGGGTCGAGCACAATCGGATGTCCCAGCTCGGCCGCCTTGGCACCCGCCGCTTTCATGCCCGCAACCGTCTGCTTATTCAATGTGCCGATATTGAGGACGAGGGCGCTGCAAATCGACGTGATGTCCTCCACGTCGTCGGGTTCGTCGCTCATGATGGGGCTCGCCCCCGCGGCAAGCAGAGCATTCGCGCAGCTTTCAACCGTTACATAATTCGTGATGCAGTGAACAAGCGGCGCATTGGCGCGAACGCGATCAGCGTGTTCGGAAATGGATGCAGAAATAGACATGGCTTCGACTCCCTTCGTTGGCATTATCCACATCAGGTTCATCGGGTCGGAGCGCGCACGCCCCCTCTCAGCCCGCTGCGGCGAGCTCCCCGTATGTGCGGCCGATTATAGACCGTTCATGCGCCCCGCTGTTCGACAAACCGACGAATCGCACTCGAGGCGACGCAGGCGATGCGCCACCCCCATCCTTGCCGCGCTCGACGCGATCGATCGCAGCAAGACAAACGTCGCAAAACCATGCCGACACATGACCGCAAAGACGCAGCACGAGCACGGAACCGAAAGGTTCTATTCCCGAAACTTCAGCGACGAAAGCGGCAGAAGCGGCAGATAAACGATCAAATCGCCCGATGAGACCTCGATTCTCACGGGACGGCCGACAAATTCGTTCGAAAGGCCGAGGGTGACATCGGACGCCAGCTCGACATCCTCCACTTCGTATTTCGCGCCCGTCTCACAAACGCCGCATGCTTTGTCGGAAAAAGAAAAGACCGAAAACGTGCCGCTTTCTGCTGCAGGCAGCTCCAGCACGCGGCATCCCGCAGAAGAAAGCGCGCAAACGACACAGCCCTCCCCCACCGCTACCGCGCACGTTCCCAAGCGGGCCGCACCGACAAGCGCCGCAATCGAAGCGTGAGTGTGGTCGAGGCGCCCGCCGAGCACTCCGTAAAGAGCAACCGAAGAATAGCCGCGCAAACGCGCCCAATCGAGCGCAAGGGCGGTGTCGCTGTCATCTTTCATCGAAGGATGACGCTCGACGGGAACGTCGCAGGGAACATAGCCCAGCGAATCGAAGTCTCCCAAGGCGAAATCGGCGGAAAAGCCCGAATCCGCCAAAGAGGCATAGCCGCCATCCACCGCCACAACGGCATCGAAGCGCTCTTTAGCAAAATGCGCAGAATCGAACGAAGCTGCGCCCACCAAAGCGCATTCGAACCCTGTGTTCAATGCAATCCTCCCTGAAATACAGACGAAGCGCGACAGAGGCGCAAAAGCGGCTTCGTGCAACTTCGCACGACAAAAACGTGCCGTCGTTAGGCGCGCGGACACGAAAGCCACAGCCGCGATGTCCCGAACTTCTCCGCACCCAACATATGCGGCAATGATACAATAGCCGACGCTATGCGGGCCGGACGGTCGCGGGGGGCCGAAAGCCCCATGAGGAAAGTCCGGGCTTCTTGAGGCAGGATGCCGGCTAACGGCCGGGCGGGGAAACCCGACGGAAAGTGCTGAAGAAACTTAAACTCCCACTGGCGCATTCGCGTTAAGAGAAAAGCTGAGAAGGTGCGGTAAGAGCGCACCAGCATGCTGGTAACAGCATGGCTTGGTAAACCCCATCCGAAGCAAGGGCGAATAGGCATGCGATACGGTTGAGCCTCTCCGTGCATGCGGGTAGCCTGCTTGAGGCGTGCGGCGACGCGCGCTCTAGATAAATGGCCGTCTTCAAAGACAGAACCCGGCTTATAGGCCCGCTACGGCACACAAAAAGCTCCCGGCAAGGGAGCTTTTCTCGTTTTACGCCTTCGGCAACACGAGCTAGACAAACCCGCCCTCAGCGCATGCCAGCGCTTTTACTCGCGACTCGATTTCGGCGATGACCCTGCGGAACTCCTCGTCGCCCTTTCCCGTCGGGTCTTCCAGGCCCCAGTCGTCGTCGAACGGCCTCCCGATGAACGGGCAGCCCACGTTGCAACCCATGGAGATCGCGACGTCGGGGTCGGGTATGTCGCAGACCAGCTTGCTGCGCTGCCCTTCCGCCTCCATGTCGATGCCGTAGATTTCCCTCATCAAGCGAACCGCATCCCGGTCGATCCGAGGCTTCGTCTCGGTTCCGGCGGAATAGCTTTCGAACGCATCGCCCGCGAAGCGCCTTCCGAGCGCCTCCGCGATCTGGCTTCGGCAGGAGTTGTGAACGCAGATGAATGCGACCTTCTTCATTTCGTAAACCACGCTTTCGGTTTGTTCGCCACCTATCGTCAATGCGACAGACGATTCGAAACGCCCTCCTCGAATCGTCCGCCGCAAACAGAAAGCCCTGTGCCCCGCACCAAATCTCCGCCAAAAAGCTACTCGCGCTTGAGCAGCTTCGTGTTCGCGAGATAGAGCGCCACGACCAGCACGAGGATCGAGACGGAGAAGACGAGCGTGTGCACCGGGTCGTCATGGTAGAGGATGATCAGCCTTATGATGGCGGTGATCCCGATGTAGATGAAGTAGCGCAACGGGAAGTGGAGGCCCGACTGGTAGTACTTGGCTATCAGTGCGAGGAACTCGAAGTAGAGAAACCACGTCACGATCGCCCCGAGAATTTCCGACCCGCTCATCTCATGGGCGACGAACACGAGCGAGGCGAGGTTCCAGGTGCTCATCAGAAGCAGCACCGAAAGGATGCCTCCCAAGACAAACAGCACGCCCGACAAAAACAGCTGCATGAGCCTCGAAAGCACAGCGGGGTCCACGAGCCCCTTGAACGGAATCGCGTCCTTCGTCGTCTTATCTTCCACGTCTTCCATATCTCCATTCCTCAACGAATCGTAGGGCGCGCCGAACGAACAAGCGGTAGACCGGTCGTGGGGCGCATTCGCAGGACAGTCGCACGCGAACGGAGACATGCTCCGAACACCTCATACGCCCCGCCGCTCCGTCTGCAATATTCATAATGATACTATATTAATATCATATAAGAGATGCGAAACCCTATTAAGCAGAAACGTCACCCCCAGCACCGGTCCTGGACAAAACTGCCGCCCCATTTCCCCAAACCCTCAATTCGATGAAGAAACGCACCCCGTCCTATGGCCCTTCACCGCAAGCGTGTGCAGATTAAAAACGGACGCGATGCGGCGGCGCTATTTGAAGGTCGCCCATTTCCGCCGCGTCGACATGAAATTCGTCTCAAAAGAACCCGGCCGCCACATCATCTGGCCCAACAAGCTCCATTATCAAGCGAATGACAAGACGGTCACGAACGACCGCATTCCGTTCTGAAATACGACGGGGTTGTAACCGCGTCCGCCCCAAGGAAACGACACGGTGGCGGCGCGCAATCGGCGCCCTGATTACGCCGCGAACGTGGCACCATCAGGGCGCAACAGTCCTGGCAGAAAAGGAGACCGCCATGTGCACCGCCGTCAGATTCGCCGACCGAAACGGGCCCCTGTTCTTCGGGCGCAACCTCGACTGGATGGAATCCTACGGCGAAACGATCTTGGCGACGCCGCGCGGCTTCGCCTATGACTATGCGCTGGGGGGCGACGCATGCCGAACGGCCCCACGCCGTACTCGGCGTCGGCTGCATCATGGGCGGAAGGCCGATGTATTTCGATTGCGCCAACGAAGCGGGGCTTGCCGTGGCGGGCCTCAACTTCCCGCGCTGCGGAGCGTTTCCGCACGAAGCCGCCGAAGGCATGTGCAACGTGGCCACCTTCGAGTTCCCCTTGTGGGCGGCGACGATCTGCAGATGCGCGCGCTGTACTAAAAAAATGCGCCAGCACCCTTACGGGTTCCGGCGCATTCGACTGAAACGATCCTGAGACGCGAAACTGCGCGCTATT
>JAUNLI010000119.1 GCA_030532315.1 Slackia sp.
GCGAACGCGCGGAAATCGTCCATCGCACGCACGGCCAAATCAAGATCGAGGCCAGGCGTCGGCTCGTCGGCGATGATCAGGCGCGGACTATTCACCAGCGCACACGCCAGCAGCACGCGACGTGCCATGCCGCCCGACAACTCGAACGGATACAGGTTCGCTGCGCGCTCGTCCAGGCCGTAACGCTTAAACACCTCGCGCCGGCGGCGGCGCGCTTCTTCGGGCGTCGCGTCGCGCACGAAAAGCTCGACCTGTCTTCCCACCTTCATCAAAGGGTCGAGCGATTCGACGCTCTGGGGAACGAATGCGATCTCGCGCCCCCGCAGGGCGGCGAGCCTCTCTTCATCGCATCGCTCCCCATCGAACCAAACGGTTCCTTCAACCAGTGAGTTTTCAGCCGATATGCCCAAGATGGCATCGGCCAGCAGAGTCTTGCCCGACCCCGACGCACCCACGACGGCCACGATCTCCCCCGCATGCACGCCGATGCTCAACCCATGAATCGCCTCGACGGTGCGACGCGGCGCCGAAAGCCACGAAAAAAAGCTTGCATCGGGCGCGTCGTCGTACATCGAAAACGATACGAACAAATCTTCCACCTGCAGCAGATGATGTCCACCCGCATGGCGCGACCCGTCCGCATGAGTGTGGTGGTGATGGGCGTGGCCGTCCTCGTGTACTGAGGAGTGCTCGGGTGCTCCAGCGCCTGCGGCCGCGTTCTTTTCGATATCCTGCATGCCGGCCTCCTACTCCTGCGCGCTTGTCGGATCGCTCAGACGGCGAAGGCCCTGCCCCACCGCATCGAACAGCATGACGACGCCGATCAGCGCCAGGCCGGGAAACACCGCGAGCCACCACATGCCGGCCGATAGATAGCTCATCGATTCGGACAAGATGATGCCGATCGCTGCCGATTCGGGCGAAAGGCCGAAGCCGAGAAACGTCACGGACGCCTCATGCAGCACAGCATGAGGAAACAGCAAAATCGTTCCCACGATGAACTGCGGCAACACGTGGGGCAACACGTGGCGTGCCGCCACCGAAAGGCGCGACTGCCCGAGCTTGCGGGAAAGCGCGACATACGGCGCATTTTTGACCTGCAGCACCTCGGCACGCACCACGCGCGCCAGGCTGGGCCAATGCGTGAGCGCGATGCCCACCACCACGCCGAAGAACCCCTTGCCCATAGCGTAGGAAATGAGAATAAGCAGCACGATGTGGGGAATGCCCAGCATGAGGTCGATCAGCCACGTGACCGCAGCGTCCACCTTGCGTCCGCCGAGGGCCGCAGCGGTTCCGAGCGCCAAGGCGATCAGGGCGCTTGCGCCCGCGGCCAAAAGACCGATCAAGACGCTTTGCGCCAGTCCCGCAATCGTACGAACCAGCATGTCGTGGCCAAGACGGTCGGTGCCGAACGGATGCTCGAACGAGGGTGCAAGCGAACGCGCGCCCATGTCGGTCTGCACCGCCTGCGGCATGAGCGCCACGCCCAACACCGCCACCACGATCAGAATGACCGCGGCCGCAACCGAAGCGACAAACACGCGACGACGCGACGGGATACGACGACTCGAAGGACAATGGATGACCGGGCGTTTCATGGCGGCAACAGATGCCTGAGCTGTACACGCGGCCGCATCGTTCGTTGAAACACTAGACCGCATGAGACGCCCCCTTTCTGATGCGCGGGTCGATCACGCCGTACAAAACATTGGCCAGCAGATTTCCGCCGAACACGATGGCCGCCGACACAAGCGCGATGCCCACAAGCAGCGGCGCATCGCCGCCAAGGCCCGCCGTGACAGCTGCCTGGCCAAGACCTGGATACGAAAACACCTGTTCAACGAGCACCGAGCCTCCGAAAATCTCCGAAATGGATGCGAACTGCAGCGTGATGGCAGGAAGCGCGACGTTACGCAAGCCATGCTGGCGAAACGCCTTCCACGCGGACTGCCCCTGGGCGCGGGCAAAGCGCATATAGCTGCTGCCCATCACGTCGATCGTCTTCTCGCGCGTGTGCAACGCGATGTTCGCCACACCAAGAAACGACAGCACGATAGCGGGCAGAGCCATGTGGTACAGAATGTCGCCCAGGCCAACGTCTTCGGCGGCCATACCGATAGGCACCGAGAATCCGATCGGGAACCACCCCAGTGCCACGCCGAACACGATCAGCGCAAGAAGGCCCAGCCAAAACGTCGGCGTGGATGCCAACACATAGCAATACACGCGCACGACGCGGTCGAACAGGCTGTCGCGGCGCAAGCCCGATGCTACGCCCAACACGAATCCGAGCACACCCGAGAGCACCCACGCGCAGCCCATCAGAAGCAGCGAATTGCCTGCGCGCCACGCGATAACGTCAATCACGGGCGCATTGAAACGCAGGCTCTGGCCCATATCGCCTTGCAAGGCGGCGCCCGCCCATTCGATGTAGCGTTGCCACAGCGGCGCATCGGTGCCCCAGTAAGCCGCAAGCTGGGCTTTCTTCTCAACGCTCATCGACACGAGCGACGCCTGGCCCATGTTAGCCTGCACGGGATCGATCGGCGACACCGCCACCAACACAAACGCCACGATGCTCACACCAATCATGAGCATCGCGAATTTCAGGATATTTCGTACGAAGAATTTGACCATGGGTCGATATTTCGGTCTTTCTCTTCAGCCCGCAAGACAGGCGCAATCGAAGCGCACCCACTCAGGCACGCGGGAAACAAACGTATCAAGGATACACGAACGCGGCCCCTCGCCCGTCTCGACGACGCAATGCGGTCAAACGAAAGACCGGCACGCAAGGGATCGCCGAACGAAAGCGACGAAGCGAAAACGACAGGCGGCCGCCCGCTGTCACCAGGGCATGCCGCCTGTTCGAATGAAGCCGCGATCTTACGCCCATGCCCATTCGTCGACGTTGTTCACGATGGACCAGCCGTGGCCGTGCGGGTGCGGCTTCTGATCGGCCACCTTGAGGCCTTCGCGCGTAAAGTACAGATGATCGGCGTTGGCAAGCCACACCCACGGCGCGTCAGTGTCGGGCGTGACGCCCTCAGCGCCATCGAACTGCGCCTTCTGATACAGCTCGTAAGAAGCCTCGATCGCCGGCGTGGAAACGGCTTGCTCGAGATATTCGTTGGTGGCCTCGTTGTCACGGCAGGCAAAGTCGGACGTGCCCTCAGAATAGTTCAGGTTGTAGATTTCGATGGGCGAGTTCGAACCCCAGCCCCACAGCTGCGCCTCGCTATACGACATAGGCTCCAGATCGTCCCACGACTTTCCCTCGACATTCACCTTGATGCCCAACGGAGCCATCTGCTCGGCGAAGTCGGCCGCCATGGCCTGGCGCATCATGTCGTTGGTCATGTAATAGAGCTTGAATTCGGCACGTACGCCGTCTTTGACCAGCACGCCGTCGTCGCCCGCGGCCCAGCCGCCGTCGGCAAGGATGGCCTTCGCCTTTTCGACGTCGGTCGCGATCTTCATATCCTCGCACGCCCAAGGCATACCGTCGGAAGGGCTGAACGCAGGCGTCGCGTGACCACTCAGAGAACGGTCGACCAAAAGCTCGCGATCGACGGCGTAATTCATGGCGCGGCGCAAAGCGAGGTCGCAGGTCACGTCGTTGCCTGCTTCGTATTCGACGTCGCCCACCATGCGTTTCGCACCCGCGGGAACCACGGGAAGGGAGATGCCGCGCGAGTCGACCGTCTTCACCGAAAGCAGATCATAGCCCGCAGGCAAGGTGTCGGCCATCGTCGCAGAAGTGTACGCCACGTCGACCTGGCCGGCCTGGGCGGCGGCAAGCGATGCATCCTCGTCCATGAACACCACCACGACGCGCTTCATCACGGGCGCTTCGCCGTAATAATCGGGATTGGCCTCGAAAATGACCTGCTGGCCACGATCCCACTGCGCCAGCTTGTAGCGGCCGGAGCCGATAGGATTGCTGCCGTAGTCGTCGCCGTGCGCATGAGCGGGACAGATGCCCACCGTGGCAAGCGTGTACATAAGAATATTGAACGGATGCGCCATGTGGATTTCGACCGTCTCGTCATCGAGAGCCACCGCTTCGGACACCATGGACAGGTCGACCTCGGATGCGGGAGCATCTTTGATGCCATTGATGGTGAAAGCAACATCTTCGGCGGTCAGCGGTTCGCCGTCGGTGAACTTGACGTCGGTACGAATCTTGAACGTCCAGACCATGCCGTCCTCGCTGCATTCGTAAGACGTGGCCAGGTCGTTATGCAAGCCCATGTCGGTATCGGTCTTGACCAACGTAGACTGAATGAGCGGTTCATGCACATGTTCGCCGCAACCCCACGCCACAAACGGGTCGAAACCAGCCTCGGGCTCGGCATTCGTCGGCATAGACACGATCACCTGCTCAAGCACCTCCTGCTGTTCAGCGGCCGTGTCGGATTCCGGCGCCGATTCGCCCGAAGAACACGAGGTCAAAACCCCCGCGAAAGCCGCAGTAGCACCGCCTGCGGCAAGAAGCTGCGAAAAACGGCGGCGTGACATAAAGATCGATTCCTGCATAGCGACTCCCTCTCCAGCCGTATGATGAACGAAGCATCGTGCTAGAAGGGCAAACCCTTCGTGCCATGACATATCGCTTCGTCGCATCTTGTAGTGTTATCATTTCAAAACTTGTAACACCATAAAGTATTGATGTTACACATTCAATATTCGTAACACCAGCGGCACAAAACGCCCCGGAATCGGCAGCCGAAGTGCCTTCGAAAAAAGGCGCGTCGCCAAAAGCCGAAAAGATGCACGAAAACTGCAGTAGGCGGTCTTTTCGACGATGTGGCATCGTACGCACGAAAACAAAAACTCCAGGTCGTGGGAAATAAGCAGCTCCGAGCCGCGCGACGGGCCGCCGCATGAAGCGAAAACGGACCCGCAAAAGACCGCCTACTGCAAAAAACATGCAGAATCGCGGCAATTTCCAGCGGCAGCTACGACCGCAACGATAGCGGCTGCAGCGGCAGTGGCAGCTGTGGTGGCCGTAACGGCAGCGGCAATGACCGCGGCAGTAGCGGTAAAGACGGCAGCAGCGGTAATAACAGCGACAGCAGCTGCGGCGGCTGTGGCGGTAACTGCCGCGGATGCGGCGAAAGCAGCTGCAGTGCCGCCGCGCGACCGCGCCTTAAACGCGGCCGAATATGCGACGACGCTGGATTTTAGCGCTGCTCGACGGGGATGTAGGACACGTCCTTGTAGCCAAACGCCTGCGGACCGACCACTGCAAGGCCTTCGGGAGTGCGCCACTGCGGCGCACAAGGAATGCCCAGGATCATGACGCGACATCCGTATTTCAACGATTCACCCGTTATGGGCGTGAGCGTTTCCACATCGAAAGCGGCAATCAGGTCGGGAGCGGTGCACACCGGCATGCCATCGCGCTTGGCCATAAGGAACTCGTTTTGGAATTCCATCGTGAACTCGCTACCGCGATACGAATCGAAACCTTCGAGCGTGGCAATGCCGCGTGCGAAGCCGCCCGTCGTGCGACGCTCGACGTCTTGCACCTTGCCGCGGAACAGCTCGATAGCGCTCAAACGCTCCATGAGCCTGTCGTAGGCGTCGATTCTGTTCGTACGCGCATAGCGCAACAAAGCGCCCACCTCTTCGCACAGCGTATAAGTGCCGGAAACGCTGTTGCTTTTCGCCTGGGCACCCGTCATGCCGTAGCATGCAAGCGAGATATTGCCGCCCATCATCACCGTGGCGCCGCGGCACAAATCTTCGCCGCGTTTGTTGTCGTCGGTCTCGATCAGCATCTTGTTGCCGCGCTCGTCGGCCACGCCGATCGGGCTCGCGCTCTGCCCGAACACCGACCAGGTGACCATCTGCAATTCGGGAAAAGCGCGCCCCATACCGTCGGCATCGAGCAACGGAAGACCGCGACGAGCTGCAGGAAGCATAGGATGCAACGAATTCCAGCCGCCCGCCTCGGAAGGCAGCAGGGCGTCGAAACCGTGGCCGCACGCCTCTTCAAGCGCCTCGAGGGCGAATTCGGGCTCGGTGCCGCGCGGCACTTTCTCGACGAGCACCGTTGGGGCGCCAAGGCCCATCGACACCACCACGCGCGCGTCGTCGGAAACCTCATCGAGCTCAAGCAACGTGATGGGGCCGAACTCCTCTACGGTCTGACGCGCCACAACCATACCGAGATACGGGTCTCCCCCGCCGCCCGACGCCATGACCGCCGCTCCACGCGCGATGTCTTCGACCGCCTGAACTCCCAATTTCCTCATAATGCACCCAACTATCATTTCGTATTACTTTATTACACTATAGCACTAAAGCATCAAGCGCTAAAAATGCAGGACGTCTGCACGTCCTGCGTATCAGCGTCGCAGCGACGACGAGGGAACCCCCAAGCTAGCACAACGCGGACAAAAAGCCGACCGGTTCATCCCCATCAAGCCCTCAACCGACGGAGCGAAAACGACCGATCCGTGGATAAACCCTCAAATCGCCGAAGTGCAGGCGAGCGGGGATGCGGCGAGGCGAATTGGCGCGAAAGACCGAGGAAGCGTACAACGAGTACGCGACGAGGGTTTGGAACGCCGAAATCGTCACTCACCCGTTCGCGGCAAAACTCCCAGGTCGCCGAAGCGCAGGCGAGGGCGGGCGGGGCGGATGCAGTCGGCGTGAAGGCGGGGCGTAGCGTACTTCGGTACGTGAGCCCC
>JAUNLI010000120.1 GCA_030532315.1 Slackia sp.
AGCGCGATGAACATCAACGGCGGACCAGACTGCGTGTCAAGACCGAATGCGAACACCGCCGGAACCACGATCATGGCGGAAAGCACCGCAGCCAGCGTGGAAAAGACCACGACGTTTTTAGCCGAAGACACCACGTCGACGTCTTTTTTCAGATAGCTGCCGTAGACAAGCGTGCCGCTGCCCGCAAGCGACAACCCGAAGAACGCCTGGCCAAGCGCGAACACCCAAGTCTGAGGGTTGGCAAGCGCACTCCAGTCGGGAACGAACAGATATTTATAGCCTTCGAAGGCACCCGGAAGCATGGCCACGCGAACCAACATAATCACGAATAGGACGAAAAACAGCGGCATCATGATCTTGTTCAGGCGCTCGATGCCGCGCGAGATGCCCAGCAGCATGACGGCGAACGTAATCACAAGCGCAGCAGCATGATAGCCAACGCTGCCGAAATCGCTGGCAAGACCGCCGAAATACGCGCCCATATCGGGCACCTGCAGAAGCGTGCCCGTGCCCGCCGCCAGCAGATACTTCAAAAACCAGCCGAGCACAACCGAATAGCCGATCGCAATGCCGAGCGAACCCAGCGTAGGAATGGCGCCGATGACCTTGCCCAACGGACCCGAATGCTTGACACCGCGCATTTCGAGCGCCTTCGAAAACGCACCCATGGGACCGGTGCCCATAGCGCGACCAAACGCCATTTCGCCGATGACGCCCGTCAAACCCAACAAAACGACGAAGATCAGATACGGGATGAGAAACGCCGCGCCGCCCATTTCGGCAACGCGATACGGAAACAGCCAGATGGCGCTCATGCCGACGGCCGATCCGATACAGGCGATAATAAACGCCGTGCGCGAAGTGAACGAATCGCGCGAAGAGGTTGATGCTGCCATGCGTTGATTTCCTTCCATAATGCCCCATGTATCAGGGCTTGCCCACCCTGACGGACTCCATAAGAAAAGGGCCCCGGTCGCCCGGAGCCCTTCGTTCATCCTTCAAGAAAACGTGACGAAAGCTCTCGATCGACCGATCGATTACAAGCCACGCCACCACCATGCCCGAGAGGAAGCAATCGAAGCGAACACGGAAGATGCCTGGTTCATGACGACTCCTTTCGGACCGATGCGCGTCGGAAAACCCGTACGCGATATGCGGAAATCAAGCGTCGACGTATAGGTCGCGCTTTTCGTATGGCGGTCACTTTACCATAAGATAGTGCCCCGCAGCGCGACAAATGCTGGCATCGGTAGGCGGTCGAGTAAAGAGCAGGGCGAAAGAATCGAGCGCAAAGATATCCATCGAACCATGCAGGCATGCAGGCAAGCCGCCCTCGACAAGCAGGCCGCCAGCAAACGACCTCCCTCAATGAATGTGTGACGAAAGTAACGAAACGATAGCGCATTAGCACTCTTGCTTGCAGAGTGCTAACAGGGAGCCTATAGTACGAAACGTAAAGAGAGAACAGACGGATGCAAGCATATCCCGCAACGAGAAGAACCCTACGAGATGGCATCCGCCGCACAGACAGGAGATGACCATGATGCTGGTTCCCGCACGCAAAAATGATTTCTTCGCTGACTTTTTGAGCGACCCCTTCGATGTGTTCGGCGGCCGTCCGCAACCGAAACAGGCCATGCCCTCCATGATGAAGACCGACATTAAAGAAACCGAGAAGGCCTACGAATTCGACATCGACCTGCCTGGTTTCAAAAAGGAAAACGTCCATGCCGAATTGCAGGACGGATATCTCACCATCCAGGCAAGCACCGAATCCGAAACCGAAGAAAAGTCTGAAAACGGCACTTACCTGCGCAAAGAACGCTTCACTGGCAGCTGCCGCCGCAGCTTCTATGTAGGCGAAGACATTTCGGAAGACGACATTCGTGCCAAGTTTGAAGACGGCATCCTGCGTATCGTCGTTCCGAAAAAGGAACTGCCCGCACCCGAAGATGCCAAAAAGCTCATCTCGATCGAAGGCTAAGCCGAAAGCCTCTGCAAGACTATTCCCCTCCACCCCGCTTATAGAGAAGAAAGGGAGCCCTCATGGCTCCCTTTCTCATTGAAGGCCCTCGCTTTTCAGAATGCGCTCCAGCAAATAGCCTTCACGCACCCCGTTGCTGCACACATGCAACGTGTCCGCATCGAAATCGTCGAAAAGCTCCGTCAGAATGGCAAGGCCGCACGCAATCGTATGAATCCGCTCGGGCGCAATATGCAACACGGCATCAAGAAACGCACGACGATGGGCGAACATGTCGTCAACCAGACGATGCACGTCGTCGTGCGACATGTCTTTGTCGGACTGCGCACCCGCAAGATGCGCGTTCACTTCGGCCAGCGCGCGAACGCTGCCCCCGACGCCGAACAGGCGCCGCACCCTGTGTTCGGCCATGCCATGGACATCGGCCTCGAGAAGCGCCCGCACCTCGGCCTGAATCGCACGAAACTCCTTTTCGGTCGGCATGATGTCGCAAACATGACGCCTGTACGACGAAAGCGACCCGAGCGGCAAACTCGCCCGCATCACATCTTTTGCGTCAGCGATCAGCGTGACCTCCGACGATCCTCCCCCGATATCAACAAGCACGCCGTTGGCAAGGTCGTCTTTCGACGAAGCGCCGACAAACCCCAAATGGGCCTCGTCTTCTTCGGAAAGAAGCGCAATCGTGCAATCGGCGGCGTCTTCGATTGCGGCAATAGCCTCGGCACTGTTGGCGATGTTGCGCAGCACCGCAGTGGCAAACACGTCGACACGCGCAGGCTTAAGATATGATGCACGCTTCAGGCATTTGCGCACGCTTTCTGCAGCAACCTGCACGCCCTCGTCGGAAATCATGCCATCCTGCACGTATGCAGCCAAGCCCGCCATGCTCTTTCGGTTCAGGATGGTCTTGAACTTTTTACCGTCGGACGACACGTCGTAAACACACAAACGAACCGTATTCGACCCTACGTCGATGACGCCGTAATTCATGTATTCATTCCCCGCAATCGCAGAAGAAAAGCCCACATGGCGAGCTTTCGATGAACCTGATTGACTCAGTATAGACGGATGCGCAAGCGATGCGGCCCACTTATGTAAAGCCCGCGTCAAATCGAAGGGATATGTCGGACGGAGAAAACGACCCTAGCGCCGCCATACATCGAAGACGCCCCTGCCGAGATTCGGCTGAAGCATCCAACGCACAACAAGCATAGGACGGCGCATCGAAGGAGCAGACGCAACGCCTCTCGACATGCTTTAGCGCTGCAGGCCACGCAGAAGTTCGATTTCTTTCGCATAGCCGCCCAACTCGTTGGGCGTTTCGAGAATAAACGGCAGGTCGCGCAAAGCGGGATGATTCACGATGCGTTCGAACGCGTCGATTCCGATGCTTCCGGCGCCGATGACCTCATGACGGTCTTTATGGGATCCAAGCGGATTCTTGCTGTCATTGATATGCACGGCACGAAGACGGTCGATACCGAGCACGCGGTCGAACTCCTCGAGCACGCCGTCGAGATCGTGCACGATGTCATAGCCCGCATCGTGCACGTGGCACGTGTCGAAGCACACTCCCATATGGTCGGAAAGCTCGACGCGGTCGATGATGGCGGCCAATTCCTCGAAGCTGCGCCCTATCTCGGTTCCTTTCCCCGCCATGGTTTCAAGCAGTACGGTAGTGCTCTGCTCAGGGGAAAGAACCTCGTTGAGCACTTCGGCGATCATGGCAATACCGACATCGACGCCTTGCTTCACATGGCTTCCCGGATGAAAGTTGTAATAGCTGTGCGGCGTGAACTCCATACGTCGAAGATCGTCGGCCATGGCTTCACGCGCAAACTGCCTGGCATGGGGCTTATCCGAACAGCAATTCAGCGTATACGGCGCATGGGCCACCAACGTGCCGAAATCTTCGGACTTCATCCACGCCTTCAGTTCGGCGGCATCTTCGGGGTCGATTGCCTTAGCCGAGCCGCCGCGCGGATTGCGTGTGAAAAATGCAAATGTATTCGCACCGATCGACGAAGCGGTCTTTCCCATGGAAAGAAAGCCGTTCGACGAGGAGAGATGGCATCCGATGGTGAGCATTGCCGTTCGCCTTTCGCTCAAATGATACAAGAACCATGGCATTATATCGCGATGCAAGCCTTGCCGCCCATACAGGCGATCGGCTTTCACAACCTGACGATTCGTTGACGAACGCCCGACGATGCCGCAACGCTTCCATCGTGAGGCGCCACATGCGCGGACATCGTGGCATAGTAGACCGCGTCAAGGAAAGGACGCCTTATGAAAACCGCGGATTCGCAAGTTATTGAAGCATATGTCATCGAAGACGACGGAACGAAGACCGCCGTGCCCGCAGGGTTCGCCGATAAAAAACCACATGCCCAATACAGCGCCGCACCGGGCGGCAAGCGCGCATACGCCTACGCGGCGAACGCTGCCGGATTCGCGCCGCAAAGCCCCTTCTCGGGAGCAACCGCCACCGCAGCACCTCGCCGCGGCCTCCATCTCGGCAGACGCGCTCTGGGTGTCATGCTCGTACTTGTCGGCCTGCCTTTGCTCATCTTGCCCGGCCCCGGGCTCGCGCTGGTCGGACTTGGCCTTCTGATGACGGTCATGCCGTAAAGCAAGAACAGACGAAGGCAGTAAAACGAGCCAGTTCTTTCGATTACCCCTCCCTGCAACGGATTCGTGGCCCGTTGCATACGAAAAGAACCCGCCGCCCTCGGGCAGCGGGTTCTTTGCATCTCTGATTCTTTTCGGCCTCAAAACCAGGGCCGACAAATCACACCGTTAAAGCGTGCGCAGGGAAACTTCCTTGAGCTGACGCGTGGTGACTTCGTTGGGAGCGCCCGTCATGGGATCAGACGCCGAAGACGTCTTCGGGAAAGCGATGACGTCGCGGATAGACTGCTTGCCAGCAAGCAGCATGACCAAACGATCGAGACCGAGCGCGATGCCGCCGTGCGGCGGAGCGCCGAGCTCGAGCGCATGGATCAGATGGCCGAACTTCTCGTCGATTTCGGCATCGGTCAAGCCGCAGCGGCGCAACACGCGACGCTGCAGTTCGGCGGTATGGATACGAATGGTGCCGCCACCGCACTCGAAACCGTCCATGACCAAGTCGTAAGAATAGCTGCCGCACTCGAGCGGAGCCTCTTCGATCTTGTACTGCTCGTCGGGCGGAACCATCGTGAACGGATGATGCTCCGCGGCGTATTTCTTCTCGTCCTCGTCATAACGGAACATCGGGAAGTTGACCACCCACAGAAGAGCATGACCCTCGCGAGGAATATTCAACGCCTCGGCCATGTGCAAACGCAGCGCGGAAAGCACCGCGTTGGCCACATCTGCAGTATCGGCGGCAAACAGCACCAGGTCGCCCGGCTCCACATTGAGGGCTTCCTTCATCTTGGCGTAGGTTTCGTCATCGAAGAACTTGATAATGGGGCTCTTTTCGGCACCGTCGGTGGTGTAGGCGATCCAAGCCATGCCCTTCGCACCGTTGGCAGCAGCAATATTGGCAAGCTTGTCGATATCGCCACGGCTCCAGTCGCCTGCGCCCTTGGCATTGATGGCCTTGACCACGCCGCCGGCCTCGACGGCCTTGGCGAACACGCCGAAACCGCAGCCGCGCACGATTTCCGTCAAATTGACGAGCTTCATGTCGAAGCGCACGTCAGGACGGTCGCAACCGTAATACTCCATAGCGTCGGCGTACTGCATGCGCTGCAGCGGGAACTCGTGCTCGACGCCTGCAGCGGCCAACACCTCGCTCATGACGCCTTCCATCATGTCCATGACGTCCTCGCCCTGGACGAAGGACATTTCGATGTCGACCTGGGTGAACTCAGGCTGACGATCGGCGCGCAGGTCCTCATCGCGGAAGCAACGGGCGATCTGGTAGTAACGCTCGATGCCGCCGCACATCAGCATCTGCTTGAACTGCTGAGGGCTCTGCGGCAACGCATAGAACTTGCCCGGATTAGGACGAGAGGGAACGATATAGTCGCGAGCGCCTTCGGGAGTGGAATTCGCCAGGATAGGCGTTTCCACCTCGATGAAGCCACGTTCGTTGAGCGCAGAACGCATAGCCTGAGCCACCGTATGACGCAGTTTGATGGCATTGAACATCTCAGGACGGCGAAGGTCCATGTAACGCCACTTCATACGCGTGGTCTCATCGGTCTCGATGCCATCCTCGATCGAGAACGGCGGCGTCACGGACGTATTAAGCACCTTGACGGCGCTGGCAAGCACTTCGATTTCACCCGTCGCCATATTGGGATTGACCGTACCCTCGGCGCGAGCGCGCACCTTGCCGGTGATTTCAACCACATATTCGCGGCCGAGATGCTCCGCCACCGTGAAGTCGTCCGCGCTGACGCAATCGGGGTCGATAACCACCTGGGTATAACCTTCGCGGTCACGCAGGTCGATGAAGATCAAACCGCCGTGGTCGCGATTGTGCCACACCCAACCGGTGAGCGTGACCTGGGAATCCACGTCGGATGCACGCAGCTGGCCGCACGTGTGGTC
>JAUNLI010000121.1 GCA_030532315.1 Slackia sp.
AACCCTCCGTCCAGTTTGACCCACAAAGCGATTCCGTGAATGAGTTCCCCTGCCTGCGCGTCTATCCCGTCGTCTCCCAGGCAAGAAGAATCGAACAATTCGTCACCTTCGAAAATCCCACAGCGATCATTTTTCCGTAATCAACGTTTTCCGCCGACTTTGACTGGCAACAAGGCAAGCCGCGCCTCCGTGCCCCAAACTCATAAGACATACTCCAACATCCACCAGTAGCATCGATTCCAAACCACGAATCATGACTTGCCACCTGGGGTTTAATCGAAATAGCTTGGTTTTCGAAACTCTCGATGTGGTTATTATATCCATCGTTTCTTCATAGGAGAAAGCGCTTCGAAAAGCCCAGCGTGGAACCGCGACGCGCAACAACGATCAAATGCGTACAAAATCCCGCAATTAAAAATACAAGACCACAACGACCCCCCATCGCCCTTCGTGTCGCCCATATGAGCCGCTCCGCATCCCGACCCAACAGAAAAACAACCTCAAACCATAAGAACATGAGACAAGCAAAAAACGACCGTCATAAGCCGACTTCCGCCATCCATGCCCCGTCAAATTGACGCGCCTTCGTCAGAGCTAGAATATCTTCGCCAAATGCGATAGCCATGGCGGAGATACAACGGCGCAATTCGAATGCGAAAAAACGATCAATGGGCTGGCGAGCCCAGAGCAGCCTCAGCCATCGGACAGTTCAGGCCAAACAAGAACGCCCAAACACACGGCGCCAAGAGTAACTCCACACTCCGCCAAAAACAACCGATGCTGTAGACTCGAACCAATCACGGAAGGAGCCGCCGATGAACGATTCACGCCTCGAGAAACGCGTATTTCAGACACCCTTCGGCCCCATCGCATATTGGATTTCGAAAGAAACGCACGAAAACCGCCCCTGGCTCGTGTTTTTGCCAGGCCTCACCGCCGACCACCGCCTTTTCGACAGACAGACATCCTATTTCGAAAAGTCGGCAAACCTGATCGCCTGGGATGCACCCTCCCACGGCCAGTCGCGTCCTTTCGAGCCCGCATGGTCGCTCGACGACAAGGCGCGCTGGCTCAAAGAAATCCTGGACCTTGAGGGCGCAACACGACCGATCCTCATCGGCCAATCAATGGGCGGCTATGTCTCGCAAGCGTTCATCGACCTGTTCCCCAGCACGGCAAAAGGGTTCGTCTCCATAGACTCGTGCCCTTTGCAGCGCAATTACTACCAAAAATGGGAGCTCTGGCTCCTCAAGCATACAAAATCAACGTTCATGGCATTCCCCTGGAAAATGCTGGTAAACCTCGGCTCGAAAGGAAACGCCACTTCCTCGTACGGCCGCAACCTCATGCACGAAATGATGTGCGACTACGACAAGCGCGAATACTGCGAACTGTCGGCCCACGGATTCAAGGCCCTCGCGCAAGCCGTTGAGAAAAACCGCGCCTATGAGCTTAGCTGCCCCGCGCTTCTCATCTGCGGCGAAAACGACGGCGCCGGATCGGCCAAACGCTACAACCACGCATGGTCCAAGGGCGCGAACCTGCCAATACACTGGATAGCCGGCGCCGGGCACAATTCAAACACTGACAATCCCGATGCGATCAACGGGCTTCTGGAACAATTTATAGAACCGCTGGCCTAGAAACGCATCGCACATCGTCTGCACGCCCGACCGGCTTCTCTCTCGAACGCACAAGGGCCGGAAGCTTTCGCCTCCGGCCCTTCGTCAAAATTCAGTTCGTGTCTATCCACGTCTTCGAGCCTTAGTCGATGTCTCCCAGGTCGAACGCATCAGAGGCATCGCCGTAACCGCTCAGGTCTTTTTCGACCGTCGAGGGCTTCGGGGTGACGGGAATGGTCACCGGCGTTGCAGGAGCGGCAGAAACCGGAGCCGTGTAGCTCGGAGCCACTGCGCCCGTGGCGCCTGTGGGAACGGCCTTGTGCACCGGAGCCTGCGCAGGGCTGCTGAAGCGGGCATGGGCGCGCTTCTTGCCGTCCTTTTTCGCAAGCTCATCCTCGACGTCGTCGAGCTTGTTGTTGGCGTCGTCGATAAACGCACGAAGCGCTTCGGCGTACGTTTCGCACGTTTCCTTATGAGAACGATCCAACTCGTCGATGGCATCTTCGATGCGCGCCTTCTCGGCGTTGGCGCGATCGATGATGTCGGCCGCATCGGCCTCGGCGTCGGCCTTGATGCGCTTTGCTTCGCCATTGGCGGCATCGATGACTTCCTTGGCGGAACGCTGCGCAACAACAAGGGCGTTGGCGATTGCCGAAGCGTCGTTTTCCTTCTCGGTCAGACGACGCTCAAGCTCGGCAATGCGCTCGTCTTTCTCTTCAGAAGTCAGCGTGCGCTCGGACTCGTCATTCGCCTCGTCGTCTGCCTGGACGGGAAGAGCGGGCTCTGCAAACGCCGCGTCCATATCCATCGGCTCGTCGTCGGCGTAAGAAACGCCGCCTTCGAGCTCGTGCAGACGGGCGGTCAACTCGTCGATTTCGGCGTTCAGGCCGTCGATTTCAGCGGCGACATGCTCGAGAAAGACATCGACCTCGTCGACGTCGTAACCCTTGCGGTCGACCGTGAAGCTTTGATTATGAATTTCTTCGGAAGTGATAGCCATGACAGCTCCTTAACGCATATCGAGGTGCCGATCTAGAGAATGCCCACGATCAGCCGTACAGCGAATTGTAATACAAGCAGAGCGAAAATCGGCGATATGTCAACCATCCCACCGATCGGGGGTATGAATTTCCTGAAAAGGTTAAGAAACGGATCGCACACTTTGCCCAAAACGGTGTCGATATCGGCGATGATGCCGCCTTTTTGGGGAATCCAAGACATGAGCACGTACACGAACAAAATCATCGTGTACACGTCGGCCAGAGAGACGATGAGGTATTCGAGCATTTACATCAATCCTTGGTCGCGAAGACGGTTGGTTTCACCCTCGGTCAGCCCGGCACCGCGCGTCAAAGCGAACACATGGCCCGAAACGCACTCGACACGCGCGTCAAGCGCGCATGCCACGCCGAAGCTGAAATCGAGAATGCGCTTGCCAAGGGTGTCGGGGGTGCTGCGCAGCGAAAGCACCGCGACATCGCCCGCCTTGAGGATCTTGGCGATGCGCTCGGCATCGGCATAGCTTTCCGGCTTGATCACCGTAAGGATGCGCGTGGCACGCTGCACAACGCGAGGCTGCACGGCGGCAGGACGCTCCTGCTCTGCGGGAGGCATGGACGGAACGTCGTGCACGGCGGCGAAGGCGCCGGTTTGCGCCGATGAAACAGGCGTGCTTTTCGGGGCTGCATGCGCACCCTGGTCTGCCGGCTCGAACAAGCCGCCAAGGCCGGCAGAGCGCTGCTCTTCCTGCTTGAGCGCCGCGTTGGGACGCTCGCCGCGAGAGGCAGCATCGATCGCCTCTTCGTTGGGTTTGTACTGGGTATGCGCACGCACGTCGTCCGCCGTCACCAGCTTCGGCATCTGAGGAGAAAACGACGCCGTAGACGCCGCGTCCTTATAAGGCTCGCGCGCATAATCGGCGTTGTCGTCGAATGCGTACTCGCCGAAATCCTCGTGATCGAAATCGTCATAGGAATCATCCTGCGGCGTCGACGGACGCGCATGGGCGGCATCCTTGAATCCGAGGCGGTCTTTGAAATCGAGGCGACCCTTGAGGTCGTCGAATTTGGGGATCTTCAAATCCATGTTGTCTTTCACCCTATCCTTCAAGCAAGGCCGTCAGAGCGCATAGTCGTCGCTGAAAATGGCGCGTCCGACGCGCACCATGGTAGCCCCTTGCGGTATCGCTTCGAGATAATCCTCGCTCATCCCCATCGAAAGTTCATGGAGATCTGCGCCCTGCACGCCGCTGCGCTCAAGCTTGCTTTGCATCGTGTCGCGCAAAATGCGCAGGTCGCAAAAAGTCGCGCGCGCATCTTCGAGACTTCCGCGAACGGCCATGGTCATAAGCCCGCAGACGCGTATGTGCGAAAGCTTGCTGCATGCCATAAGCATATCGTAGAGCTCGTCAGGCTGCACGCCCTGCTTGTTCGGCTCTCCGTCGTTGACCTCGATCAGCACATCTTGAACGATGCCAAGCCCTTCGGCCAATCGGTCGATCTTCTCGGCATGGCGCAGCGTGCACAGAGAGTGAATCAGGCAGGCGCGACCAACCACCGAAGAAAGCTGACGCGACTGGATGTTTCCGATGAAGTGCCAACGCTCGTCAGGAAAGGCATCGTGCTTGCGCGCAAGCTCATCGGGCCGGTTTTCACCAAAATCGTGGATTCCTGCGGCGACAGCCTGCGCCACCGCATCGAGGCCGACCGTCTTCGACACGCCGATGATTTTGACTTCGCGCGCATCGCGTCCGCATGCATCGCATGAAGCGTGCACCTCTTGCTCTATGCGCGCATATCGTTTCTCTAAAGACATGGACAAGCCCGCCTTTCGTTTTTCGAAGCCCTGAACGCAACCGCAGCATGACGCCCGCAGCGTCCGCCTGTGGCACGATAGGAATAATACCGTGCTCCGCCGTCGCATACCGTGCAGATTCCGGCATCCGCAATGCGACGAGCATCGACACCGCACGATACAAGACCAGACGACAATGCGAAGGCCATGTCGACGAAACGCCGGTCATTGACGACCTGTTCGCCGAATTGTTCGGCGAACAGCGACGCTACGTCCTCGCCCACCTCGAAATGGCAGCTTCTAATATGCGCTCCGATATAGACGTTGACGCTCGATGTATCGACGTTCTCGGCGGCGCACAATGCTTTAAGCGCTTTTTCGGCAATGCGCGACACCACGCCACGCCATCCCGCATGCACGACGGCAAAAGCACCGGTCGGAGCCGCCAAGATAACCGGCACGCAATCGGCGAAGCAAAGAAGCGCCGCCGTATCGGCGCGCGAAACCACCACGCCGTCGGCCCCTTCGGCCGCAAGGCCGGCACACGCGTCAAGATCGCTTTCCTCGTCGCAAAGCACAAGCGTATCGCCATGCACCTGGTTGGGCTGGATGCAGAAAACGCCCTCGGCACCAAGGGCTTCGAACAGGACTTCCCTGTTACGTTTGACGCATGCGGGGTCGTCGCCCACATGGCCGCCAAGATTCAAGCTGTCGAACGGCGCAGAACTTGTGCCGCCCGTCCTTTGCGTGAATGCAATGCGGATTCCCGTGGAGGCATACAGAGCATCGTCGGTAATACATGCACATGAAGAAAAGCGACCCTCGTGCAGCCGAGGTAACGGCATGGCGAGGGTCGCTTGCTCATGCGCTAAGACGTTGTTCGTCATATCGCGCAAAACCTGATGACTTAGCGGCGGCGGAGGAAATCGGGGATGTATTCCTCGTCCGCGATGCGGGTCGAAGCAGCGTTGGCCGACGTAGCAACCGGAGACGTAGGATGGCTCTGGTTGGACGTATACGTGTCGCGGACCGGCGCCGTAGAGGCGAACAGGTCGTTGCGCGCGTTGTCGAAGTCCATGACGGCCTGCGTCGTGCGAGAGAAGCCGGTTGCGATGATGGTGATGCGCACCTGATCGCCCAGGCCCTCGTCGATAATCTGGCCGTAGATGATGTTGGCGTCTTCGTCCACCACAGCCTCCATGGCGCGTGCAGCGGCGTCGACTTCGGCAAGCGTAAGCTCCGGACCGCCCGCAATGGAGAACAGGACGCGGCTTGCACCCTGAATGGACGCTTCGAGCAGGTTGGAGTTGATCGCCTGCGTAGCGGCGTCGAGCGCACGGTTTTCACCGGAGCCGTAGCCGATGCCCATCATAGCCGTGCCCGCATCCTTCATAACGGTGCGGATATCGGCGAAGTCGAGGTTGATCAGACCGGGAATGGTGATCAAATCGGTTACGCCCTGAATTCCCTGGCGCAGGGTATCGTCGGCGATGCGGAAGGCATCGAGCATGGAGGTCTTTTTGTCGATAACCTCGAGCAAGCGGTCGTTAGGAATCACGATCAGGGTGTCGACCTTCTGGGAAAGCAAATCGCAGCCCTGCTCGGCCTGATTGCGGCGCAAACGACCTTCGAAGCCGAACGGCTTGGTGACGACGCCCACGGTAAGTGCGCCGATTTCCTCACGCGCGATTTCAGCCACGACGGGAGCCGCACCCGTGCCCGTGCCGCCGCCTTCGCCTGCCGTGACGAAAACCATGTCGGCTTCGGCAAGTGCCTCGCGGATTTCCGCACGAGACTCCTCGGCAGCCTGGCAGCCGATCTCGGGGTTGGCGCCTGCGCCCAGACCGCGCGTCAGCTCTTCGCCGATATGGATGGTCTTGTCGGCGCTCGACAGAAGCAAAGCCTGCTTGTCGGTGTTCACGGCGATGAATTCAACGCCTTTCAAACCGGCCTCGACCATGCGGTTGACAGCATTGGTGCCGCCTCCGCCCACGCCCACGACCTTGATGACGGCCAGGTGCTCAGAACCAATAGTTTTAGGCATCGTATCCTCCATGCGTGCTACAT
>JAUNLI010000122.1 GCA_030532315.1 Slackia sp.
GCGTTTGGCCGTTGGGGCGTTTCCGCCGATGTCGTGCTGACTTGCATGGCGTTGCTGGGAAAGTCAGGCGGTTATCGATATGCATTTTGCAAGGCCTGCTGCATGTGTGCGGCGGGCCTTTTGCGTCCTGCTTGGAAAAATGAATGCGCCGAGGCCGTTTTGCTCGGTGCGTCCCGGCATGCGGCATGCGACGACTGACGTTGCGCATGACAACTCGTCACCAAGACGCTGTTGCGGCGTGCGTCGGGCTTTTCGTGTGAGAAAGTGTCTCTCATGCAGAAGACGCCGCCTGTGCGTTTTCGTCTCGATGAAAAAAGGGAGGGCGTCCGGTGCACACGATTATGGACTATCTGGCCGAGGAATTCGCCACATTCGACGAAGTGCCTTTTTGCGCCGTGGACGCGCTCGTTCTTTCCGAATTCTGCATGGTGCGTATGGAGCGCGTGTTGCCGCCGATGCGCGAAGAGAAGGCTGTCGGCGGACGCGCGACGGCGCGTTTGAAGGCGCTTTTTTCCGGCAAACGCGGCGTGCATTTCAAAGATGCGCTGATGACCGAGCATTTCGACGGCATGTTCACGGGCCTTATTCCCGACAAGGTCAGGGCGTTGATGTTCGCCTTGGCGGCAAGTCCGCGTTTTCGCGATGTCGAGATGAGCGAATGCGCGAGCGTGTTCGACGAAGAGGCGCGTACACAGTTCGCAGCGTTGTCGTTTTCGTACAAGGACGAGTTTGCGTTCGTCGGTTTTCGCGGAACGGACTGCTCGTTTACAGGATGGCGCGAAGATTTCGACATGGCGTATATGAACCGCGTTCCTGCGCAGGAAAGCGCCGTTCGCTATCTCGACGCGGTGGCGTCCCGTTTACCGAAGACGCTTTACGTGGGAGGGCATTCCAAAGGGGGCAACCTTGCCATGTATGCCGCTGCGAAATGTGCTTCGAAGGTGAGAGGCCGCATCGATCGGGTGTTTTCCTTCGACGCGCCGGGTTTTCGCCGCGATGCGCTTTCGGAAGGCGAGTGGCGTTCGCTTGCCTCATCGGTCGAGCGCTATGTGCCGCGCGAATCGCTTATCGGCATGCTGATGGAGCATCCCGTGCCTTGCGCTGTCGTTCAGTCGAATTTGGCAGGTGCCTGGCAGCACGATCCGTTCTCGTGGGGCGTGGACGGCTTCGATTTCGCGCGCTGCAGCGGGTTGTCGTCATCGGCCCAGTTCACGCATGATGTGGTGAACAGGTGGCTGGCGCGCTACGACGAAAAGCAGGCGCGCGCCATCGTCGATGCGCTGTTCGAGGCCATGAAGGCGAGTGGCGCCCAGGATTTCTCGGATATGTTGAAGTTCGGTCCGCAGACGTTGGGCATGTTGCGCGATGCGGCGAAAAACACCGACGAAGAAACGCGCTCTATCCTGATGTCCGCTCTTGGCGACTTGGCCGAAGTGGCCGCCCGTCGCGCCTGGTATGGCCAGGAGAAAACAGAGGCGCGTCGAAAGTAGGGGTGCTCTTAAGGCGAGAGCGTGCCGAAAACGGAAAGTCGTTGAAGACGGAATGAACGCCGCGTTTTGCTGTCGGCCTGCAATCAGCGGGGCGGCAGGGCTTCTTTGCACGTCGCTGCGTCTTTTATGCTTTTCCGGAGCATGGCGTTTAATGAATGGCACAATTCCGTATGGAAAACGAAGGGTTGCGGCTCGGGTTTTTATCCTCGGGCGGCAATCGACAATGCCGTCTGTTCGATCGCCGGGGTCCGAGCGATCCTGCTGCGATGCGGCACGGCGAAAACAAGAAGGAGAACATGCATGCGCCTGATCGTGGGCCTGGGCAATCCGGGCGACGAATATGCCCATACGCGCCACAACGCAGGGTTCGATGCCATCGACGAGTTGGCGGGCGAGCTGCGTGCCACGTATTGGAAGACCGAATGCGGTGCGCTGACTGCTAAGGTGAAATATCGCGGAGAAGAGCTGGTTTTAGCCAAGCCGCAAAGCTATATGAACGTGTCGGGCGGTCCGGTGAAGCAGTTGTGTGCGACTTACAAGGTGGTTCCCGCTGATCTTATCGTGATCCATGACGAGCTGGATATCGACCCTGGCACCGTGCGCGTCAAGTTCGGCGGCGGCTTGGCGGGGCATAACGGCTTGAAGTCGATTGCCGACAAGCTGCAGACGAAAGATTGGACGCGCGTGAGGGCCGGTATCGGACGCCCGCCGGGACGTATGCCCGTGGCCGATTGGGTGCTGAGCCTGCCGAAAAAAGAGGCGCGCGACGATTTCGACCAGGCCGTGCATCGTGCCGCCGAGGCCGTTCTGTCCTTGCTGGACAACGGTCTGGAAAAAACGCAGCAGAAGTTCAACTGATTGAAGAGACTTTGCGCATGCCGCCTGTTTTGCGGGGGTTTTTGCGCGGGCTCTATGATGAAATGCTTCGTTTCAAATGGGAAAAGGACGGCTTCAAGCCGTCCTTTTCCTTGGAGGGGATGGTCGTCATGCGGTGACGCCGGCCGTTCCCTGGCTTGTTGCACCGAGGGAAAACTACGGTAAGGATTCGGGGCGCGCAAGCAAAGAGGGGAGGGGTTTGCGCGCGCCGACGCGATGGTGCGTTTAGATGCCCGCTTTTGCCAAGGCGTCTTTTGTGGCGTCGATGATGGCGCGGCTCGACATGGTGCAACCCGTGACGGCGTCGACATCGGGGGAGTTCGCTTCGACAATCGCGCCAGGAATGGTTTCGATTGCGGGCGTACCGATGCCAGCGGTTTCATGATGCTCGACAACCTCGACGGCGGTGATGGTGGATCCGTCCAGAGTGACCTTGACGATTGCTTGTCCGCCCATACCCGAATCGGACGATCCGACGTACTGGTTCGCTTCGGTTTCGATGCTTGCAGGGTCGGTTTCCACGGTGCTGCTGCCGCTGCCGACCGTGTATTCGATTTCAGATTCGACGCCGACGGGCAGAGGAGGCAGCGGATCTTTCTGCGTGGCTGCGTTTCGACCTGCCAGGCGGCCGAAGATCAGGCACTCTGCCATGTTGCCGCCGCCGTTGTACTGATACGGCGTGATGCCGCCGAACTCGCCCGCGCTGTAAAGATGCGGGATGGGCTCGCCGTCGATGCCGACGACTTCGGCGTTGCCGTTGCGACGTGCGCCGCCCTGCGTGTTGAGAATTGCCTGTTTGAGCTCGATGGCGTAGTAAGGGCCGGTTTCGGAGAAGGGACGCATGGATTCGGGCGCGCGCCTGAAGTCGGGGTCGAATCCGTCTTTGGCAGAACGATTGAACCCGTCGATGGTCGATTGCAGCGCTCCCGTGCGAATGCCGAGCGCCGTTTCCAGGTCGGCGATGGTGTCTGCGGTCACGAGGGTCTCGTCGTAACCGGCAAGGCCGTTCATCTGCTCGATAAGCTTGTTGTGCTCGCTATCCCATACCCACCAGGTGGTGTGGGGGCGTTTGACCATGATCCATTCGCCGTTGGAGGGCATGTGTCCATGGCGCGCGACGGCATCTTCGGTCAAATAGCGTTGGCCGTCGTCGCCGACGACTATCTGGGCACCCTTGACAAGATAAGGGTTGTTCATGACGCTGCGCAAAGAGTGCTCGGTGTCCTTGATGGGGAAGGATACGCCACCGAAATGGAAGCAGTTGCCTTCGTAGGCCTCCATGTGCCAGAAATCAGCGCCCACTTCCGAAGCAAGCTTGATGCCGTCGCCTGTGTTGAACAGCGATCCGCTGACGGCGAACTTGGACAGGCCCAGATAGCCTTCGACCATTGTCTTGTTGTTCTCGAATCCGCCGCAGGTCATGATGACACCGTTCAGGGCGCGTACGTTGACGGGCTCGCCGTCTTTTTCGATGGTCGCGCCGATGACCGCCTTGCTTACGGGGTCCTGGAACAGATGGGTGGCGGGGGCGTTGCACCAGACATCGATCTTGTCGCTCATGCTGTCGATCTTCTTGCGATAGGTCTTCCACAGATGCGAGAAGCCTTGCTCTTCGCGATTGACGCTGATCAGGTCAAGTGCTTCTCCGCCTTCGATTTCTGGATACTCAGGCAGGAAGTGAGCGATCAACGGCTGCAGGCTGCAGTCTTCTTTCCAATGCATGAAGTTCTCTTCGGGCACATCGAAGTCGTCGATCAGCATCTGCTTGGTTTCGGTGAGGCCTTGGCAGTAGGTTTCCAGCACGTCTTCGGGCAAGTCGTGTCCCGCCGCGAGTCCGGTGTAGTACTTCTTCATGGCTTCTTTGTCTTCGGAATAGACGACGAGCTGTCCGCAATAGCGGGTGTTGCCGCCTTCGTGTCCAAGCGGGGCTTTGTCGACGAGCAGGACGCGGGCGCCTTCTTCTGCCGCATAGCGCGCTGCGACAGCGCCGGCGCCGCCGAAGCCGATTACGAGGACATCGTATTCGCCGTTCCACTCAATCGTGTCGGCGTAGGTCATGCCTTCGCTTGCGCCGCTGCCTTGCCCTGGTTTCTTGGGCGCGCACCCTGCAAGGGCGCCTGCTCCGGCCATCGCCGCCAAGCCGACGACCGACCCCTTGAGGAAGTTTCTGCGCGAATATTCTCCCATTGTTCCCTCCTGAATTGTGGTTTCAACGATGCGCCCCCCTCGTGAACTTCCGCAGGCGATGCTGGCGTTGCTGCGGTTGTCGAAGGCTGCGCGATGCTGCTACCATAGCGACGAAAAATCGGGTTAAGCAGCGATAACCCTTGCGGTTTGCGGTGTGCTTCATTACGACAGAGGGGGTTATTTTTTCGATAACCCCCTCTGCGCACGGAGGGGTTGTTGGAAGAAATGCCTGATGATCGTTACTGTCAGGAGGGGAATGTGGGAAAGCAGGGGAATGCGGCGCGGTTCTTGCGTTTGATTGACGAAAGGATGTGCGAAGCTTCGAAAAACGGTCTTTTGCTTGGCATGGCGTGCAATTTCGCCTTCGTCGTCCAGGCGTTTTTCGCGCCTGCGATGACGCACGTTACTCCGTTCTCGCTCTCTTTCACCGACATGTCGTATCTTTCCGGGGCGTTTTTCGCCGCGATTCTTCTGGCGCGTGCGCGCAAAAAAACCGCGCTACCTTCCGCATCGGCGCTTTGGGGCATTTCCTTTGCCGTCGCCTTGCTTTTCGCCGTGTATGGGGTTTTGGCTCCCGACGTCTCCGGTATCGCTTCCATGGATGCTGGAATCACCGCTTTGTTTTTGTTCGGCGGGCTTTTGTTTGGCGCATACCTTGCCTATGTGATTCCGCTATGGCTGCGTGTCTGCACCGCATTCGACCCTGAGGAAGTTGTCTGGACCATTCTGCTTGCTGGCTCGGTAGGGGCGGTTTTAGTGTGGTTTCTTGCCGACATGGGGTCGGTGCGTTTGACGGTGGCTTCCATCGTGATGCTGTTGCTTGGAACGTATATGCTGGCAAGAACCTTGAGGGCGCAAAGCGATGGCGACGAATTGTTTCGTTCGAGCCGCAGCATGCGACGCGATGAGGCGCCGAGGCGTTTATTTGCGGCATGCTTTCTTGTGGCATTTGCCTTCGTTTCGGCCATCTCATTTGCCGAAGGTAACGGTGCCTCGGCGTTGTATAGGACGGGCACGTTTTTCGCGCCGGTGCTTTTGGCCTGCGTCTGCCTGCTCGTCTTGAAAGGCTTTACGGTATCGTCTCTTTTGAACGTCGCGGTGCCCATCATGACTGCCGTCGTCATGACCGCTTCGTTTTTCGGCATAGAGCCCGTGCTTTCGTTCGATCTGGCTGTTGCGGGAGTGTTTCTTTTTCTGGTCTACGCTGTCGTCGCCATTCTGTTCGCAACATACGGAGACGAATCAGCCGCGTATCGGTCGTTTCTCGCACTCGCTTTCTCGTTTGCCGGAGGCTGCGTTTTAGGGCGGATCGGATCCGCCCTCGCTGTTGTGAAGGCGCCGTTTTCCTCGGATGTCGTCGTGCTCGTGTCGATACTTGCCGTTGTGGTTGCTCTGGTGTTATGCGTAGGAATGGGAGCTTTGGTTAACAGGGGCGGTTGCAAGGACGGGATGGACGCAAGCCTGGGTCCTTCATCGATGCTTGTCCTCGAGAGGCGAATCGACCGTGCAGCTGAAAAGGGCAATCTCGGTCGAAGGGAAAAGGAGGTTCTTTTCTTGCTGCTTGAGGGAAAGACGGCGGGTGAGATTGCGAAAGCCATGGTGGTGGCTCCTGGTACCGCGAAATCGCATGTGTATCACGTTTACAAAAAACTAGGCGTTCACAGCAGGGCTGAGCTGTTCGAAATGTTCGGCGTAGAAGAGGAAAGGAATAATCCAGAGTCTTAGCTGGTATTCGATGTCGAACTCGTCTGGAGCCGTCCGTTTGCGTTCACGTGCTTTTTCGGCTGTGTCGGCGTTGTTCCTTAGAATTCCGATTTGCCGTACAATAATGCCTCTATCCTAGGATTATGCGAATGCATGGCGGGAAAGGCGGCGTACGGCGTGCTGA
>JAUNLI010000123.1 GCA_030532315.1 Slackia sp.
CCTACAACCTATCGGTTAACAGCCGAGTGCTCTGCCGTTGAGCTACCGAGGAATGAAATGGTGGGCGTTACAAGATTTGAACTTGTGACCCCTTCCGTGTGAAGGAAGTGCTCTCCCCCTGAGCCAAACGCCCATTCCATCTGCACTTTCGCTTTGGAATTTTTTCCTTAGCGCCAAGCGCAGGACAGTATATTACGCATCTTGGCACATCTTGGCAAGTCCTATTTTCAAACTTTTTTTGAAAATAGGGGGAATCTCGTATAAAAACGCTCCCGCAGTTGCGGGAGCGTTGAAAACAATGCATCTCACAAGGCTTCTATGAAGCTTTCGTCGGCTTCGCCGAAGCATGCAGCTCATCATAGCGAGCAAGATGCGTCTTCGCGTTTCCTTCCGTATAACATGCAAGGATTTCATCCTTATGCTCGGAAGGCTTTTCGAACGTGACGTCAAGCGCCCACGCATTCGTCATGGCACTGACGCGCCCGATCTGACATTCATAAAGCACAAGCACGTCTTCAACCTGCTGCGCATAAGCCGACTCATCAGGAATCTCCATCGATTCGAGACCCTTCACGTCGTTTTCCAAGTCGGTAAGAACTTTGTCCGCGAAGTCTTTCGATGCCGCACGCACTTCCATCGAGTTGGCAAGGAAGTTCGCATTGAATTCCTCTACGCATGTTGCGATGCGCTCGTCGTAGACGTCGAGTTTTTCATACGCCGCATCAAGCGAATTGAAAATCTCGGTATCGGTGAGCTTCGGTTCGGGCTTGGACGCAGCGGAACCCTTCGAGGCGTCGGCATTCTTACTCGTTTCGCCATCGGCCTTATTATCGGCCTCAGCCTTGTCATCAGCTTCTTTCTTGTCGGATTCGCTCTGTTCGTCAATCCCGCTTACGGCGATAGGCTCTTTTTCCTGCTGACCCCAACCCCCGAAGTATGCCGCCGCCAAAAGCGCCGCCACTGCAACGAGAAACGCAACCAGCGCGCCCGTCACGATCAATGCGGTTTTACGCGGGTTCTTGGAGCTGTTCAGCGTGAAGCGCTTTTGATCGGTATCGGTTTGCACAACCACCGAATCGCGGTCAAGGCGCAGCGTGGCATCGGCGGGAAGCTTGCGACCGTCGACGATGTCGAGCCCGCTTAAATCGTCGAGCGCGTTCTTGGAGCCGTCGATCGTCACAGTTTCGAGAATCCGCCCGCCGCATTCGCCGCAAAACCGAGCACCGGGCTCCAGTGCGGCACCGCACCATGTGCAATATTTGGCCATAGCCTAGATGCCCTCTCCGTACCCGAAACGGCGAATCTGATTCAGATCGCGCCGCCAGTTCTTCTTCACCTTGACCTGCAGGTCCAAAAACACCTTGCATCCGAGCAACTGTTCAAGGTCTTCGCGCGCTTCGATGCCGACCTTTTTGATCGCTTCCCCGCCACGCCCGATGATGATGCCTTTCTGGCTGTCGCGCTCGACATAGACCACCGCATAGATGCGATACATGTCTTTACGACGCTCGTATTCGATCTGGTCGGCAACCACGCCGATGGAATGAGGAACCTCGTCGCGGAAGCTGCGAAGGATCTTTTCGCGGATGAACTCCGCCACAAGCACCTCGAAAGGCTGGTCGGTGTCCATATCGTCGGGGAACCACTTTGGTCCTTCGGGAAGCCAGCGGGCAACCGCCGATTCGAAGCCGTCCACATTAAAGCCCGACTTCGAGGAAAGCACTACTTCGTCGTCCCAGCGGCCCAAAGCGCGCGCCGCATCGAGCTGGGCAATGATCGTGTCCTTGTCCACCAAATCGGCCTTGGTAATCACGAGAATCTTACGGGCATGGCGCACGGCGCGCACCTGCGCGGCCACCCATTCGTCGCCACGGCCGATCGGCTTGCTCGCGTCGATAAGAAACGCCACCACATCGACGTCTTCCATCGCCTTGATGGCACTGGTATTGAGCTCCTCGCCCAACGCGTCGTGCGGCTTATGCAGACCCGGCGTGTCGACCATGATCATCTGCATGTCGTCGCGCGTCACAATTGCACGAAAACGATGTCGCGTGGTCTGCGCCGTATTCGACGTGATGGCAACCTTGTGCCCGACCACCGCATTGATCAACGTCGATTTGCCAGCATTGGGACGGCCCACCAGCGTCACGAAACCGCTCTTGAACTTCTCTGCCATAAACTGGCCTCCTTCTTATTTCATCGACGGGCGCCAAACCCGCGTCTTTCTCTTGATATCGCCGAGGAACGGCCCTTCAACCATTCGCCCCTCCGTTCGGCACGTTTCATTCATCGTTTTGCCGTGAACGCTCCGCAGCGCGCTCATATGCTTCCACGATACGCGCCACCAAGGTATGGCGAACCACATCGCGCCCGGTGAGCGTACAGAATGCGATGTCTTCGACGTCTTGCAGCACGCTCTGGACGCTTTTGAGCCCCGAAAGACCGCGCGGCAGGTCGAGCTGCGTTACGTCGCCGGTGATAACCATTTTGGAATTGAAGCCGAGCCTGGTCAAAAACATCTTCATCTGTTCGGGCGTGGTGTTCTGCGCCTCGTCCAAAATAATGAAACTGTCATTGAAGGTTCGGCCGCGCATGAACGCCAACGGTGCGATCTCGATTACGCCGCGATCGATCAATTCGTGCGCCCGTTCCATGTCGGTCATGTCGAACAGGGCGTCGTAAAGGGGACGGATATAAGGGTCCACCTTTTCGGTAAGCGTGCCGGGAAGAAAACCAAGGCTTTCCCCCGCTTCGACCACGGGGCGCGTGAGAATAATGCGGTTGACGTCTTTGCGCTTGAGCGCGGCCACCGCCATGGCCATGGCGAGATAGGTCTTGCCCGTACCTGCAGGTCCGATGCCGAACGTCACCGTGTTCGAACGAATCGCGTCGACGTAGCGTTTTTGGCCTGCCGTCTTCGGACGAATAGCCCGCCCGCGATACGTCAGCAGAATGTCCTCGCGCAGAATGGACGGGGCGAATTCCCCCTGACGCAAAAGTTCGATGGCTCGTTGCGCATCTTCGACCGTAGGAGCAACGCCCGAAGACGCAAGCTTGATCATGTCGCCGAACAAGGCGGTCAGGCTTTGCACCTCAAGGGAATCGCCCGAGAGCATGATAAGGTTGCCGCGCACCGTGATGCGAGCGGCGAAGGCGTTCTCGATTGCGTGCAGCACCGTATCGGCGGGGCCGACGATGGCTGCCATATCGACATGATCGGGAACGGTAAGCGTTATGCGTGCGTCATCATTCATGCGAAGCATTCTAGCAAAGACGAATTCGACACCGCACGTCGTTGCAGCAAAAGCACACCCGAAACCGCAAACGTTCGCATGCGTGACATTTCGGCTTGAGTGCCATTCGAGCATAACGCAAAAACCCGCTCGCGTTTTGCGAGCGGGCATGAGATACAAAGCGCATTTGTTCGCCGCTATGAAAGCACGGCGCTATTTGTCGCCGTCGTAGCGACGCTTGTCGGGAATGATGAAGATAAAGACAAGCGAGCTCAGCAGCAGGAAGAACGGATAGAACAAAAGCGGCATGATCTGAAACGCCGACACCGTGTAGCCAAGCTCTGCAGCGGCCGAAACGGCGACGAGCATCTGCGCGCCGTAAGGGATAACGCCCTGGAAAACGCAGGAGAACGTGTCAAGAAGCGACGCGGTCTTGCGCTTGGAGATGTCGTAAGTCTTGGCCATGTCGGACGCGATCGGATTTGCCATCACGATGGCTACCGTGTTATTGGCCGTGGCAATATCCATGGCGCCGACGAGCAAGCCCATGCCAAGCATGCCGCCCTTGCGCGATTTGAAGAGGCTCTTGATGCCGTTGAGCAGTGCCGTGAAACCGCCATGTTCGCGAATCAGCGCGCAAATCGCGCTTACAAGCACGGCGACCATCGTCGTCTCGAACATGCCTGCAGCACCCGAGCCCATATTGGCCAGAAGGTCGGTCGCAGGCGTGGCGCCCGTGCCGATCATAATAATCGTGCCCGACACGATGCCAAGCAAAAGAACGATGAACACATTGATGCCGATGATTCCGCCGATCAGCACGATGACGTACGGGATGAGCTGAATCAGGTCGTATTCGTGCGAAATGCTACCGTTCAGATCGGCGCCCATCGAAAGCACCAGAATCAGGATAAGCGTGACAAGGGCGGCCGGAAGCGCGATCTTGAAGTTCTCACGGAACTTATCCTGCATTTTGCAGCCCTGGCCCTGACAGGCGGCGATGGTGGTGTCGGAAATAAACGACAGGTTGTCGCCGAACATGGCGCCGCCCATGACGGCAGCGATGCACAGCGGCAGGTCGAAGCCCGAAGCGGCCGATACGGCCACGGCGATTGGGGCGATCAACGTGATGGTGCCGACCGAGGTGCCCATGGAAACGGACACGAAGCAGCTCACCACGAACAACACCGCGACGGCATATTGCGGAGGAATGACCGACAGCAGCAGATAGGCGACGCTTTCGGCGCTGTCACGGCCGACGACGCCGACGAAAATGCCCGCCGCCATGAAAATGAGGATCATGGTGACGATGGTCTTGTCGCCGATGCCTTTTCCCATAACCGCAAGTTTCTCGTCGAAGGGAAGCTTGCGGTTCTGGAAGCACGCAACAAGCAGCGCGATCAGAAACACCACGACGATAGGGATGTTATAAAAGCCCATCGAAATGCCCATGACGTACTCGAACACGATGCCGAGCCCCAGATAGAGCACGAGAAACACCCCAATGGGCAGCAACGCTTTAACGTTGCCCTTCTCTTTTACCTCGTTTTCCATTTCTTGCCTTTCAAGCGATATCCGAAGGAGAAGCGGAGTGCCGCGGCGCTTCGCTTCTCCCCTTTTCGAACCATTGCGGCGCGCCATGCATGCCGCGACCTTCGCAAAGGGAACGTGCCTTGCATGCTTTCGGTGCCGCGACGTGCGACTAATCGCGCGTCAACTTGCGATGGATGCGGTGCGGCTTGGCCGCCTCTTCACCCAAGCGCTCGATACGGTTTTTCTGATAGCTGTCGAAGTTGCCCTCGAACCAATACCAGTTACCCGGGTTTTCATCAGTGCCTTCCCACGCAAGAATATGCGTGGCGATGCGGTCGAGGAACATGCGGTCATGGCTCGTGACCACGGCGCATCCGGGAAACTCCATCAGGGCTTCCTCAAGGCTTTCGAGCGTTTCCACGTCAAGGTCGTTGGTGGGCTCGTCGAGCAAAAGCAGGTTGCCCCCCTGCTTGAGCGTAAGCGCAAGGTTCAAACGATTGCGCTCGCCGCCCGAAAGCACGCCTGCGGGCTTTTGCTGATCGGAGCCCTTGAAGCCGAATGCGGACACGTAGGCGCGACTGGGAACCTCGGTTTCGCCCACCTGCATGTAATCAAGGCCGTCGGAAACGACTTCCCACAAAGTCTTGTCGGCATCGATGCCCTCGCGATTCTGGTCGACATAGGACACCTTCACGGTTTCACCCAGCTTCAGCTCGCCGGACGTGGGCTTCTCTTTGCCCACGATCATCTTGAACAGCGTGGATTTGCCCACACCGTTCGGGCCGATCACGCCGACGATGCCGTTGCGCGGCAGGCTGAAGGACAAGTCGTCGATCAGCACGCGATCGCCGAATGCCTTGTGCAAATGCTCAACGTTGAGCACCTCGGCACCCAGACGCGGACCTGCGGGAATGTGAATGTCGGTGAAATCGACCTTCTTGGACTGCGCGGCCTCTGCCACCATGCGGTCGTAGTTCTCCAGACGCGCCTTGCTCTTGGCCTGGCGGGCCTTCGGAGAGCTGCGTACCCATTCGAGCTCGGCCTGCATGCGCTTGGCAAGCTTCGCGTCGCGCTGGCCCTGAGCTGCCATACGTGCCGCCTTGGTTTCGAGATACGTGGAGTAATTGCCCTTGTACGGATACAAATGCCCGCGATCGACCTCGCAAATCCACTCGGCGACGTTGTCAAGGAAGTAGCGGTCGTGCGTGACGGCAAGCACCGCTCCCTGATAGCGCTTGAGGAACTGCTCGAGCCACAACACGCTCTCGGCATCGAGGTGGTTGGTGGGCTCGTCGAGCAGCAGCAGGTCGGGAGCTTCGAGCAGCAGGCGGCACAGCGCGACACGACGGCGCTCGCCACCCGAAAGGACATTGACGGGCATATCAGGCTCGGGGCACTGCAGCGCATCCATGGCCTGGGAAAGCTGGCTGTCAAGATCCCAACCGTTTGCAGCGTCGATTTCGTCTTGAAGCCTGCCCATTTCCTCCATCAGGGCGTCGAAATCGGCGTCGGGGTCGCCCATCTCGGCACTTACCTGATTGAAGCGGTCGATTTTGGCCAGAATATCGCCGAACGCCATTTGGATGTTCTCGAGGACGGTCTTGTCCTCGTCGAGCGGCGGCTCCTGCTGCA
>JAUNLI010000124.1 GCA_030532315.1 Slackia sp.
GATGACGTCGACCACGATCATCTGGTTCATGCCGTAGTAGCGGTAGCCGCTATGCGGATCCACATAGGCGGGAGTCAGAATTCCCAGCTGCTCGTAGTAACGAAGCGATTTAGGACTGACGCCCTTCATGCGTGATACCTCGCCGATGCTCAAAAGCTCGTGTTTCATAGGGCCTCTTTTGCCGCGCTTATGGAGCGTTCTCCATAAGCAGCCTTTCTTCGAATGTGCCGATTGACTCTGCCATTATGGCATAGTTTATGCTCGGTCGAGCAATGAGACGAAAGCGTCGCGTACGGCTTGCGAGCCGAAGCGCATAGGACGCTATCAGGGGCGCAAGATGCGTCCGCATCCATGACTACAGAGGGTCGTCCGAAGCGTGTCGGCGACCACGGCCGGACGCAGCGCGAAGAGCCCGTCTTCGGCTTCCGTATGCTTGCGTTCGAATCGGTCTGAGCAAGCCATGGGTGATGTAAGGAAAGAGAAAGAAGGGATGATGCCATGGTTGCCTATCTCATGATAGGACTGGCGGTGGTCGTCGAGGTGTTCGGCGATTCCATGATGAAGCTATCGAACGGATTCCAGCGCAAGCTTCCTTTGGTGGGAACGGTGCTCGGCTACGGGATCGCCTTTTATTTGATTTCGCTTGTGCTCGAGGAATTGCCGCTTGGCCCGGTATATGCGGCATGGACAGGTCTGGGCATTGCGCTGACGGCCGTCGTTGGCACGGTGTTTTGGAAAGAGTCCTTCAATTGGAAAAAGGGCTTGGGGCTTGTTGCCATCATCGGCGGCGTGGTCATGCTGAAGTTGGGGGTGTAGTATGCCGTACGTTTTGCTCAGTATTTCGATCGTGTTCGAGGTGATCGGCACTACCATGATGAAACTTTCCGAGGGCTTTACGGTTTTGGGTCCCTCGGTCTGTACGATCGTGGCCTATGTGGTGTCGTTCTCTATTTTTGTCATCGTGCTGAAAACCGTGCCGCTTGGTTTGGCATACGGTATCTGGGGCGGCGCCGGCACGGCGCTTACCACCTTGATCGGCTGCGTCGTGTGGGGAGAGCCGTTCGGGCTGTTCACCGGCTTGGGTTTGGGCCTGGTTGTCGTGGGCATCTACCTGATGAATGCGGGCTCGCAGGAGGAAACGGATAAGCAGGTCGCACAGTTCAACGAGGCTGCGTAGCGGAAAACGAAATCACACATCAGGGCGCCCATCGGATTGCAGCCGATGGGCGCCTTGTTTGCGTTCGGGTGTTGTGCGGCTGTGTTTGGGAAAAAAGGAGGGGTAGGTGCGGCAAGACGCGTTCGCTGCCTGAAGGGTAGTCGCATCTCGGTTGATATTCCGACAGCAACGTCTCGTTCCATGCATTTTCGATTTGCGGTTTTTCCGTCGATGAAGGGTGCGTTCGTCCATGCGCTCCAAGCGCGTCCGGTTTCGTATGCTTAAATGCTACTGAAAAAGTAACAAAGCATCTGAGGGGCTGGGCATGCGTCTGATTCGGCTGCCCGCATGCCCCAATCGAAGGGGAGCATCTATGGATATCGTCAAACGAAGCGGCGCGGTTGAGGCCTACGACGGTTCGAAGATCGTCGCTGCAATTGCCGGCGCGTTTTCCGACACGGGGCGTGAAGCGGGTGAAAGCGAGCTTGCGTTGCTGCTTGCGGCGGTGGAAACTGCGATCGCGGCAACCGACGTGCGCACGGTCGAAGGCATTCAAGACATCGTCGAGCGCAGTCTGATGGAGCAGGGCTATTTCGACGAGGCGAAGGCCTATATTCTGTATCGTGACAAGCGTGCCCGTCTGCGCGCCGCTCGTGCCGACATCGTTTCTGCGGCCGGCGTGGCGTCGCTTGACGAGTGCCTCGCTCGCGTTCAAAAGCAATTTCCCGACGACGCCTATGCGCTTTCGGCTTTGGCAGCCAAGTTCAAAAGCTTCGTGAAGCCCGGCATGTCGGCAGAAGAGCGTCTGGCGGCGCTTACGCGTGCCGCGGTGGAACTCACCACCCAGGAAGCGCCTCAGTGGGAATTCATCGCTGCGCGCCTGCTGTCGTTTTCGTTCCGCCGTACGCTTGCGGCCGATTGCGCGGCCCGCGGTATTAAGACGTTTTACGACAAAGTGCGTTGGCTGACCGACCAAGACCTTTACGGTGCCTATATCCTGCAGCGCTATACGCGTGCCGAAATCGAGCAGGCGGCGGACTTCATGGTGTCCGAGCGTGACGAGTTGTTCACTTATTCAGGTCTTGACCTGCTGCTCAAGCGCTACGTAATCACCACACGACAGCATGTGGCCATCGAAAGCCCGCAGGAGATGTTCTTGGGCATCGCGCTGCATCTTGCCATGGAAGAGAAAACCGACCGCATGGAATGGGTGCGCCGATTCTACGACATGCTCTCCAAGCTGGAGGTCACCATGGCAACGCCTACCATGTCGAATGCGCGCAAGCCGCATCACCAGCTTTCCAGCTGTTTCATCGACACGGTGCCTGACAGTCTCGAGGGTATTTATCGCAGCATCGACAACTTCGCCCAGGTAAGCAAATTCGGCGGCGGCATGGGCATGTATCTGGGCAAGGTGCGTGCAACGGGCGGCACGATTCGCGGGTTCGAAGGTGCCGCGGGCGGTGTGATTCGCTGGATTCGCATCATCAACGACACGGCGGTGGCTGTCGACCAGCTGGGCATGCGAGCCGGTGCCGCTGCGGTGTATTTGGATGCTTGGCATAAAGACCTGCCGGAATTTCTGCAGCTGCGCACCAATAACGGCGACGATCGCATGAAGGCGCACGATGTGTTTCCCGCCGTGTGCTATCCGGATCTGTTCTGGCGCATGGCCGGCCAGGATATGAACCAAGACTGGCATCTCATGTGCCCGCACGACATTCTCACGGTGAAAGGCTACGCGCTCGAAGACTACTTCGGCGAAGAGTGGGAGAAGCGCTATCTCGATTGCGTGGCCGATCCGCGCATTTCCAAGCGCACCATGACGATCAAAGACATCGTGCGTCTGGTGCTGAAAAGCGCGGTGGAAACGGGAACCCCCTTCACGTTCAATCGCGACATCGTCAACCGCGCCAACCCCAACCCGCAGGCGGGCATCATCTACTGCAGCAACCTGTGCACCGAAATCGCGCAGAACATGGCGCCCGTCGAAAGCGTTTCGGTGGAAACGCGTACGTCGGAGGGCGATACGGTGGTGGTTTCTACTACGCGTCCTGGCGATTTCGTGGTGTGCAACCTGGCAAGCTTGTCGCTGGGAAGGTTGCCGGTGGAAGACGAAGACGCGATGCGCGATGTGGTTCGTGCCGCAGTGCGCGCTCTCGACAACGTGATCGACCTGAATTTCTACGCACTTGAATATGCGCGCATCACCAATAAGCGCTACCGTTCGATCGGCCTGGGTGTTTCGGGATATCATCACATGCTTGTCACACGTGGCATCAGGTGGGAATCCGAAGAGCATCTGGCGTTTGCCGACGAGGTGTTCGAACGCATCAACCGCTGTGCCGTGGAGGCGTCGGCCGATCTGGCCGCCGAAAAGGGGTCGTATGCCGTATTCGAGGGGAGCGACTGGCAGACGGGTGCTTACTTCGACAAACGAGGCTACGTGTCCGATGCGTGGGGCGCAGTCCGTGCCAAGGCGAGTGCTGGCATGCGCAATGCTTACCTCATGGCCGTGGCTCCCACGTCTTCGACAAGCATTCTTTCGGGCACCACGCCGGGCGTCGATCCGATTATGCGCCGTTTCTTCTTGGAAGAGAAAAAGGGAGGCATGCTGCCGCGCGTTGCGCCCGAGCTGTCGCCTGCGACGTATTGGCTGTACAAGCCCGCGCATTTGATTGATCAGGCATGGAGCGTGCGCGCGTCGGGCGTGCGCCAGCGCCACGTCGACCAGGCGCAGTCGATGAACCTCTATATCACGAACGACTTCACCATGCGTCAGGTGTTCAATCTCTATTACGAGGCATGGAAATGCGGCGTGAAGACGGTCTACTACGTGCGCAGCAAGTCGCTCGAAGTGGAGGAGTGCGAAAGCTGCGCGTCGTAAGATGCCCGAGGTTGCGCCGTTCTTCCGAACGGCGCAACAGGCTCGACACTGCAAAGCCGCCGGGCATCCCGCCTCGACCCTCCGTGCTCCGGTCACGCACCGAAGTGCGCTCCCTGCGCCAGTCGGGCCGATTCGAGGTACCGGGCGTCTTTTCGCTCCGTTTCGGCGACCTGTAAGATTTTTGTTCGACCTGAGGGGATTCCTCTCGGGGTGCGCGCGAGGTCTCGCGCGCAGTTCCGCAGGAGCGGGACAGCACTTAACGTGCTGTCCCTGCGACCCCAGGACTGTTTGAGCACGAGGCCTTGCCCACGCCCCCTCCACTTCCCCTGAAAAGAAAAGAAGGTAACAGCCATGACCATAGAGCCGAACGAATCGTTGATGAAAAAACCCCTGTTCAACCCACAGGGCGATGTCGATGTGCGCGAGCGTCGCATGATCGGCGGCAACACCACCAACCTCAACGACTTCAACAACATGAAATATCCCTGGGTGTCGGACTGGTATCGCCAGGCCATGAACAACTTCTGGATTCCCGAGGAAATCAACCTGGGTCAGGATGTGAAAGACTATCCGCACCTCGATGCGGCCGAGCGCACGGCCTACGACAAAATTCTGTCGTTTCTTGTGTTCTTGGATTCGATCCAGTCGGCCAACTTGCCTGCCATCGGCGAGTACATCACGGCTAACGAAGTGAATCTGTGCCTGAACATCCAAACGTTTCAAGAATGCGTGCATTCGCAGAGCTACAGCTACATGCTCGACACGATCTGCTCGCCCGACCAGCGCAACGACATCCTGTATCAGTGGCGCACCGACGAGCGTTTGCTTGCGCGCAACACCTTCATCGGCGAACTCTATAACGAATTCCAGCGCGACAAGCACCCGTTCACGCTGCTCAAGGTGATGATGGCGAATTTCATTCTGGAGGGTGTGTATTTCTATTCAGGGTTCATGTTCTTCTACAACCTGGCGCGCAACGGCAAGATGCCCGGTTCCGCGCAGGAAATCCGCTATATCAATCGTGATGAGAACACGCATTTGTGGCTGTTCCGTAATATCATTCTGGAGCTGCAGAAAGAAGAGCCCACGTTGTTCACGGACGAAAACGTGGCCGAGCTGCGCGCCATGCTGGAAGAAGGCGTGCGCCAGGAAATTGCCTGGGGTCATTACGTGATCGGCGACGATATTCCGGGCCTGACGAAGGACATGGTGACCGATTACATCCGTTACCTGGGCAATCAGCGCTGGATCAGCCTTGGTTATGAACCGCTTTTCCCCGACAACGTGGAAGAGCCCGAGAATATGCGCTGGGTGTCGCAGTACTCAAACGCCAATATGGTCAAGACCGATTTCTTCGAGGCGAAGTCGACTGCGTATGCGAAATCGACCGCGTTGGTGGACGATCTGTAGGATGCTACGTGAACGGCGGCTGCACGCGTCGCGCTTGCTTTCGAGCGAGCGGCGTGTGCAGCCGCCTTGTCGTGTCGCGGCGCGTGTTCTGATTGCGACACGGATTGGTTGTCTGCGTCTACTGTCTTCAGGGGCGTGTCAGCGGAGGTCTTCGATGCGCGTGAGCGTCGGTTCGCGCAAGAGCGCGAGTTCTTCCTTGCGATGCGTGGCCCAAAAGACCGTCTTGCCGTCGAGGAGCGGGGCAATCGTCCCTAGAACCAGTGCGGATCCCGCCGGGTCGAGCCCTTTGAGCGGTTCGTCGAAAAACAACACGTCGGCTTCCGCCATGACGGCACGTGCAATCGCCACGCGCCGTTTCATGCCGCCCGAAAGCTCGTGCACCGGCCGCGCCAGGCAGCCGGGCATGGCCATGGCGGCCAGCAGCGCTTCGCAACGCTCGAGAAACGCTTGCTTTTCTGCGCCTTTCAATCCGGGGTGGGGCATACGCACGTTTGCCGCCACGCTGAGGTTTTCGCACAGGCGGTCTTCTTGGAAAACGGCGGCCCGATGCAGCCCTTGCGTTCCTTCGATGCGGCCTGTGTCGGGTTTTTCGAGTCCCGCTATGAGACGTATGAGCGTGGTTTTTCCGCTGCCCGACGCGCCCATAAGCGCATGGATGCGCCCGTGTTCGAAAGAGACGCTCACGTCATCGAGCACGGACCCCGCGCCGTAGCGCTTGC
>JAUNLI010000125.1 GCA_030532315.1 Slackia sp.
CGGGCGCACCGCAGAAGAGCGTGTGTTCGCCGCGCTCGACATCCCCGAGGAATACCGTCTCGAAGCCATCCTGTCGCTCGGTGTATGCGAAGACCACCCCGCACCGCGCCCTGTCGACGACGCCGCACGCGCGAAGGTTCACCACGAGCTGTTCTAGGCTTTCGGTCCCACCCGCACAAAAAAAGCCCGGGTGCACGCGCACCCGGGCGTCACGCGAGAAACCGCCTAGCTAAAACGACTCGCGCGTCGTGAACTCCTCGACGGCCTTGCGCTCGGCATGACGCGGGCCGGGCGCCGCCAGAGCATGCCCCACCATGAGAAGCTCCACCAACTTGCAACTCTCCGGCACGTTGAAACGCTCGCGCACCGCGCTCGGGTCGAACGCGCCCACCCAGCACGTGCCAAGCCCTAAGCCAGCCGCCGCGTTCTCCATGTTCGTCAGGGCGATCGACGTGTCGATATCGCCGAAGTCGCAGGTCTCAGGCCCGTACGTCGAAGACGGATGAGCCGATGCATCGTGATCGTACGCCGCGATGATGACCGTCGGCGCACCGTAGCGGCACTTCGTGCACTCGTCGACCTTAGCCAGGCCCTCCTCGCTTTGCACCACGCACAGGCGAATCGGCTGGTTGTTGCACGCCGAGGGTGATTTGCGCGCCGCCTCTAAGATAACGTCGAGCTCCTCGTCGGTCAGCTGCGTTGCACCGAACTTGCGACACGAGTAGCGATGCCCGAGAAGCGTCAGGTATCCGTTCTTCCCGCATTCATCTCTGTTCAGCAATTCACTCATGAAAGGCCTCCTTCGTCAAACTCATTCCAATCGCAAGTATAGACCCGCTCATTTTCCCCGCAACGAAAAAGTCCCTGGGTCGAACGATTCAATCCAGGGACCTAGACGAAACCGAATCAAGCGCTAGTGCGAAAACGCGCAAAACCTAAAGGAAGGGCTCACTCGGAAGCCAAGACAAGGATCGGCCCAACAGCAAATCAGGGCACGTCCAAGAGCTAGGGCAAAGCACGCCGAAACGCCAAAGAAAAACCACCCCGAAAACCAAAGCGTAGTTGCCACGCTAAGCCGCTGCGACAAACGCCCGAAGAAGCAACGCGGCGGCGCGATAGAAAGGATGGCGCGTTTCGGCTGCGACGTCTTCGGCGAACGCAGGCATCCACAACCGCGCATGCTCCGCCAGGAAAAGCTCGTAAGCCGCGGCGGCGGAGCCGCCGGGAAGCTCAGCCTGCGCAACGCCTTCGGCCCCGGCAGCTTCAACCCCCGCCGCGCGCAACGCCAAAACTTGAAGCAGCTCGAACTCGGTCGCCACATGATCGAGCGGCTCGTTGGTACCCTCGGGCCTGCCCAATCCGCATGCGCGGCTAAAACGCTCGACTTCCATGGAATGAGGATTCACGAACATGAGAGCGGGAACGCCCTCGACTTCGGCGCGGCGGATTCCCTCGTAGGGAGAGCACGCGGGTTCGGGCGCGCCGACGAACAATCGAGTCGCCTCAACGCGCAAAGCGCTCAAAAGCGACCGCGAATCGACCAGGGCCTCAGCGCCGCAGAGGGGGACGGCGCCAAGGCTCCCTTCGTCGAAATCTCCAGGCAAATCGAGTCCGAGCACGCCCGCTATCTCACGAGCGGCGCAGACCCAATCGCCGGATGAAACGGCATCCGCAAGAACGTCGTCGGGGTAGCGAAAACTGAGGGAAAGGAGCTCGCACAACGCAGCGCGGGCGATCCAAGACTCACCACGAGCAAATACATCGAACAACATGCGACATCGAGCCTTTCCGTCTCTGGCGGCAAAGCCGCCGGATTCAATCAGTCAACTTAAGATTCGTCTGCAGGCTTCAGGGGAAGACACCTCAAGCCCAAGCAAAGAATGAGAGCGCCAAGGGCGATCACGCCGAGAGCGACGCCGAACTCAATAGGGGTCGGCCAATAAACCATGCCCGCATACGCCTCGGTCATGCCCGCCTCCCAATGCGTGACGGTCAGCGGAGTCACAACGCCTGGAAGATCAAGATTCGGCAACTGAAAGCCGCCCACCAAAAGCTGCACGCGCTTGCAGAAAATACCGACGATCGCCAACGCGCTCGCCACGATCAGCAGCACGTTCGTGCGCAGCTTCGGAGTGAAGCAGATCACGGCACACACGATGCAACCGATCACCTCGATCCAGAAGAATGGTGCAAGCGGGCCGAACGCCAGCATATCGACGACAGCTGCACCGGAAGCCGCAGGGAAGCCCTCGGTAAGAAGGTCGCAACCGAAGAAGTACAGATCGACGCACACAAACGCGCCCAGCAGCTTGCCCAGGTTGACCACGTGCTTCTGGTCGAGAGACAAGTAACCGACCTTGCGCAGAATCACCGACACGATGAGGACCAGGCCCGTGCCGCAAACCAAAGCCGAGCTTACGAACCACGGCGCCAGCAAGGCGGTATGCCACATTTCGCGACCCTGCTGCAAACCGAAGATCCATGCCGTCACGGAATGAACGAGGATCGCGCACACCAGGGCTATCGTCGATATGACGCGAAGCGCCTTGTGGCCGATCTTGCCCTGCTCGGCGCGAAGCTGAGCCCACAGATAGATGCAAGACAGAATCAGATACGTGCCCAAAACCACGATATCCCACATGAGAGGAGAGTTGAGGTTCGAATAGATGAACAACTCCCAAAGACGCAGCGGCTGACCGAGGTCCACCACCACAAACGCAATCGCGCATACCGTCGAGGCGATAGAAGTCCACACCGCCACCTTCGAGATGCCCCCGAACCCGGAGATTCCAAACGCCTTAGGCACCGACGAGATGATCAGGCCGCCGGCGGAAAGACCGACGAAAAACATGAAGCAGGTGATGTAGAGGCCCCACGAGTCGAAGTTGCGCATGCCCGTCTGAACCATGCCACCTGCAAGCTGGTAAACCCACAAAGCGACTCCAGCGACGACGAGCACCGCCGCGACGACGATGGCGACGAAAAGTCCCCTTCCCCCGAATTTGGCAGCAGGAAGCTTGGCCGCCTTCGCAGCCGAATTGTTCTCTTTCATGAGAAAGCTCCTTAGATCAAGTAATATACCGAGGGGTTGGTCCCCTCTTCGGACAGAAGCTGAGCGTGTTCCCTGCCGCGAATCAGCGCAGAGACCTCAGATGAAGAATCGTCAAAGTCGCCCCAGAAGCGCGCACGACCGGGGCATGCGGCGATGCACGCAGGCTCTTCGCCCTCGGCAACGCGGTGCCAGCACATCGTGCACTTCTCGACCGTGTGCTTTTGGTGCTTCGGGGAGCTCGCAGATCCAAGATCCATGCCAAGCGTGTAACGAGGCTCCTCCCAGTTGAACGAGCGCACTCCCGTGTAAGGGCAAGCGGCCATGCACATGCGGCATCCGATGCACTTGTCGTAGTCTTGACGCACGATACCCGTCTCCAGATCCTTGTACGTCGCCCCGACGGGGCACACCTTGACGCACGCAGGATTCTCACAGTGCTGGCAGTTGACCGGAAGATAGGAGATGGTGGTGTCGGGAAACTCCCCTGCGGGAATATCCATCTCGTCTCCGCCCTCGGTGAGAATGCGGTTCCACCAAACATCATCTGGAATATTGTTCTCTATCTTGCAAGCGACCGAGCACGTATGGCAGCCAATGCAACGCTGCTTATCGATAACAAAACCGTAGCGCATATCGTCTTCCCTACCTCTTCTTCACATCGACGCGCGTGTCGTAGAAATTGAACGCAACAGACCACTCGTCGTGGATCGGATACGTAAGCTCCTGATATCCGCCCTCGATGAACTGCTCGCGCTGCCAGCCCTTGGGCATACGGCTCATGCCCGCAGGAAGACTCGGGTCGATCACGCATTTCACGACGAGGCGGCCGCGATCGTTGAACACCTCGACCACATCTCCGCTTTCGATGCCTCGCTCGGCTGCGTCTTGGGCAGAGATCTTGAACACAGGCTCCGGATCGAGCTCGCGCAAAATCGGCGAGTTGAACCATTGCGAGTGAGTGCGCCAACGAGAGTGCTCCTGAATGAACACGAGCGGGTACTTCTTCGCCGCTTCGCTGTTCTCGCTGACCTCGGCAGATTCCTGGTAATAGACAAGGTGCTCTTTGGCGAAGCGCTCGGAAACATCCTGACCGTAAGCAACGCGCGGCGCGGGCTTTTCCGTATAGAGCTGAGCCAAACCCGATTCGGTCGGGAACTTGGCGCGTCCTACGATGCCGGGCTTTCCGGGAACCACCGTAAGATCGATGAACTGCTCTTCGCGAAGGCGCTCGAGGGTGATGCCCGCCTTCTCGACCGCAGGGCCCGAAAGGAGCAGATTCGCGTAATCGTCAAACGTCCAATCCTCCGGGAATGCGTCGGTAAAGCCCATCGCACGACCGATAAGGCCCGCGATCTCGATGTCGTCTTTCGCCTCGTACAGAGGATCGATGACCTTGTCCTGATGGACGAGATAGGGAAGGTTGTGCGCCTTACGGAAATCTTCGTTTTCATAGAACGACGCAGTGGGCAAGACCATATCAGCATGACGCGCCGTGTCTGTCATCTCCGTGTCCATAGCGAGGTAGAACTCGATGTTGGGCAGGATATCCTCGATGAAGTTGTTCTGCGCAGGCCAGTTGCTCATGGCGTTCGACAAAATGCTCACCATGGCCTTCAGAGGATACGGCTTGCCCGCGAACTCCTGGTCGCGGACAACATCATGAAGCATGGTCATCGGGAACGTCGTCGCCATGCCCTTGAAACCGGGCGCAGCCCACAGGCCCCTGGTGTTCAAGGCAAGTGCGGTGTTGAGGTAGATTCCCGTGAAGCCCGCGCCATCGCGCCCCAGCTGACCGCAAAGCGCCATGAGGATGGCGATAGCCCAGCACGATTGATAACCGTTGTAGTAATGGTCCATGCCAAACGAAATATTGACCGAAACGGCATCTGCCGTGGCGAACGTCTTGGCAAGGTGGACGATAACGTCTTCGGACACGCCCGTGACACGCGTGGCCTCATCGACGGTGTACTCGGATAAGCGTTCCTTGAGCAGCGTGTACGAGGTGTCTACCTCGACGCCCTCATGGACAAACGATCCCTCAAGCACAGGATCGACGGCCGCATCGCACAAAACGGCAGCGTCCTTTGCGGCATCCCAAACGTAAACGGGATCGTCCGCGCCTTCCGGAACCTCCTCGAAATCGCTCTTGTGGAGCAGCATGCCCGTATCGCGGCGCACCAGATAAGGAGCAGTCGATCTCTTCCGGATGAAGTCCATATCCTGCAGATCATGCTCGATGACGTAATTCGCCATGGCAAGCGCCAAATAGCCGTCCGTGGTCGGCTTGATGTAGTAGTACTCATCCGACTTGTGAGCCGTCGCCGACTTGACGGGGTCGATCGTGATGACGCGCGTCCCACGCTCTTTCGCCATCTGCATCCAGCGCCAGTTCTGCGGAGTGCTGTGCACGGGATTGGAACCCCAGACGACGATGTGCGAAGAGTCGAGAACGCTTTTCGCCTCATTGCTGAAATACATAAGCCCCGTGCCGATAACGCGGTCGATGCCGTAGCCGGTTGCAAGGTCATTCATTCCCGCAGGCTTCGTCACGCCGATGACGCCGCCCAAACGGTTGAAGATGCCGGTTTGACCCTGCATCTCGCCGTAATTGCCCGTACCGAAGTCAAACGCGATAGCCTTGGAACCGTGTTCCTCGATGATGGCGTTGAACTTCTCGGCAATCTCGGAGATCGCCTCATCCCAGGTGATGCGCTCCCACTCTCCCGCGCCACGTTCGCCAACACGTCTCATGGGGTACTTGATGCGCAGAGGGTTGTAAATGCGATGAATGTAGGACATGCCGCGCAGACAGCTGCCGCGATACAGATCCTCTCCGTATTCCGCAGGCTCCAGTTTGACTATCTTGCCCTCGCGGACATGCGCCGCGTAACGACACGACTGCATGCAGTTGGATCGGCAAACGCCGTATGCGACAGAGTCTTCGACGAGGGACGTATTCCCCGCCTCATCGGCCTTCGCGCAACCGGTCAAGCCGAACCCGGCAACCGCGGCAACCCCTGCCGTCAGAGCCGTCGTCTTGAGAA
>JAUNLI010000126.1 GCA_030532315.1 Slackia sp.
GCCGTCGACCAGGCAGCCGGCCGCGCTGCGCGTGCCGCGATCGAGGCCATCGTCAAGGAGCCCGAGGTGGGCGAGGTCTATGAAGGCGCGGTCGTCGGCATTCAGAGCTTCGGTGCCTTCGTCAAGCTCACGCCCTCTAAAGACGGCCTGCTGCACATCTCGCGTGTGGCGAACGGTCGCGTCGGCCAGGTCGAAGACGTGCTGAACGTAGGTGACGTGGTGAAGGTCGAGGTCATCGAGATCGATCCGAAGAGCGGAAAGATTTCGCTCGACCGTCTCGACAAGCCCGATGCTCCCGAGGGAAGCGCTCCCGCACGTGAGCCGCGCGGGGAAGGTCGCGATGGGCGCGAAGGTCGTCGCGAGCGCGCCGATCGCCGTCCTGGACGTGCGAATCGCGAAGCGGCAAGCGGTGAGCATCGTACGCCGCGCCGTCGCCACTAGGCGCAATATTTGCCGATTCGTCTGCGTTCTCACTGGTTTCGGGAACGCAGACGCTTGAAAAACGAGGTGGCACGTTATATCATGTCCCCTCGCATGTTTTTTGAAGTAACTTGTATACATGAAGGAGTCTACTGAAATGGCAGTTAAGATTCGTCTCGCCCGCCATGGCGCCAAGAAAAAGCCGATCTACCGCGTGGTCGTTGCCGACGCCCATAGCCCTCGTGACGGTCGTTATATCGAGCAGGTCGGCCGCTACAACCCCAACATCGAGCCCTCTGAGATCGTGATCGACCTCGAGAAGGTTGAGAAGTGGGTCGCCAACGGCGCTCAGCCCACCGACACCGTCAAGCGTCTCATCGAGACCGCTAAGAAAGCTCAGTAGCAATGTCTCAGACGTCATCCGACATCGTCGCCTTGGTGCGTGAAATCGTCGAACCTCTTGTCGAAGACAAAGAGGCAGTCGAAGTGTCTTCTTCGTTTTCCGAAGGCGGCACCGAACTGGTCGAGATTCGCGTTGCTGCCGATGACGCCGGAAAAGTCATCGGTCGCCAAGGCCGCGTCATTAAGTCGATTCGTGTCCTCGCGCGTGCCGCGGCTTGTGCCGACGGTGGCGATGTCGAGGTCGAACTCGTCGAGGATTAGCATATGGCGCGCCGTTGGGCTGACGTAGCTGAACTCATCGCAACCCAAGGTCTTAAAGGAAGGTTCGTTGCACGTTGCGTGCACGGCCTTCCTTTCCTTCTATGCGAGGGTTTGGCCGTTCATTTCGTACCGCCGACGCTTGACGGGCCTCGAACGGCTCGTGTGCGAAGCGTGCAACACCTTGGTTCGGGCGAATATTCGGTCGAATTCGACAAGGTTCGCGACCGCGACACAGCGGAGCTTCTGACGGGCAGCCATTGCCTGGTCTCATATGCCGATCTTCCCGAGAATTTCGATGAGATATTGCACACGAATGCGGAATATCTCGACGGCTTTCTCGTCGTCGATTCCGTTTTGGGAGAAATCGGGCACATCATCGATGTGCGCGCGATGCCCACGCAAGACCTCTTGATCGTCGAAGGAGCCTCGGGCGAAATCATGATTCCGCTCGTGGATGATTTCATCGTTGAATTCGATGACGACGAGCATATTCTGACCATGGATCTGCCGTGCGGTCTCATCGACATCGATTCCGCCACATCTGATTCGGACGAGGACGACGTATAGCATCATGAGAATAGAGACGCTTTCCACGTTTCCCCATATGTACGACTCGGTAATGGGGGAGTCCATTATGAAGCGCGCCCAAACATGCGGCGCGCTTGACTTTCATGCGTACGATCTGCGCGACTGGACGCATGATCGCCACCGTACCACCGACGACGATCCCTACGGCGGAGGCCAAGGGCTCGTGATGAAGTGCGAGCCCATCTTCGAAGCGTTCGATGAAATCGCGCAAGACGGTCCCAGGCCGTATACGGTTTTTCTCACTCCGTGCGGGGAGCGCTTCGACCAGGGCATTGCAACCGAACTCGCCGAGCAGGAGCGCCTTTTGTTCATATGCGGGCATTACGAGGGAATCGACGAGCGTGTCTATACGCTGGCCGACCGTTGCCTGTCGCTTGGTGATTACGTGCTCACTTCGGGCGAGCTTGCTTCGATGGTGGTTATCGACGCTGTGGTGCGTCTTCTCGACGGCGTGCTCGGCGACGAAGGCAGTGCGATCGACGAGAGTTTTTACGACGGTTTGCTTGAATATCCCCAATATACGCGTCCCGCAAGCTATCGCGGTATGGACGTCCCCGAGATTCTTCGGTCGGGCAACCATGCGGCGATTGCCGACTGGCGGCGCAAACAGTCGTTGATGCGCACGGCGAGCCTGCGTCCCGATTTGCTGGAGACGGCGAATATAACCGAAGACGAGCGGGCTTTTTTGCTATCATGGCACGGCGAGGCATCCCAAGGCGTCTAGAAGGCGCCTTTTCATTTCATAGGAGGATTTTCCGTGAGCTATGGCCAGCATGCGACGCCGCGCTCGCGCGGCATGCTGAGAACCGTCCTTTCGTGGGCGGGCTATATCCTGCTTGTATTCGCCCTGGTCTGGGGCATTCGGACTTTTGTCGTTTGCTCGTACTCGATCCCTTCGGGTTCGATGGAGGACACGATTCAAATCGGCGACAACGTCTGGTCCGAGAAGGTCACGTATTATTTTCGCGATGTCCAGCAGGGTGACATCATTACGTTCGCCGACCCCGAAATTCCCGGCCGTACGTTGATTAAGCGTGCAATTGCAACGGGTGGACAGACGGTCGATTTGATCGACGGCGTTGTGTACGTCGACGGTTCTCCTCTTGACGAGCCGTATACACAAGGTCTTCCCAGCGCACCTTTGAAAACGGCGTCCGGCGTCGAGATAACGTATCCTTATACGGTTCCCGAAGGCGAGATTTGGGTAATGGGCGACAATCGCACCAATTCGGCGGATTCTCGCTATTTCGGTTCCATTGACGAAGCGTCCGTGAGCGGACGCGCCGTCGCGATCTATTGGCCCCTCGATCACATAGGAGTGCTTTAATCATGAGTCATGCTGCTAAGCCTGATGCGCTCAGCTTTCAGGACATCATCCTGACGCTGCAGCGTTATTGGGCCGATCTCGGCTGCGTGGTGCTGCAGCCCTACGACAACGAAGTGGGAGCCGGCACCAATGCGCCGGCAACGACGCTTCGCTCTTTGGGTCCGGACACCTGGCGCACCTGCTACGTGCAGGGATGCCGCCGTCCCACCGACGGCCGCTATGGCGAAAACCCCAACCGCACGCAGTTCTACTATCAGTTCCAAGTGCTCATGAAGCCTTCTCCCGACGACATCCAGGAGCTTTATCTGGGCAGCCTTCGTGCAATCGGTATCGACACCGACAAACACGACGTGCGCTTCGTCGAAGACGACTGGGAAAGCCCGACGCTTGGCGCATGGGGTCTTGGCTGGGAGGTCTGGATCGACGGCATGGAAGTGACGCAGTTCACGTATTTCCAGCAGGTCGGCGGCTTCGAGTGTAGCCCCGTTCCCGTGGAAATCGCCTATGGCCTCGAGCGTCTGACCATGTATATCCAGGGTGTCGACAGCATGTTCGATATCGTCTGGAGTCGCGGCAAAGACGGCATCGTGTTCACCTACGGCGATGTCTATCTGGAAAACGAGCGCCAGTATTCCCGCTACAACTTCGAAGTCGCCGACACCGACTTCTTGTTCCGGGAATTCAATGACCGCGAGGCCGAATGCTTGCGTACCCTCGAGGCGGGCTTGCCTCTTCCTGCGTATGACAGCGTGCTCAAGTGCTGCCATGCCTTCAATCTGCTCGATGCGCGCGGCGTGATTTCCGCTACCGAGCGCATGGGTTACATCCTGCGCGTGCGCACCATCGCAAAGGCGTGCTGCGCGTCGTATATGAAACATGTCGTGGGCGTCGACCCCGAGTCCGATTCGAAGGAGGCATAGGATGGAAAAAACCACGCTCGCATTCGAAATCGGAACCGAGGAACTTCCCGCGTTCGATCTGCATGCCGCCACGCAGCAGCTGCCCGGTCTTGTCGGCGATGCGCTGCACGCCGTACGCGTTCCTTTTGACGAGGTGAAGGTCTATTCCACGCCGCGTCGTCTGATCGCCATCGTGGAAGGCGTTCCCGCGCGCACCGAAGCTACGGTCGAAGAGTTCCGCGGCCCTGCCGCCCGAATCGCTTTCGATGCCGAAGGCAATCCCACCAAGGCTGCTGCCGGGTTCGCACGCGGCAAGGGCGTCGATGTGGAAAGCCTCGAACGTCGCGATGAAGATGGCGTCGAGTACGTCTATGCCGTCAAGCACACTCCTGAAGCGGATGTCGCGGCGCTTTTGCCCGAGGCGCTCGAAGGCGTCATCGCTGCCATTTCGTGGCCGAAATCGTGCCGTTGGGGCACGACGAGCGAGTATTTCTCGCGTCCGGTGCGCTGGATCGTTGCACTGCTCGGCGACAAGGTGGTTCCCGTGCGTTTTGCCGGCCTCGAGGCAGGCAACCTTACGCGTGGCCATCGTTTCCTCGCACCCGGTCCTCATGAGGTGGCGCATGCCGACGCATTGGTCGAAACGGTTCGCAACGCCTTTGTGGTCGTCAGCGAGGCCGAGCGCGAAGCCTCCATCCGCGCCCAGGTCGCCGAGGCTGAAAAGAAGTGCGGCTTGACGGCGGAGCTTCCCGCGAAGACCCTTGCCGAAGTGGTGAACCTTTCCGAATACCCGACGGTCATGGTGGGCGAGTTCGACGAGCTGTTCCTGGCCGTTCCCAAGGAAATCATCGTCGATGCCATGCTGGTGCATCAGCGCTATTTCCCGCTGTTTTCCGCCGACGGCTCGCTTGCGAACAAATTCCTGATCACCTCGAACGGCAATCCCGAATTCGAGGCGAACATCGTCGACGGCAATCAGCGTGTCGTCGCTGCCCGTCTTTACGATGCCAAGTTCTTCTATGACGAAGACCTCAAGGCTCCTTTGGAGTCTTACGTCGAGCGTCTCGATGAAGTGGTGTTCCAGGAAAAGCTTGGCACTACGCTTGCCAAGACCAAGCGCATCGTCAAGCTCGTGGAGCATCTGTGTGCCGCTGCAAATCTCGAAGGCCAGGAGAAGGCCGACGCGTTGCGTGCCGCCTATCTGTGCAAGGCCGACCTGGTGACGGGTGCGGTCGTCGAGTTCACGAGCGTTCAGGGCATCATGGGCTCCTACTATGCGAAGGCTGCAGGCGAGACCGACGTAGTGGCGGGCGCTATCGCCGACCACTACCGTCCTCGCTTCTCGGGCGATGCTACTCCTGCGACACGTGTGGGCAAGGCTGTCGCTTTCGCTGACAAGCTCGATACCATCTGCGGCCTGTTTGCCGTTGACCAGGCTCCTACGGGTTCTTCCGACCCGTTCGCTTTGCGTCGTAGCGCACTCGGCATCGTGGCCATGCTTACCGGCGAAGACGCACTGTCCGTCGATTTGGTTCCGGCTATCGATGCGAGCCTTGCCGCCTATGCCGAAGACGGCATCGAGTTCGATGCGGCTGCCGTGCGTGAACAGGTCGTCGAGTTCTTCATCACGCGCACTAAAGTCATGGTGCGCGACGAGGGTAGCAGCGCCGACGCTATCGACGCCGTGCTTGCAGCGGGTGTTCGCGAGCCTCTCGAGCTGATAAGGCGCGTCCATGCGCTCGAGCATGCACGTCGTGAGGCTCCCGAGACGTTTGCCGACCTGGCTGTCGCCTATGCTCGCGCGAACAACCTGCGCGACGCATCGCTTGGCGCCGATTACGACGAATCGCTGCTGTGCGAGGTCGAGCACGCGCTCGCATGCGCGGTCGTGCAGGCCGAAGGTCGTGTTGCGCGCGCTCTTGACGCGGACGACTATCCCGAGGCCCTTGCC
>JAUNLI010000127.1 GCA_030532315.1 Slackia sp.
CGGACAATGTCCTAAAAGGGGGTGGAAATGTCCGAAAACGCCCTCAAATGTCCGTAATTGGCGCGCCTTTTCCTACCACGTGCTCCAGAAGTCTTGGATTAGATCTTGCCTGTTGGCATGCCCCGTTTTGCGCAGGATGTTGTGCACGTGCACCTTTGCCGTGCTTGGGGCCACGCCCATGGTCGAGGCGATGTTCTGGTTGTCGGTGCCCAGCAGGATCAGCCGCAGCACTTCTTGCTCGCGCTTGGAAAGCTTGTGCCTGCTGCCATAAAGGGCAAGGTTGCCGTCGATCAGCGATTCCACGCGTTCGTCTTCGCGCACGGGCGGTTGTTCGTAACGAAGCGAAAGCGCACGATAGGCGCTCGTGCACGCAGCGGCGGCGCAGATGAGCATGAGCGCCTCTTCTGAATAGTTGCGCTCAGCCGAAAACAGCGAAAGCGCTCCGCCGTTGGCGGGGTCGATAAGGAAGAAGTAGGCATCTTCGGCGAAAAACGCCAGGCCGGCAAGCCAGAGGATGACGTAGAACACGCGGAATCGACGCATTCTTTGGCGTTCGGCCGCATCGGTGGTGGCGAAATAGCGAACCCCCAGAAAGCCGAGCGTCCAGAAGAAAAGCAACGCACGCATGGAATAGAAGACAAAGCGGTTGGCGGGCTGCGCTTGGTCGAGCAGAAGCGCTGCCAGGCTTGCCGTTACGAACAGCACGGCGGGTGCGTAAAGGAGGGCTTTTCTTTTCTCGCCCACGAAATCGCACGCAAGAAGCCAGAGCGAAACGAACACGCCGCCGCCTGAAACAACAGAGGCAACCGACCGTGCGACAAGATAAATGCCTTCGTCCGAAACGTCCATCATTGTGGCGACGAAGGCGTCCTGGAATATGAGCGTTGCGTCAAGGAAGTAGAACAGGAAGGCCCAAAACGCGTAAAGGAATCCGCGTCGCCTTGAAACCAAGTACACCGAAAGGCAGCCTGCGCCGGCGAGCACCGAGACAAGTTGTACGACAAGCATGGAATAGAACTGGAAGAGCTCCATGGGCACCTTCGCTATCGTGGCAGAGAGTATTTTCACTTATGGTAGCGTAAGGGCGGGCTCTAGCCTAGAAGCGTTGCGGCCGCCGTACGCTTTCCCGCCTGCGAAGGCATGCAGGCGCTCGGGGCGGTGAAATCTTCTCAAAGACGCGCGGGTTTGATTGCCGACGACGGCTTCCTCGACGTTTTTTTTTGCGCGAAAATGCTCGTTTTCGCAATTGGACTATTTGGAGATTTCTGCCGTTCTACCTGGGGTTTAATTATGGTTTAGGGTTGTTTGCGTTGTCTCTACACCGCATTTCTACCCGGCTCTATACGTTCTTTATACCTTTTCAATGTATGCGCGTGAGGGCACAATCGGTTTTGCAAAGTCATTCGCTTTTCGGACGAGATATGGCGGTGCGTGTGGGCTTCAGCCTGCGAGAGAGGACGCGCCGCCATGGCTCGCTTGGATTCGTCTTGCGAAAGGAACTCGAATCACGTTTCGCTTGACGGTCTTTGCGCATACCGGCCGCGCTGATTGCCCGACGCGGCCGGCTCGATTCCGTTGCTTTTGGATGATTCGTTCGCTTTGGTCGCTGTGGGGGCGTTCCATTGCGAGTTCGCGCTTCGATGCGCATGAACCGCTGGCGGGGCTTTCTGGCTGACTCCTGCCTCGCCTCGGTTGTTTTTCGAATGGCTTATGCGTCCTTCGCCTGGTTCGTGGCGAAGGGAAAACGAGAAATGCATCTCTTACCGGATGATTTTCTTAGGTGGCCGACCGATGCCCCTTTATCGGTCGGCGATATGCAGCAAGCCCGTGGTGTGGTGCCGCGGGCTTGCTGCGTTTTCGGGGTTTAATGATTCGCGCATCGCCCTGTTAGCCAGGGGTGCGCTTGTCCGCTCATATACCCGCATATACGACGGCCCCCGAGCTGCTGTGTCGCAGAACAGCTCGGGGGCCGTATTCGTTGTCGGAATGCGCGAGGCGGGTCGGAGGGCCTGCGGCTTGGGTTTATGTCGCGCTTATGCCGCCACCACGGTGAGGTCGTTTTTCTGGCGATGGCGATCCATGATGCGGCGCTCCAGCTCTTGCAGGGTGGGCGGCGTCCAGGAAATCGCATTCGCACCCGCATCGATGGTGGCGAGGATCGATTCGTCGCTCGTGCCGCCGCTTGCCATGATGGGCATATGCGGAAATGCACGGCGGATGTCGGCTACAACGCGCGGCGTTTCCTTCGCCGCAGCGACGTTGACAATGCGCGCGCCTGCGGCGATCTGGTCATATGCCATGCCGTCGAGCTTGGTCACGGTGACGACGATGGGAACGTCGACGCGTTCGGCCATGCGGGCGATCGTGTTGGGGTCGGTCGAGGCGTTCACGACAACGCCCGCCACGCCTTGCATGTCGGAATGCACGGCCAGATCGATTGCGCGCTGCCCGGTGGTTACGGCTCCGCCGACGCCGGTGAGTACGGGCATTTCGGCCGCAGAGAGCAACGCTTGGGTGATGGCGGGCTGGCAGGTGAAGGGGTAGACGGCCAGCACGGCGTCGGCGTTGCTGTTGCGGATGATGGCGATGTCGGTCGAGAAGATGAGCGACTTCACGCAGTGCCCGTACAGCGATATGCCGCTGCATTGCTGGATGGCGTCCGGGACGCAGATTCCAACATTTCGCAAGGTACCTTCTACAACGAACGGATCGGTCTGGGGCTTCACGCCGCTCACCTCCTGTCTCATGGTTTCTGACGGAAAGCATTGTATGTATACAGGGGCGTCTGCGAAGCCGTCGTTTTCAGGCGTTACCGATTCGATACTTCGTTTTGCCTGGGAATTTACGATAGTTCCCACGTCGGCGCATTGTGGTGCGCAGGCGGGCGTCGGTTCAGCGTGCGGGTTTTCGGCGGCATCTGCGCTGCGGCGGTCGGGTTTGCTGGCGCAGGGGGATGTGCGGTTGCTTTTGTCCCGTCGGCGGCGTTTGCGGATGAAAGCGAACGTTCGTAAAGATGCTGGCGTCCTTGCGGCGCTTTTGTGTGATAGTGGGCAGTGAAGCGCGGTGCGAAGTATCCGCGCTTGCGGGCCGCGCCCGTTTTATTCGGGCGGAGGATTGTGCGCCGATATTTGTTGTCGCTTGTATCGTGCGCCATGGTTTTGGAGCGTCGTTTGCAACGACGCCGATTCGCCCGCGCCGTCGCGCGCGTTTGCGAACATATGCGAAAGGGGACAAGCATGCAGGTCATCGAAGAACAGGTTTACGCGTTTTCCAAAGACAATGAGCCGTGCGCGACAGCAAAGCCCGGCGAGCTTTTGAAGTTCGTCACGAAGGATTGCTTCAGCAACCGCATTCCCGACGAGAACACCACCATGGCCGACCTCGATTACACCTACGGTTTCGCCAACCCTGCGGCGGGCCCCGTGTTCATCGAGGGTGCGCAGCCGGGCGACGTGCTGGTGGTGGATATCTACGAAATCGACGTGGCCGACGAAGGCACTGTGGCCACCGACGACCATTGCGGCCCCCTTTTCGAGGGAACCGACTATCGCACGAAGAAGGTCAAGATCGTCGACGGCATGGCCGATTTCAACGGTGTGAAGTTCCCGATCGATCCGATGGTCGGCGTGATCGGCACCGCCCCCGACGGCGATGACGTAATCGACGGCTTCGTGGGCAATCACGGCGGCAACATGGACAATAAGCTGATTACGCGCGGATCGCGCCTCTATTTCCCCGTGCGCGTGCCTGGCGCCTTGCTTCAGATGGGCGACGTTCATGCCGCCATGGGCGACGGTGAGCTGTGCGGCACGGGCATCGAGATTCCTGCTGAAATCACGGTGAAGGTGCAGCTGGTGAAGAATTTCGAGCTGCATTGGCCGGTGCTCGAAACCAAGGACAAGTGGTACGTCAACGCATGCGCTCCCAAATACGACGAGGCCCTGATGAATGCTTCTAAAGAAATGCAGCGTTTGCTCATGGCTGTGACCGGCTGGGATGCCGTCGAAACCTATATGTATATGTCCATTCGCGCCGATGTCGAAATCAGCCAGGGCTGCGAGCCGTGCGAGGTTCAGCTTTCGTTGCGCATCGGCACGCCGAAGCTGCCGCAGTTCGCACCTTTGGTTCCGCGCCCGTAAAAAGATGCCCGCCGAGTGTCGAAAACGCTCGGCGGGCTTTTTTGCGCCGTTTTTAAGCGGGTTGCTTTTCGCGAAGGCCTTTTCAACATTTGGCCTTTTCGGCATTTTCATGAACATTTGACTTTTGCTTGGACGCGGGAGAAGGTGCGTTCCAGGGCGGGTTCTCGGCAGCCCTTGGCGTGCTGGGGCTCTTTGCGGTCGTCTTTCGCGTGAGGGTTTCGCTTTTGCGTTCGAAAACCGTTCGCCGCTTGTTTGCATCCGTCCACCGCTTGCGCCACTAAAGCACCTTTTACCTGGATTTTTTCATGCTGCTTTAGTACGATGCAGTGCTAAAATTCACAACATCGACAGATCAGACAAGACCGAAGCCGGATGGCCATGCACGGCATCCGGCTTCGGTCGCGCCTGATGGAAATATACCTTCGGAAACGAAAGAGGTGTCAAATGGCGGAAACCGAAGCAAAGGCCAAGGGCGCGAACGCATCGCTTGAACAATTCGGCTACAAGCAGGAATTGCGCCGCGGCATGGGTCTTTGGGACGTCGTTCTGTACGGCGTTCTGTTCATGGTCATCATCGCCCCGCACTCCATCTGGGGCCTGGTGCAGCAGCAGGGTCTGGGCATGTCTACCCTGGTTTACTTGGTGGGCTTCGTGGCGATCGGCTTCACGGCTTTGAGCTATGTACGCATGAGCCGCCGTTTTCCCATCGCGGGTTCGGTGTATTCGTACGTGCAGCGTGGTCTGAATCCTCATGCGGGATTCATGTCCGGCTGGCTGATCCTTCTCGATTACTGCATCACGCCGGCATTGCTCTACACCATGGTGGCCAACTGGGGCACCATGCTCGTTCCCAGTAGTCCTTGGTGGCTGTGGATTATCGTGTTCATCGCGTTCAACACGTTCGTGAACATTCGCGGCGTTTCGCTCACTCGAGGCATCGACTTCGTCATCTTCGCCGTCGAAATCATCGCCGTCATCGCCTTCGTGGCGCTCGGCTGCAACTTCATTATGGGCGGCGGCGGCGCCGGCGAATTCAACATGGATCCGGTCTGGCAGCCCGAGAAGGTCACGTTCAACTTCCTTGCTGCGGGCATTTCCATCGCGGCTCTGAACTTCCTCGGATTCGATGGCATTTCCACGCTCGCCGAAGAGACCGAGCATCCCGAGAAGAATATCGGTCGCGGCATTCTTATCGCCCTCGGCATCATCATCGTCTGCTTCGCCGTTCAGACCTATATTGCATCCCTCATCCAACCTGACTGGGCTTCTTGGAGCGAGGAGCACGCCAACAACGCGTTCTTCTATGGTTGCCAGCTCATCGGCGGCAATATCTTCATGAACATCATGTTGGTCATCAATATCGTGGCCGTCGGCATCGCTAACATCATGAATGCTCAGCTTGCCGCCTCGCGCCTGCTGTATTCCATGGGTCGCGACAAGGTTATTCCGAGCATCTTCGGCAAGGTGCATCCCAAGTACAAGACTCCGTGGGTCGGCTCGCTGTTCATCGGCGCCGTCGCCTTGGTGCTGGTCGCCGTTCTGGGCATGGCCGACCTGGCCACGCTTGTCAACTTCGGCGCTCTGGCTTCGTTCATCATGTTGAACTTCTCGGTGTTCTGGTTCTTCTTCATCAA
>JAUNLI010000128.1 GCA_030532315.1 Slackia sp.
TGAGCGTGACCTGGGAATCCACGTCGGATGCACGCAGCTGGCCGCACGTGTGGTCATGCATGCAGTAATCGTTAATGAAATCGGTCATGTGCTTTCTTACTCCTTATCGTCATTCTCGAAAGAGAACACCGTGTCTATATTGAGAGGCGCGGCGGCGTTACCGACGCGCTGGCCTCCGAACTGCGAGAGCAGGCGCTTCGCGGCATCGATGTCCACCAGCTTTTCGGTGTGTTTGCTCATGCTGCGAACACGGGCCTTACCCTGGGCAAGCTCATCAGGACCCAAGATTACCACGACGCGCGCCCCGATTTTATCGGCCATCTTGAACTGACTCTTCAGACTTTTGCCCTGATGGTCCATTTCGATGGAAAGCCCCGCATCGCGTGCCGCACAAGCCAGGTCGAATGCAGCAGCACGCACGCTGTCGTCGACGCAGGCGATGTAGCCATCTACGCGCTTCGCTTCTTCGTTCAGCGCACCCGCGGCCTCGAGGGCAAGCACCATGCGCTCAAAACCGAGTGCGAATCCGAGACCAGGCGTCGGACGACCGCCCACCGCTTCGGCAAGCTTGTCGTAACGACCGCCGCCGCCGATAGCGCTTTGCGAACCCATGCCCTCGGTGACCTGCACCTCGAACACTGTGCGCGTGTAGTAATCAAGACCGCGCACCAACGTAGGATCTTCGATATAGGTGACGCCCGCTGCGTCGAGCAGGCTTTTCACGCTTTCGTAATGAGCGCGACAATCGTCGCACAGGTGATCGGTGATCTTCGGCGCAGCCTCCATGATGCGAGCGCACGCCTCGTTTTTGCAATCGAACGCACGCAGCGGGTTGGTGTCGGCACGGCGACGGCATTCCTCGCACATCTCGTCTTCATGGGCGAGAATGAAATCGCGGACGCTTTCACGGTAAGCAGGGCGACATGCCTCATCGCCCATGGAGTTGATCAGCAGACGCATGTTCTTCGCAGGCACGCCCATGATTTCGAAGAAACGCATGAGCATAATAATCATTTCGGCATCGGCCGTTGGCTCGGTGGCGCCGAGGCATTCGACACCGATCTGGTGGAACTGACGAAGGCGACCTTTCTGCGGACGCTCGGCACGGAACATAGGCCCCGCATAAAACAGCTTCGCGGGAGCAGCGCCCTGCTCGACCAGGTTGTGCTGCACAACTGCACGCACGACGCCCGCCGTTCCTTCGGGACGAAGCGAAAGCTTCTGCTTCGCTTTGAACCCCTCATCGGAACCGGCAGCCAAAGCACGCTTGTAGTTTTCGCCGCTTCGAACGACGAACATCTCTTTGCCAACCACGTCCGTCGCTTCGCCGATGCCGCGCGTGAACACTTCGGTCAGCTCGAACAAGGGCGTGTCGATCGGCTCGTAGCCATACGTGGAGAACAGCTTCGCCGCAGTCTCGGTCGTCGAGCGCCACAGGCGCGCGACGGCAGGAAGCATATCGGCGGTTCCCTCAGGTGCGTTGTAGGGCATGGTAATCCTTTACGACGTGGCGTTATTCGTAACGAAGTATTCTATCACCACCGCAGCCTAGAGCGAAGAAGCATCAATGGCAAACGCGAAAGCAGCAAAACGCCCGAGTGCCCGGCCCGAAACGCACGGCGTTTATGGACATTGCCTGGATGGCCGCTCTTTTGGCAGCCTGTAGCAACACCCCTCAAAACTAAGAAACGAACTCAATGCGCAGCTTCTTGCCCAGCCCTTGCGCGATGCGACCCAAAGTGCGAACGGTAGGGTTCGAATCCCCTGATTCCATCCTGCTAATGGCGCGCTGGTTCATTCCCGTAATCGCAGCAAGATCCGCCTGGGTCATGCCCGCCGCAATGCGCGCATCTATAACAGCCTTGCGTGCGGCATAAACGGCCTCGTCGCTTTCCCACGCGTCTTTGAAATCTTCTTGCTCGAGCTGCTTTTCGAGATAGCGTTCGAAGTCATCTTTTCGATCCATCTTCACACCCCTCCACCCTCTCAAGGTAATCCGCCCTCATCGACAGAGCCCGCGCTATCTCCTTTCGCGGGGTCTTGCGCGTCTTCTTCTTGAAACCATGCGTCACCACGGCCGTATCGCCATGCATGAAAAAGTACAAGACTCTTCCCGTTTCGCCGCCAAAAAACGACCGCAATTCGTATATACCTCTATGAAGATGCTTCGACTCAGGTTCGCGCAGCTTCGTTCCGTATTCCTTCAGCAAAGCCAAAGACCTCAATGTCTTACTTCTTAATTTCGCATCAAGAGCGTCGAGATATTCTTCAACAGGAGCGTCTCCACGAGCTGTTCTATACCAAGTTATATGCATCCCCTTCGCCTCCTCAGTATACTACATATATGTAGTACCATCGAGATGCGACAAAAGCCGAAGCGCATTCATCACATCAGGCTGTCCCCACTTGGGTTAGAGATATTCAACCATTTTATAGAACATTTGTTTGTATTATAGCAAAAGACGGTCTCGAATCCGAAAATAAATCGAGAATGCTTCCTTAATTCCGACCGCCCTCGGTGCCCATCTCCCGCAAGAAGCAACACCCTGCAAACTAAGAAACGAACCCGATGTGCGATTTCCCACCCAACCCTTGCGCGAGATAGTCCGGCACACACACGCAAAGCGGCGCCGAATCGAAGCATATTGCTCCTTTTCGACGCCGCTTCCAAACCTCATTCGAACCGAATCATGCCCTCTTCAGGCAGCACAAAGCCACACGCAAGGAGGCGACCCCTTAGAACAGCTTGATGAAACTCCAATCGGCCTTCGAGGCGCGCAATGCATCCTCGCCGCCGAACGCGCAGACCGCTCCGTTTTCCGCAACGCGATCGAGCACGGCAGCATACGATTGCAGCTTTGCGGGCGTTGCCGCAAGCTTTTCAGCACGCAAACGCTCGCGATATCCGTCGGGCTTGCCCGCAAACAACGCCACATCCTGACGACGCGCCACCTGACGCGGCTTCACAGGAGCGTCATGGGCAGCCACCGTACTGACGATGTAGCCCTCCATCTCTTCTTCGCTCGGATCGAATTCCGCAAGCCATGCGCCCGCTTCGTCGTAGCGAGCGATCGTGGCGTCGACACCGGGATCTCTGAACGAATAGAAGCGCGCGAACCCTTCGGGCGTGCGGCGGAAACCGACGCCGTAAGCGCCGCCTTTCACGCGCACTTCGTTCCACAGATAATCGAACGAAAGCGCATTGGCAAGCACCGTCCATGCGCCGTCGAAGGCGTCCGCGTCATGCACATCGGCCCCCTTCGCCACAAAGCACACGTCGCTCGGCACAATGAAGGCCTCATGCGAAGGCTGCGGATCGCGCACTTTTTCGCCGAATGCGAAACGACAGGCGAAATCCGCCGCATGCGTCGTTTCCCCGCGCAGGCCGAAATCGCCCGCCGCGTTCCAGAAACGGCCCAGGTCGTCCGCCGACCCCGTAAAACTTGCCACGACGCCCTTCTTCGTGAAAACGCGGTCGCGCACATCGGCAAGACGCGCGCGCAGCTCCTCGAAGCGTTCATCGAAACGATCGATCAACTCGCACAGGAAACGATAGAAATCAACGCCTCCCATCTGCTCTTTCACCACGCCCGATTTGAAAACGTACGACGAAAGGCGATTCATCGCGCGCACGTGCCCTTCGCCCATAAACGACTGCTCCATGGAAATGCGGCGCTGCACCAGGATGTCGCGAATCCTGCCCGCGTCGTCGAATTTGGTCGACGACCACACTTCGCCGGGAATGCTCGCAAGATATTCGAGTTCTTCGGAAAGCGCGCTTGCCGATGCCACCATCTTGAGCGAAAGCTTCGAGGGGTCGGCGTCGCTTGCATACAACTCGGGGAAGAACCGCAACGACCCCAAATGGGTGCGCATATGCACGTCGAGTTCGGCAGCCGAGCGCTTTTCGGTATCGAGACGCGTAAGCAGCATGCCAAGCAGCGTGACGTAGGGCAAATCGGCAAATACAAGGTCGTCGAGGTCGAAATAGACCGTCAGATAATCGATACGGCGCGTGGAAAGATCGTGGTGGATACACGGCAGCGGCGCGTCCTCGATTGTGCGATACGCGGGATCGGCAACAGCAGGACCGATATCGCTTGTGCGCAAGCGCGGAAGCTTCGCCACGTCTTCGGGGGCATCGGGCGCCTCCTGCATCGCGCGCAAGGCCGCAACGTCGTCACGCACGGCCTGGCGACGCGTCTCGTCCATATTCGCAAGCACACAGGCCAGCTCGACCTGCTCGGCAGATGTGCCCTCGTCTTCGCCAGGCACCAGATCGACAAGCGCCTTGTGGCCGCTTTCGCACACAAGCGATGCCAGCACGTCCTCGAAATAGCGGTTATCAAGCCCTTCACGCATATGGGCAAGCGCATCCTCATAGCGAAGATAGGTAGTAGGCATGGCGTCGTCGTAAAGCCAGCCTGCCAGCGCGTTCATGGCCAAGGGCACGCCGTCCGCCATGCCGCGATCGCGTTCGCGCAGGTCGAATGCCATCTGGGCAAGAGACGCCTCGAGCACGTCGCGCGGGATGCCGTCATGCACCAGACAAGCAGCCTCACGCTCGACCGCTTCCATGAAAGCCTTCGCCTTGCCCGCATCGGCGTTTTTCAGCTGGAACAAAGCGACGGGTTGCGCCTGGGAATCAATCAAATACGCCGTGACATCGCCGCCGAAGCCTCCGTCAAGCAGGGCGCGCTTCATGGGAGATTCGTTTCCGCCCATCAACGCATCCATCAAGACATCGCACGCCAGCACACGCTCGAAATCGCGCGCGTCGCCGACGACATAGCCCAAACCGACGCAAGCATTTTCAGGAGCCGTGTCCATGCGCACTGTGACGTCGGTGTCCACGCGCGGAGCCTGCAGACCGATCGCATTCGGGGCCGCGTCCACGCGAGGACGTTCGACCGACAGATAACGGTCGTCCAAAAACGCCAGCATACGATCGGCATCCATATTGCCGTAGAGCACGATATAGGCGTTGTCCAGGCGATAATGGCGCGCATGGGTATCGAGGAACTGCTCGTAGGTCAGCTGAGGAATGGCGCGCGGGTGCCCGCCCGATTCGTACGCATAGCACGTATCGGGGAAAAGCGCGGCATTCACCGCGTGATATAGCACGCTTTCAGGCTCTGACAAAGCGCCTTTCATCTCGTTGAACACCACGCCGTTATAGCGCAGGCACGGCTCGTTCGCACCCCCTTCGCCGTTCTCGGACGCATCGCCCGCCTCATCGAACTCATAGTGCCAACCCTCTTGCTCGAAGATGGCACGCTTCGTGTAAATGGCCGGATTGAGCACTGCGTCCATATAGACGTCGACCAGGTTCAACAGGTCCTGCTCGTTGGTGCTTGCCACCGGATACATGGTTTTATCGGGAAACGTCAGCGCGTTGAGGAAGGTCTGCATCGAGGTTTTGAGCAGGTCGACGAACGGCTCTTTGACGGGAAACTTCTCAGAGCCGCACAATACGGAGTGCTCGAGAATATGAAACACGCCCGTGTCATCGGCGGGCGGCGTCTTGAAGGCGATCGAAAACGCCTTGTTGTCGTCTTCATTCTGAAGAAACAGCAGGCGGGCGCCGCTTTTTTCGTGACGCATCACATGCGCGAAGCCGTCTATTTCAGAAAGCGGCTCGGACGATTCGACCGCGAATCCGTGCAACTTAGCGCCAGGAACGAAATCTTGAGGTGCAAACATGCCGGTCTCCTATCGACTGATTATCGCGAAGGATTATAGACCAAGGAAAACG
>JAUNLI010000129.1 GCA_030532315.1 Slackia sp.
CTCGCCCTTGGCCCTTCATTGCCTCTTGACAATGTCCTGCTCATATTAAAAAGGCGCCAGGTGAAGCCTCGCGAGCTCACCTGGCGCCCAATCGAATTTCCTAGTTTTACCAAAGTTCGGCACGGAGCCTCCGAACCGACTCCGACCAATGCGCGAGCAGAACAATGGCGTTAATTAGCCCAGAGATATCCCGCCCCGCGCACGGTTTCGATATGCTGGGCAACCTCAGGACCGAGCTTGGCGCGCAGACGGCGCACGTGCACGTCGACCGTGCGGCTGCCACCGTAGTAATCGAAGCCCCACACCTGTGAAAGCAGCACTTCACGCGAATAGATGCGCCCGGGATGCGTAATCAGAAACGACAGTAGCGTATATTCCATGAACGTCAGGTCTATCGGCTCGCCCGCCACCTTCACCTGATATGTAGCAAGGTTCACCGTGAGCGAGCCCACATGCACGAAATCGGAATCCGAGGTCATCTCACCCGGCCACAAAAGCCTGCGACAGCGCAGCTTCACTTCTTCGTCGCTGGCATATTCGCAGACGAAATCGGCGTTCACCTGAACAGGCAGGCGCACCGACGACATGATGTCTTCGCCAAGCACCAGCAGAAGCGATGCATGCGCCCCGCGCGCAAGAGCGTCTTCGACGCCCGCCACATCACAACCGCCGTCTGAATCGTCGATTACCAGAAGATCGAACGACGCACCACGCATGGCGTCAAGCGCCTGCTCGGGCGGCACCTTCAGCGCGCGAACGTCAGCGTCCATCGATGCGAATAGCTGCGAGGCGCGCTCGGGAGTTATCGTGCGCCCGCATGAAACGATGATCGTCTTCGAATGCATGATGCCTCCTACAGTGCAGCCAGATAACGGTCGATTTCCCACGAAGTGACATGGGCACGATACGCCTCCCATTCGGCACGCTTCGCGCGCACGAGATAGTCGTGCACCGTGCTGCCAAGCACCTCGCGCATCAGTTCCGACGCCTCGAACGCATCCACCGCACGCGAAAGATCGCGCGGAAGAGGCGCAAGTCCTGAATCGGAAATGCGATCGTCGGACAATGCGAACAGGTTTTCCGTCACAGGCGCACCAAGCGTCAGGCCTTCTTCGATGCCTTTGAGACCGGCGGCGATCGTGACGGCAAGCGTCAAATACGGATTGGCGGCGGAATCGACGCTGCGAATTTCCACGCGCATGGACGATTCCTTACCAGGCTTATAGCCGGGCACGCGCACCATGACCGACCGATTAGCATGCCCCCATGAGACGTGCATCGGGGCACCCATGCCCGGTACGAAACGTTTGTAGGAATTCACATACTGGTTCGTGACCAGCGCGAATTCAGGGGCGTATTTCAAAAGACCAGCAATGTAGCTTTTACCTGCGGCGGAAAGACCCCAGCCCTGTGGATCGTTCGCATCGAAAAACGCGTTACCGTCGTCATCGAACAACGACTGGTGTACATGCATGGCGCTACCGGGGTGGTCTTCCAGAGGCTTGGGCATAAACGACGCATGCATGCCGTGCGCATAGGCCGCCTCTTTCACCACATGGCGAGCCGTCACCACGGCATCGGCCGCCGAAAGCGCATCGCTGTAACGTAGGTCGATTTCCTGCTGTGCAGGCGAAGACTCATGATGGGAATATTCCACCGACACGCCCATCTGTTCGAGCGTGAGCACTGTTTCGCGGCGAAGGTCGGCCGCATCGTCGAGCGGAGCAAGATCGAAGTAGCCGCCGCAATCGATCGGCTCGGGCGCTTCGGCGCTTTTGAAGCAGAAATATTCGACGGCCGTGCCAACGTTGACCGAATAGCCCATCGAGGCGGCTTTCTTGAGCACTTCAACCAGAATACGGCGCGAATCGGCGCAAAGCGGCGCGCCGTCGGGGGTGCGCAGATCGCAGAACATGCGCGCCACGCCGTTGTTGCGCGGCCGCCAAGGCAGCGCCTGAAACGTCGAGGCGTCGGGATGCGCCAGGATATCGCTTTCGTTCAAGGGGGCGAGCCCCGCAATCTGCGACCCGTCGAAGCCGATCCCTTCGGCAAACGCCGTGTCGATATCGGAAGGCGTAATGGCGATGTTCTTCAAATTCCCGAACACGTCGACAAACCACAGGCGCAGAAATCTGATGTCGCGCTCTTCAATCTGCTTGACGACGTATTGCTTGGTATCGATCATGGGACGTCCTTTCGCATCAAAGCATGTACAAAAAGCCACGAAACAATAAAGGCCGGTCCGAAACGGGCCGGCCGCAATGGGTCGAAAACGCCCTGTCGCATGCAGCGCAATCATATCACGCACCGTGCGCGGCGAAACGTTACGCAAGGATTAAACCGATTGAAATATACCCTTTCTCAGCATGAAAACAACGATTGCTCCCTATACGTATGCATATTTTGCAATTCAGGGGAGAAGCTGCGACCCACACGAGAAACTCCGTTTACAAAACGCCCAGCCTGCTTGCCATCACGCGATTGGCCTCGTTTTCCACCGCGTCATCGAGCGGCGCAAGCTCGCACGAATCGCCGCGACGCTCAAGCGCTCGGGCAATCAGATAATCCGCCACCTGCGGGTTTTTCGGCAGAAGCGGCCCATGCAAATACGTTCCGACGAGATTTCCCTGATGCACGCCCTCAAGGCCGTCCTCGCCATTGTTGCCGTGCGTCGCGCCCAACACGCGGCCGAGCGGCTTGACGCCCGAACCCAACGTAGTGCGCCCGCCATGGTTTTCGAAGCCCACAATGGGCATGGATGCGATGTCGCTTTCGATCACGGCGTTGCCGATCAATCGGCCTTCGCCGCGCACCGTTTCCATGTCCACAATGCCCAGGCCTTCGACCGATTCTTCGCCCATGACATAGCGGTGCCCGAGAAACTGATATCCTCCGCACACGGCCAGAAGCACGCCGCCGTCGGCAACATACGATTGCAGCTCGGCCTTATGACCCATCATGGCGTCTTTCACGATCAGCTGCTCACGATCGGCGCCGCCGCCGATGAACACGATGTCGGCATGCGCGAAATCCATGGCATCGCCCATGCCCACCTCGCTCACCTGCACGGGAATGCCGCGCCATTCGCAGCGGCGGCGCAGCGCCATGACGTTGCCGCCGTCGCCGTAAAGGTTCAAAAGCTCGGGGAACAGATGCACGATATTGACCGGTTTCATGGGCTACTCCCCTTTCTTGGCATGCACGGCTTCGTCCGCAGAGTGCTGCACAGCCGATGCGGCATCCTGCTTTTCAAGCAATTCGAGCTCGCGGCGCAAGGGAGGCAATGCCGTGTAGTTGGCGATCACGTACACCTTGCCGTCGGATTCGTTCGTCGCCGCAAGCACGTCGGCCGCGGTTTCGACGATCGCCGACTCGATGCCCGCATATTTCAAACGCACCTGCATGTCATTGGCACGCGAACCGCCGACGAACGCCTTCAGGCCCTCGATCTGCGACCAGCGTTCGAAATCGATGTCCCAGAACCACGAAACGTCGCAACCGTCGGCTTCGTCGTCGTTGACGAAAAGCGCCAGCACGCGGCCACCCTCGTTGAGGACGATGCGGATGTTCTGGTTGAAGCCCGTGGGGTTTTTCGCGAGGTTCGTCATCACGCTGCGCGACCCCAGGCAAAACGTCTGCAAACGCCCGTTGGTAGGACGATACGCGTCGATCGCACCCTGAAAGCCCTCGAAAGAAACGATGCCCGATGCCATGCTGAGCGCATAGGCGGCCAGCGTGTTGTAAATCATGTAGACGCCCGTCTGCCCCGTACGCACCGTGCGCCCGTCGATGTCGAAGACAAGTGAGCCATCCTGCATGCGCACGTTATCGGCGGCAAACGCGAGTTCGGGCCGCTCCCATCCGCACGACGGACAGCGGTATGCCCCCAGCTGCCCGTAATGCACGTAGTCGTATTCGAGCGCAGCGCCGCATTTCTGACAGAAGCGGCTGTCGCTGATGCGGTCGGCATCGAGCTTCATGTCGCACGCGATGCCGAATGCAAGCGAACGATTGGGGACGCGGGCGGCAATGGAGGCGCACAGCGGATCGTCGCCGTTGTAGATGAACGTGGTTTCAGGGGAACCTTCGAGCGCGGCTGCAATGGTGTTTTGCACGTGTTCGATTTCGCCCACGCGGTCAAGCTGGTCGCGGAACAGATTGAGCAGCACGAAAAAGCGCGGCTTCACGCGCGGAAGCACGTATTTGGTATACATCTCATCGCATTCGAAGCACGAAACGGGCTTTTCGGCGGCAGCGTTGCCGGAACCTTCGCCCGCACGGCGCTCGGGCTTCACGAGAAACGCAGTGACCACGCCCGATTCAAGGTTGTTGCCGTCGCGGTTGCAGTACAACGCGCGCCCCGACGACGCCAGACAATCGGCAGAGAGGTTCGTCGTGGTGGTTTTGCCATTGGTTCCTGAAATCACCGCGATATTGTCGGCCGACCGTGCGAGGTCGGCCAGCACGGCAGGAGCGGCCTTCATGGCTATTACGCCCGGAAGGTTGCCCGCCGAGCGATGCATGAACGTCTCGCCCGCCCATCGAGCGCTTTTGCCGATCGATGCGGCAAACGAAGAACGAAGTCCCATGGCTCCTCCTGCGAATATCTTTGCAAACTTCGCCATCATACGCGAAAAAACCCCGCGCCGTTCGGCTTGCGGGGTTTTCCAAAAATGCTCTAAATGCGTTATGCCGTTGCGCCGCCCATGGCCATGATGGCCACCGTGGGAATGCCGAGCGCCAGAACCAAGATCACGCACACCACCACGGTGAAGATCTTCTTGGTGCGTATCGCGCGCTCGCGACGCTGCTTTTCGGCTTCTTCGCGTCTGCGTGCCGCTTCGATCTGCGCCGCACGCTGCTTCGCCGTCATTTTCTGTGCCATGCTAATCTCTCAGCTTTCCACGAATATGAATGCCGCGGTGCGCCACCTCGGCAGGATCGACATTGATGTTCCATGTGCCGCCACGCTCGTAGCGAATGACGCCTTCGACCATGGTGAACACCACGTCGGCCGCGGCAGCGCCCGTGACCACCGCCGTCACCGGATCGACGAGCGGCGTCTGACGCGAGCCGGACAGATCGACCGCGATCACGTCGGCGCGCTTGCCGGGTTCGAGGCTGCCCACTTCGTCTTCCATGCGCAAAGCGCGAGCACCGCCGATCGTGGCAAGCTCGAGCATGGTCTGCGCCGTCAAGAAGTCGGAGCGGTCGACCGCGCGGTGGATCAGCGTGGCAAGGCGCATTTCGGTGAACATGTCCGAAGTGTCCGTTGCCGCGGGGGAATCGGTTCCCAAGCCCACGCGGATGCCCGCCTGCAAGAAGCTTTGCAACGGAGCCAAGCCCATGCCCAACTGCGCGTTGCAGCGCGTGCACACGGCGATCGCCACGTCGTATTCCTTCAGCTTGGCGATGTCGGCTTCGTCTACATGCACGCAATGTACGGCAAGCACATCTTTGCTGTGGAATGCGCCCCAGTTCAACGCATAGTTCACCGGCGTGACGCCCGTGGGAAGCCACATGGGGCGGTCGGTCAGGCTGTCATCGCCCGCTTCGATGCCGCGCACCGAAAGCGGCGTGGAGCCGTTTTTGATGTACTGGTATTCCTCATAGCTGCCTGCCATATGCATGGCAACGGGAATGCCCAGCTTCTCGGCCACTTCGTTCACACGGGAAAACACCGTGGGATGGCACGCGTGAAGCGCCTTCGGAGCAATGCCGACGCGCGTGATCGCGGGGTCGGAATCAGCCG
>JAUNLI010000130.1 GCA_030532315.1 Slackia sp.
AGTGTCTAGGGCTTGGGTCCCCTCCCTCCTAGTCCCGCCCAAGCTTTATCGCGCGTAGGTCGAAGGCGCCAGGCCATGCGTCTGGCGCCTTCTTGCATGTGATGCAGACGGCTTTACGTGGCGTGGGAGGGGCGGGTCGCATCGCCGTTTAAGCCCGTTGTCGGGCGTGGAAGAAGCGAAAGCCGATCTGCGTTTCATTCGAAGTAAACAGGCCTTTGCAAGCCCGCTTTCCTATGAGCACCGAAAAAGGGGAGCCGTGCAGGCTCCCCTTTCTTGCGTAATGTGCGATTCGTCTTTGCGATGCTTCGCTTACTCGGCCTTCGGCTTCAAGAGACCGTAGCCACCGCCGGTGCGGCGATACATCACGTTGACCTCGTTGGTGTCGCGGTCGGTGTAGACGAAGAAATCGTGTCCCAGAAGGTCGATCTGGATGAGCGCTTCCTGTTCGGTCATGGGCTCGAAATCCATCTCTTTGACGCGTACTACTTCGTCGTCGGCGGAAAGCTCGGCCATAAGCTCGTCGAAATCGGCGCCGGTGGCTTCGATGGGAGCGGTTTCCTTCAAGGTCTCGCGCATGCGGTGGTCGATGACGCGGGTCTTGTATTTACGCAGCTGGCGCAGCACCTTGGCAGCTGCCACGTCGATGGCCGCGTACATGTCTTCTTCGTGCTCTTCCACGTGGATGGTGTGGCCCTTCAGGCGCAGCGTGACTTCGCAGATGCACGGAATAGCGCGGGCTTTTTCGACGCGAAGAACAACTTCGGCATCGGGGATATCGATGCTCATAACCTTGGTGGCATTGCCGATCTTCTCGATTGCATAGGCGTTCAATGCGTCGGTGACAGTGACTTTGCGGCCGATGACTTTGATATCCATACTCTCCATCCTTTCGTAGCTGGATGATCTATGTTCTGGCTCCATGGTAGCGCACTTCTTGCGTTGCGGAGCATCCGCGTTGCCATCTTGTCGAAGTGCTTTGCACCACGCAGCCGGGCATATCCGCCGCCCTTCGGCAAACGCAGCCGGGCGTGTCTGCAGGGTGCGTCGCGGGCGAACTTGCAGATGCCGGCATGGTGGTGGATTCTCCGATGAAAAAGCCGGCGACATCCGCTTGAATACCGCCGGCTTCATTTCTCGGTTCGTCGTATGCCTATGCTTTGTAGACCGCTTTGCCCGCCACGTAGGTGGCAATCGTGTTCATATCAAGAATGCGCTCGGGTTCGCGCGCGGCTTCTTCGCCGAGGAGGTTCAGGTCGAACACGGCGATATCCGCCCACTTTCCTGCTTCGAGCGTGCCGATTTCGGCATCGCCTGCTGCAGTTGCCGAGCCTGCGGTATAGGCGCGCAGTGCATCGGCCATGCTGATTTTCTCGGAGGGAAGCCAGCCGCCTTGCGGAGCATGGGTTTTCGCATCCTGCCTGGTGACGGCAGTGTAGAGCACGCCGCGCGAATCGACGTCCACCACAGGGGAGTCGGTGCCCAGGGCAAGCGTGGCGCCGTCGGCGAGCAGCGTGGCGAAGGGCCACATGTATTGGCAGCGCATCGGTCCCAAGTCGCGCTCCGGGCCGCCCGGATCGAGCGTGATGTGCGGCGGCTGCACCGAGGCGACAACTCCCAGGCGCGCCAGGCGCGCGATGTCGTCGGGTTGGAAGTTCTCCAGATGCTCGAGCGAGTTGCGTCCGAAGCGCGGTGCGCCGTATTTCTCGAGTGCTTCCTCGAAGATGTCGAGTGCTTCGTGGATCGCTTCGTCGCCGATCGTGTGGATGCGCACGGGGTATCCCTTTTCTGCGGCCTTCATGACCAGTGCGCGCATTGTCGCAAACGGCACCGTGGTCTGCCCCCGGTCGCCTTCGAAATGGGCGTTGGTGTAGGGCGCTTGCAGATAGGCGGTGTGCTGGCTGGAAACGCCGTCGAAGAACTGCTTGAACCCGCAGGTTTGCAGAAGCGGCCCGCGATAGGTTTCGCGCATATGCTCGAAACGGCCCATGTCGTCGAGCAGGGTGGGGAACAGGTGCACGCGCGCGGTCAGGTCGTTCGCCCTCTCGAGTTCGGCATATACGTCGTCGCGCACGAAGTCGAGCCCGGGCTGTGCCATGAGGCTCACGTCGCAGATCGAGGTGATGCCGTGCGATGCCAGACGGCGCAAGAAGCCGCGATAGGCGTCGGCGATCTCATCGAGCGTAAACGACGCGACGATGCGCGGCATCAGTTCCATAGCAGCAGCTTCGCGCACGATGCCGGTCAGCTCGCCCGTATCGTCTTTGTCGTAGCTGCCGCCTGCGGGGGCCACGCTGTCGCGGGTCACGCCCAGCTCGGCAAGTGCGCACGAATTCAGCCACAGGGTGTGCGCATCGCCTGAATACAAGGCTACGGGGCGGTCGGGGTAGGCGGCGTCAAGCGAGTGTTTGCTGGGCAGCACGGGAACTTCCCAGCGGTATTCACGCCATCCCTGCGCCAAAAGCCAACCGGTCGGCCGGCGTTCGGCCAAAGGTGCAAGGCGCGCCACGCAGTCGGCCTCTGATTCGCCCAGAAAGCTTTCGGCCAGAGGGCTTGAGTACAAAGCGGAATGGAATGCGTGCAGATGCGCGTCGTGCAGGCCGGGGCAGACGAAGGCGTCGCCGTAATCGACGGTGCGGGTGTCGGGCCCGCAGTAGGCTTTCGCCTCCTCGGGCGCCACGACGGCTTGGATGCGGCCGTCTTTGATGCAGACGGCGGCGGCCTGCGCGTCGTCTTTTCCCGCGACGCTCGTGAATACGTGCGTGCTGGTGATGATGATGTCGGATTGCATGGCGTTCTCCTCCTCGAAGCGATACGGCATACGGTTCGTTTTGTCGGGCGAGCGGCGTGACGGCTTCTTCATTTCGGCTGCTCGCCGCGCATGGCGCGGTTTCCGATGGAGCTTACATTGCAGTTCGGAAACGTGCGGCGCATATTTTCGCCATCCGAAACACTAGGAAATATGACGGGGGATATAATAAGCAACTCCACCATGGCGTCATAGGTTGTTTCTTCAGGTTTCGACCTGCGGCGTTTGGCGAGTTTCGACGGGCGGGACGGCCCGTATTCGTCGAGGGCCGCATGCCTTGTCGGCGCGCGGTTGTTCTGTAAATTTCGGAGGAGGGGAAATGACCGCTGAGAAGCGTCCGACGGGTGTCGAGCCTTCGATCTTCATCGAAGAGGTTCACGCTCATCAGGCCCGGTACAAAAAGATCATCCAGTTCACCCATTCGGCCACGAAAGCCGCCGGCATCATGCTGCTTGCGGCGATCGTCGCGTTGATCGTGGCGAATACGGGTTTGTACGAATCGTTCAACCATGCGATTCATCAGAATATCGGCTTTGTGCTGGGCGATGCGACATACACCATGTCCATCTCGCACGTCATCAACGACATCCTCATGGCGATCTTCTTCTTGCTGGTCGGCCTTGAGATTAAATACGAGATGACGGTCGGCGAGCTGACGAATATCCGCCAGGCCTTGCTGCCCATTGTGGCCGCATGCGGCGGTGTGCTGGCTCCGATCGTGATTTATCTGCTGTTCAACATGGGCAATCCTGATACTTTCATGGGATGGGGCGTGCCTACTGCCACCGACATCGCGTTCGCGCTTGGCATCATGGCGCTTCTGGGCAACCGCGTGCCCATCGGCGTGCGTGTGTTCCTGTCCACGCTTGCCGTGGCCGACGATATCATCGCCATTTTGGTGATCGCCATCTTCTACGGTCAGGCACCGAGCTTCGCATGGCTGGCTGCCGCTGCGGGCGTTATGGTGGTGCTCGTGCTCATGAACCGCACGCATATGTATTCGCTCGTGCCGTATCTGTTGGTGGGCGTGGTGCTGTGGTTCTGCGTCTTCATGAGCGGCGTGCATTCCACGATTGCGGGCGTGCTTCTGGCGTTTGCCATTCCGTCCGGTTCGCGCATCAACTTGAAGGGCTTCATTGCCTGGTCCGATAAGAAAATTCGTCAGGCTTACAAGGCGTATCGCCCCGACGAACCGGTCATCGGTCAGAAGGAATATATGCGCGAGGTCAAAAACCTCTCTGCTATTGCCGCGCAGGTCATTCCTCCGGCAACCAGGCTCGAGCACAAGCTCTATCCTTGGGTCTATTTCGCAATCTTGCCGCTGTTCGCGCTGACCAACGCCGACGTGCATTTGGCCACCGCCGATCCTGCGGCAATGTTCGGCTCCCCGGTGTTTACGGGCGTGTTCTTCGGCCTTCTGCTGGGCAAGCCCATCGGCATCTTGCTGTTCAGCTTCATTGTGGTGAAGACCGGTCTGGCATCGCTTCCTGCGAACGTGAACTGGCACCATATGATCGGCGCGGCCGTTTTGGGCGGCGTCGGGTTTACCATGGCCATCTTCGTTGCCAATCTGGCGTTTGAAAGCGAAGCGCTCATCGTGTCGGCGAAGGCAGCGATTCTTACCGCCTCGACGCTTGCCGGCGTGATCGGCTTTTTGTTCCTGTTCATCGGCGCTCGCGCCGATGCCAAGCGTGGCGTTTTGTACGTTGCTAATCCGGGCGAAGACGACAACATGTCTGTTGCCGATGCCGAATCGCGTCTGAGCAGCATGGAAGTCATGGAAACCTTCGGCCATGCCGACCGCGCCGAAACGCAGGAGGCCATGGAAAGCGGAGACAAGAGCGAAGTGGCCGTTTGCATCGATGCCGAGGCGTATCGCACCCATCAGGGCGAAGGTGCCGAAAGCGAGGTCAAGGCCTAGCAATGCGGGCATGCGCCGTGCGAGTGCTGCGATGGGTGCTTGCGTAGGAGCCGCTGCGTAGGCGGTCGATTGCATGCCGATCCGAAAGGCCCTCTTGTAGACTAAGCCTCTCATGTGCAGGAGCCCGGAATGAGGATTCATTCCGGGCTCTTTTTGCGTGAAGGGGCAATTCGAAGCATGCAGGTCGATCGCCGAGGCTGCGAGCATACGTGCGCTTCCATGTGCGCCCTGTGGTTGTCGCAGCCGATTCTTTACGCGGTGTGGGGTTTTGCGCTAAACTATCGCGCGGTATTTTCTCAAGACGCACGCGACGCACGATACGCGCCCTGTGCGCGCAACGTGCACGTTCGAACGCTAGAAAGAGGCAAGCATGTCCGGTCACTCTAAATGGGCAACCACCAAACACCGCAAGGCCGCGCAGGACGCGAAGCGCTCCGCGCTGTTCAGCAAGCTTTCCCGTAACATCACCGTTGCGGCGAAGGAAGGCGGCGACCCGAACCCGGCGAACAACGCTTCGTTGGCTGCCGCGATCGAGAAGGCAAAGGGCTACTCTCTGCCGAAGGACAAGATTAAGACCGCTATCGACAAGGCATTCGGCACCGGTAAAGATGCCGCTTCCTACGAGACCCTGACCTACGAGGGCTACGGCCCCGCCGGCGTTGCCGTGTATTGCGAGGCTCTGACCGACAACCGCAACCGCACCGCTGCCGATGTGTCTGCTGCGTTCCGTCATGCCAACGGTAACCTGGGCACCCCGGGCTGCGTTGCCTTCCAGTTCGATCGCAAGGGCCAGATCATGATCGAGAAGGTCATCAAGAGCGACGACAAGAAGGTTGCCGACAAGCAGAATGCTGTCGACGAGGACGAATTCATGCTGCTCGTGGCCGAGGCCGGCGGCCTTGATTACGAAGACGCCGACGAAGAGTGGATCGTCTACACCAATCCTTCCGACCTGATGGCCGTCAAGGCCGCCCTGGAAGAGGCCGGCGTCGAGACCAAGGGTGCCGAGCTCAC
>JAUNLI010000131.1 GCA_030532315.1 Slackia sp.
GGATATGCATGCAGGAGGGGCTTCCAATTTTTATGTCCTGCTCATATCGTCTTGTCGGATGGCGTCGTCGGCCATATTTTTATCGTTCTTGTGGCACGGCTTTGTTGCGTATTGAGGCGTTGTTTCCCTTCCGTTTCGAACGCATTGAGAAGTCGTTTCGAGCGTTACGCCCGTGTTGCTAAGTCGTCAAGCGTCAGTAAATCCTATTAATGACCTCGTATTTTTCTTTGTTGCTGGCCAATAATTCTTTGCGTTCGACGTGTCCTTACGCGTGCGCACATGGTTTCGGGCCGGCGCTGCAGAGCCGGATATGTTCCTGATTGCGCGAGGTTTGTTTTGCTCGTGTCGTATGTGGCAACGTGCCCGCAAGAGACGTCGATCGATATCGGGAATCGGCGGCATGGAAGGGATGTTATGTACGATGCGGGAACGACCTCCTTTATGGCGGTTAGTACGATGCTGGTGTTCTTGATGACACCGGCGTTGGCGTTTTTCTACGGCGGCCTTTCGCGGCGCAAAAACGTCGTCAATACGATGATTATGGCGTTTTCGGCGCTTGGGGTGGTCGGAGTGCTCTGGATTGCGGCAGGGTGGTCTATCGCATACGGCGGAGACGGATCGTCGCCGTTCGTGGGAGGGTTCGACCAGCTGTTCTGTCCAGATGTTTTATCGGAGGCTCTTGTCGGTGCGACTGATGGTGCGGCATACCCCGGGATCACCGATGTGGCATTCCAGCTCGCGTTCTGCGCGATTACCGTTGCCATCATCACGGGCTCGGTGGCGGGTCGTATGAAGTTTTCGGCGGTGCTGGTGTTCGTTTCGGCGTGGTGCCTGATTGTGTACGCGCCTTTGGCGCATATGGTCTGGGGAGGCGACGGAAGCTTTATCGGCGATACGATCGGCGCTCTGGATTTTGCGGGAGGCGATGTCGTTCATATTTCGTCGGGTTTGACAGGCTTGGTCTTGTGTCTCCTCCTTGGCAAACGGCGAGGTTTCGGTCTGATTGCGTATCGGCCTCATAATGTGCCGTTCGTCCTTTTGGGAACGGGGCTTCTTTGGTTCGGGTGGTTCGGGTTCAATGCCGGGTCCGCTTTTGCCGCCGACGCTGTGGCGGCGCTGGCCTTGCTTAACACCATGATTGCTCCGGCTGCGGCAATGCTTGCCTGGATGTTGGTCGAGCGGCTTCATGCAGGCAAGGTCACGCTGGTTGGCGCATGCACGGGTGTTTTGGCGGGGTTGGTTGCTATTACGCCTGCGGCGGGATTTGTCGACCTTTGGGCTGCCGTAATCATGGGTGCTGTCACTGCGCCTGTCTGCTATGCGGCGATAGCTTTCCTTAAACCTCGCCTGGGTTACGATGACGCGCTCGATGCTTTCGGATGCCACGGTGTCGGGGGAGTTGTGGGCGGTTTACTTACTGGCGTGTTTTGCGTTCCGGAGCTTTCGTGGACGGGCGTTGGCGGCTTGCTGTACACGGGAGACTTTTCGCTACTCGCATCTCAGGCTGCAGGTATTGCGGTGACGGTCGTTTACGTGATTGCCGCTTCGTCGATAATCGGTCTTGCGGTCAAGGCTTTGTTTGGCGGCTTGCGCGTTTCGATAGCCGAGGAAAACGAAGGAATCGATTCTCGCTGCCATGGTGAAAGCGCCTATCCTTCGTTCAACGGCCTTGATTGATTGCGGCGATATCGCGTAGGGATATTCGTTGCAGCTGTGGTATTTCGAGGCCGTAAGAGATTGTACGTTTTCGTGTTCGCAACGATGTGTTTGGGCGAAGTGCTGCGTCGTTGCGTGAAAAGGAGATTGACGTGAAGAAAATAGAAGCGATAGTGCGTTCTTCGAAGTTCGAAGACATCAAGGATGCGTTGCTGGCATCCGGCTTTAGGGGTATGACGGTCTGTCAGGTGCAAGGGTGTGGAAAGCAACACGGATGGAAAGAGTACTACCGGGGAAGCGAAGTGATCGTGAATATGGTGCCTAAGGTTGCCTTATCGCTGGTGGTCGAAGACGAGCAGGTTGACTCGATCGTCGACACCATTTGTCGTGTGGCAAGGACCGGCGATGTCGGCGACGGGAAAATCTTCGTGTCGCCCATCGAAGAGGCCGTTCGCATCCGTACGGGCGAGCGAGGAAGTGCAGCTGTATAGCGCGTGCAAACCGTGCGCGGGGCGGGATATCTCTGGTCGAACTAGCAGGCTTTCGAACAGGGGTTTTGCCAACATCCCCCTTTTCGCGGTATTCGAGGAGACGTTCACGCCAATCGCGGTAGGGCCCAGCCTCTCCTTTGTCTCATAGTGCAAGTGCGCACCGACGGTGCGTCTCGAATGATTTGAGAGGAGAGGGTTATGGGGAATTCGGTTCGTAACGGCGTTTCGCGTCGTTCTTTCGTGAAGAGCCTGGGGCTGGGCGCCGCGGGCCTGGGAGCGTTTGCGCTGGCGGGCTGTGCCGCCGATGGCGCGAAGGGTTCTTCCTCGGCTTCTGACAAATGGGATCACGAGGCAGACGTCGTCGTGGTTGGCACGGGCACCGCAGGCGTTGCCGCGGCAAAGACCGCCCTTGATGCGGGCGCCACGGTCATCATGGTGGAAAAAGAGGCCGGTGCCGGCGGCGTCAGCAGCGTGTGCGAGCAGTACTGCGCGTTCGATTCCGACCTGCATATTCCGCAGAACTTCGATGACGTCCAGGACAGCGCCGAACTGATGCTTCAGGACGCGATGCTTTGCTCCAACGGCACTGCCGATGAGAAGCTGGCGAAGGTCTACTGCGACAAATCCGCCGAGGGCATCAACTGGATGATCGAGCAGGGTTGCGAGTTCAAGGACACGCTGCGTGTTTCCGATGGCCGTGCAGGTCAGGGCAAGTACATCCTTGCCACTCCGGGCGATCTGACGATGAAGGTTCTTGCCTCCATCGAAGCGCAGGGCGGCGAGATTCTTACCAAGACTCCCTTGTCCTCGATCGTGCGCGACGGCGAAACCGGCCGCGTCATCGGCATCCGCTGCGACGAAGACAAAATTGGCATCAAGGCAAACAAGGGCGTGGTCATCTGCACCGGTCCTTGGGGCAACGACGGGGTTCTGACCGCTCGTCACACCAAGGTTCTGCCTGACATCGTTACCGAGTGCGCCGACACGCTTGCCTCGTTCGGCATGCCGTACGGCCCCTACACCGGCGAGGCCATCATCGCTGCCCAGAAGGCAGGCGCAGCCGTTCGCCATATGGAATACATGATGTATGACCCGTATTACTCGGTGCCCGAGGTCATGTCTCAGAAGATTCTGCCTGCAGGCCTGACGCGTGCCGTGAACCAGGTTCTTGTGACCTCCGAGGGCAAGCGCTTCACCAACGAAGGCGCAGACCGCGGCGCAATCGCGCTCGATATCATCGACGCGCTTCCCGATCATGTGTGCTATCCCATCGTCGACGGCCGCCATATGCCCGACCCCACGGGTTCGATCAAGGTGGACGCTGAAAAGGTCGCGAAGCTTTCCGAGGCGGGCATTTTGGCATCGGGCGATACCATCGAGGCTCTTGCGGCCGACATGGAAGCCAAGTTCGGCACCCCCGCGAGCGCCGTTTTGGAGACGATCGCTCGCTACAACGAGTACTGCGCATCGGGCGTCGACGCCGAGTTCGGCAAAGATTCGCATCATATGACCCCGATCGACCAGGCCCCGTTCGTCGCCGGCCCGGCCGAGACGGCAATTCCGATGTCCACCCACGGCGGAATCGAAATCAACGAAGAGGCCCGCGTGATCGACGTCGAGGGTAACCCCATTCCCGGCCTGTTCGCAGCCGGCATGTGCACGGGCGGCGTTCTCGGAACCAGCACGACTTCCGGCAACTGGCAGATGAGCGGCCTGGTGTACGGCCGTATCGCCGGCGAGCTTGCTGCCGCTGAAACCGTCTAAACCTGGCTTTACCCCTCCCTTATTCTCCTGCGTTTCATTAAGAGGCGCAGGGGATTTTTCATTTCCCGCTTTCCTTGCGGCGCAATTCCGCTTCGCCGCTCTCAAGAAGGTCGAGCAGTTCTTGACGCGAATGGACTTCCATCTTGGCGTAGGCGTGTTTGAGGTGGGTTTTGACGGTGTGTTCCGATATGAGATTGTTGTCGGCGATCGAACGCGCGCTGCGTCCTGTCGAAAATTCGCCGACGATTTGTTTTTCGCGCTTCGAAAGGGCGAATCTTCGTGCCACCAAATCGAGGGCGGGGTTGTTTTCGAGCGGAGCGGCGGACGCGGGTGCATCGAGCGGTTTCGCTTCTTGCTCGGATTTGCTTTTGCGGGAAGGGTTGGGATGGCTTTCGTTTTCCGCGTCGGTTTCGGTGCTTCGGGAGGCTTGCGTCGGCGCATGTCCGGTTTCGGCGCCGTGGCGTGCCGTCTGGCGTGCAAGCACGACGAAAAGCAGGGCCGTTCCAACCGAAAGCATTCCAATGGACATGGCCGCATATTGGGCGGTATCGAACGGAGTCGCCTGCATAAAGACGCCCCCGAGCGTTCTTCCGCATGCGATGGAAATCTGCGAAACTCCGACGGCAAGCCCCAGAAGATAAAATCCCGGAAGCTTGCGTTCGTGGGCCCTGCCCGTGAACGCCATCCACATCAGGCAGAAAAACGTGTGCAGCGCGATGGTTACCAGACTCGCAGACAAATCGGCGCTTTCGGGGGCCATGATGCGCATGGTGATGATCGCCGTCAGCGCGATGGCGCAGAGCGGATAGGCGAAATCAAGGTCGATGCGCGTTACGCGCGCGGTAACCGTCCATATGAACAGAACCGTTGCCACCGCGCCGCCGATGATGCCCGTGAGGGCCGTTTGATGGCTGTGAACGCTTGAGATTATGTCGAATTCGATGATGAAGCCGCACGTCGCGGAAAAAACCGCCGCGGCGATGATCGAGCGTTTTACGCGTCGCGTCAGCTCGTCGATCGACCCGCGCGGTCGGTGCTTTTCCATCATGCGTTTCGCGATCCAGGTGTGGTTTTTCAGGCACAATCCAAGCGCTACGAACGATGCGAAAAGCAAAGCGAAAAGGAGAAGCTTTCTTGCGTCTTCATTCAAGGGGGATGCGATAGGAACGATTGAAATCAGGACAACGAAGCCGCCGGCTATCATGGGCAGCGAAAACGAAGGCCGATAGCCCGAGAAAACTTCCATCCAGCATAAAATGACAAGCGTCCATCCGATGCCGCCGAGCGCCTGTTCGGCGAGAATCGCGCCTGTGGACGGGGGAAGCGTTTCGGCGAGGACGAACCTTGCGATCGTGCAGACGACGCCCATGGCGAAGAACGGAACGGCGCTGCATGCCTTTCCGAGGTAGGCGAGCGCGGCCACGTACAAGCATGCGGCTCCACCTGCCGCGATGCCGACGACGGCGAACGTTTCGGCTGAATAGGGCCCCGAACCGGAATCGAGCATCCTCGAGCCCTGGTGGAGCCCGAAGCCGATCACGGCAAGCGTTATGAGAGCGGATTCTTTCAGCCGGTCGCGCGAAATCTCCAAGACCGTCTCCTTCGTCGTTCGGTCGCCTATGCGATGCGAGGGCAGAGCCTGGTGAGGTGGACAGGTGTCCGCATTGTGTCGTATGGCATGACGGAAGTCTACCGGAGCGGTGGATAATCGTTTCGCAGGGCGTGGATGGTTGCCGTCTCGGTCTGCTGTTGTGCTAAGATTACACGGTTATTCTTCGAGAGTTTGAGAGGTATATTGTGTTCG
>JAUNLI010000132.1 GCA_030532315.1 Slackia sp.
CGAAGTTTTTGAACCCGTGGCTTCCTTACGACCAGAAAGACAAGCTCAAAGAGCGTCTGTTCGTGGAATTGTTCGAGAACTTCGCCGATGCTACGTGCCGTCATGCAAGCGCGCCGACGCGTGCGGAAGTGGCCGAAGCGGTGGAGGCTGCCTGGGCCGAAGACATGGCGTTCAAAGACGACATTCGCGCCAAGGGCGAAGAAACGCTTCGTTGGATGGAGAAAACCGGCACGCATGGCATCGTGCTGGCGGGCCGTCCGTATCACAACGACCCCGAAATCAACCATGCCATTCCCGAGCTTTTGACCAGTTTCGGCCTGGCGGTGCTTACGGAAGATTCCATCGCGCATCTGGGCACGCTCGAGCGTCCGATCCGCGTGGTTGACCAGTGGATGTACCACACGCGTCTCTATGCCGCGGCGAAGGTGGCCACGCAGCGCGACGATCTTGACCTGATTCAGCTGAACAGCTTCGGTTGCGGTTTGGATGCGCTGACCACCGACCAGGTGCAAGAAATCATGGAGGCTTCGGGCAAGGTGTACACCGTGCTCAAGATTGACGAGGTGTCCAACCTGGGCGCCGCGCGTATCCGTGTGCGTTCGCTTCTGGCGGCGCTCAAGGACAAGGCAGACGAACGTGCCGAAGCGAAGCGCGTTCCGCTGGCGTGCCCGACGGTGGCCATGAACAAGCAGTACAGCACCGAGGCGGCCGTTCCCGAAGACGAGATGAAAGAGCATGCGCGCCATGCCAAGATGCGCATGGACAACAAGACAGGCCTGACCGAGGCCGAGGCGGCGCGCGTGGTGGCGCAGGCTGATGCGCTGATCAAGCAGCGCGAAGGTGCGTCGACTGAGTTTGCGAAGGTCCAGTTCACCAAGGAGATGAAAGAGGCGGGATACACCATTCTGTGCCCGCAGATGGCGCCGATCCATTTCGATTTGCTGGTGGAGATTTTCCGTAAGAACGGCTACAACTTCGAGCTTTTGCCGAGCGTCGACCACGGTGCGGTGGATGCCGGTCTGAAGTATGTCAACAACGATATTTGCTATCCGTCCATCCTGGTGACGGGCCAGATCATGGAGGCTGTGATGAGCGGCCGCTACGACACCGACAAGCTGGCCGTGATCATCACGCAGACGGGCGGCGGCTGCCGTGCCACCAACTACATCGCGCTGATTCGCAAGGCGTTGGCGGCGGCAGGCCTGGGGCATATCCCCGTGATTTCGCTGTCGTTCAAAAAGCTTGAGGAAAGCAATCCCGGCTTTGAGATGACGCCGAAGATGCTGCTGCAGGCAGTTTATGGCGTGCTTTACGGCGATCTGCTCATGATGTGCCTGTATCGCACGCGTCCTTACGAGGCCGAGCCTGGTGCGGCGAACGCGCTGTTCGACCATTGGATGGCCGTGTGCAAGGGGCAGCTTGCCAAGGGCGTTTCGCGCGGCGAATGGAAGCGCACCGTGCGTCAGATCGTGGAAGATTTCGACACGTTGCCGCTGGTGGGCGAAGGAACGAAACCGCGCGTTGGCGTGGTAGGCGAGATTCTGGTGAAGTTCCACCCCACGGCGAACAACCAGATCGTCGACGTGATCGAGCATGAGGGCTGCGAGGCCGTGGTGCCCGGATTGACGGAGTTCTTCCTGTTCGGCCTGGCGGGCGCTATTTTCCAGAAAGACCCGCTGGGCCGTTCGGCCAAGGGCGCTTTCGGAAGCCGCATTGCGTTGGCTGCTATCGACAAGTTCCGCAAGCCTGTCAACGACGCGCTGCGGGCGTCGCATCGTTTCGAGGCACCGGCCGACATCTATGAACTGGCGGGCTATGCGAGCGAAATTTTGAGCCTGTGCAACTCGATGGGCGAGGGATGGCTTTTGACCGCCGAGATGGTGGAGCTTATTCGTACGGGCGCGCCGAACGTGGTGTGCACGCAGCCGTTCGCGTGCCTGCCGAACCATGTGGTGGGCAAGGCCGTGATCAAGGAGCTGCGTCGTAGGTATCCCGAAAGCAACATCGTGGCGGTGGATTACGATCCGGGTGCTTCCGAGGTGAACCAGCTCAACCGCATCAAGCTGATGATCAGCGTGGCGAAGGCGAACCTGGAAGGCAAAGAGGCCGAGGCGCGCCGTATGCGCGACGTGGCCCGCGCGGCCGACAAGATGGCAGCCGATGCGTCGGCGGGTTGCGGATGCGGGTGTGGCTGCGGCACCACTGAAGAAGTGGGTGCGTTCGAGGTGCAGGAGAGCCGCGCCGAGCGTTAGCGCTGCGGGGGCAGGGTACCGCGAGCGGCGAGGCGTCGCGATGGCGGTTGAATGCAAGACCGATCGAAGCGGAGGTCGGGGTAGTGCCTGGCCTCCGCTTTTCGCGTGATGGACGTTCTGACGGTAGGCATCCTGGCGCCAAGCGTACTGATTACGTCGGATGCGTCGGACGGTTTTGAACGATTCTTTAAAATAAGAACAAATGTTTGTTAAAATGTAATATGCCAGCGAAGTCCGCGTGCGGGCGGCGCCTACCGAAAGGAGGTATCGCCTATGAACGTAGTTCTTGAAATCCTGAATGCCCTCGCCTGCGTGGCGGGCGTCTGGTCGCTGCTCCTGGAGCTGTACGACAGATGGCGGGAATATAGACACCAACGGATGACCAGGTGAGATATAGAAGAGACTGGCGGGCACCAGTCTCTCTAATCAATAGCACCTTGCGCCGCCCGTAACCCGTTAACAACCGACGGGCTTCGCTGGTACGGCATCATTCTAACATATCTAGCAACGCGGCGCAGGACCGCTTCGCGGCGGTGCGCTCGGTGTGATCAAGGATTGCGCAATAATTCTTCGGATTGTTTGAAGGGGCCTTCCAAATTGCCGCAAGGTCTTCTTGCTAGCATGTTGCCATGGGCAAGAAGGAGGCTTCGTAAAGAATGGACAATATATTGTACAATCATGTCGTCGGAGCGAAAGAGGGCATGATGAAGACGGTTGCTTACAGTGCGTTTAGAAACAATCTTCGTGCATGGCTTGATTACACGCGCGATCAGGCGGAATCAATCGTTGTCACCAGCAAAGATTCCACTGCCGATGTCATTGTGATGAATGCCCGGGATTATGACAGCCTGATGGAAACGATGCGAATCTATACGAATCCATATCTGAGGGACAAGCTCGATCGGGGCATCGCCCAATTCGATGAGAATGCGGCCGCTGCGCATGACTTGATCGAAGACGATGATGAATAAGGTATGGACCGATGATGCGTGGGACGACTACCTCTGGTGGCAGAAAAACGACAGAAAAACGCTCAAGCGCATCAACGCCCTTGTCAAAGACATCGAACGTAGCCCCTTCGAAGGCATCGGCAAGCCCGAACCTCTTCGTCACAACTACGCAGGTATGTGGTCGAGGCGCATAGACATTTTGAACCGAATTATCTACGAGGTCAGAGGAAACGATTTGCGAATCCACTCGGTTCGCGACTACTATAGCGATAAATAAAGAGCACAAAGCCCCTTCGTTCGGGCTAAGAGCCTGGCGGGGCGTCGGGAGGGCTAAGGCAGTCGAGGTCGTTCGATAGAGAAACGGCATTTCTGTTGAGGCCGTGGCGGGGTTTGTCATGGTGTTCGCGTGGACGCTTCTCTGCTTTCTCGTACGACTCGTCTAAAGAAAGTTAATTGATACTAACTTAATAGCAAATATGCTGTATCATGGCGGCGAACAAAGAGAGGGAGTCGTCATGGCAAGCAGGAAGAAGAACAAAGACCTGAAAAAGGAGCTTTCGCGAAAGCAACTGGAAAAACAGTCGAAGAAGCAAAAGAAGGCTGAACGCAAGGCTGCGAAAAAGCAGGCGAAGGCTGTGCGCAAAGCGGCAAAGAAGCTCGCGAAGAGCCTTTCGTGCGCGAACGGCGGAAAAGACGCCAAGGCAAAGAAATCCAGTGGGGGAGCGAGTGCGACCAAATCCAAAAAGGCAGCCAAACAAGGCCAGGGCACGAAGGCAGGCAAGGCCATGGTCGCTTCGAACGGCCTTTCCCTCAAACTTGACCTGGGCACTTGCCCCTGCTGCAGCAAGCGTTGCCCGCTTGCAAAACCGAAGTGCGGCAAGGGTCGTGTTGTCGCGCGCAAGAAGCGCGAGCGCCTGATGGGAAATGCCGTCGCGTAAATTTCGCCGCCCGTCGCGACGGGCGGCGCCGTTGCATAGATTTTCCGTCTGCTGTTGCGACGGGCGGATGTCGGAACATTTTTCGCCCCCGCCCGTTTTTGCTGCAGGACGCCGACATCGTTTTGCGATCGCATGGTACGATGCGCTTCGCCGCGTACGTTTTGTGCCGGCATTCGTAGCGCGAGAGCGGGGGTGCGATGGCGTTGGTCTCCATGTCGTCGAAGAAGGTAATCAGCATTGTCACGGTGACCGTGCTGTTTTCGGCGTTCGCAATCTTGCTTGCAGGGGAGTGGGCGCCTTCTGTCGGATACGTGGGCATGGTGAGTCGTCTGTGCACGGCAGCGGGGTTCGTGCTGTTTGCCCTTTCGTTCGTCGGCGTTGCTGTTTTGCTGATCGTGAACGCGCAAAAGCGCAAAGGCGGTGCTCGTGCCGGTTTTAGGGACACTGCCCTCAAGCTTGCGCGGGAGGTCGGGTGTTTCGTCATCGCCTGCATTGCGTATGTGGGTTCGGGTTTCGTGGCGCTTGCTGTGATCGCGGCATTCGACAACGGCGCGCCGACGCCTGAGCGCCTGTTCAAGCTGCTTGTCGTGGTGGCCGCCTGCATCGGCGTGGTGGTGCTGTATCGTCTCTATCGTAAAAAGCATCCCGTTACCTACGACATGCTCGGCACGGCCGGCATCATGGCCTTGTTCGTGTTTCTTACGGCTTTCGGCTTCATTGCCGGCATAATCCAGGCGAAAGATGTCGTGGTCGATTTGCTGCGCGGCCCGCAGACCGAGTTGTGCTGGCTTGCCGAAGTCGAGGAAGAGCGCGCGACCGGCCGTTATAGCTCGTTCAGCCAAGATACGATCGAGATGACGTTCAAAACGCTCGACGAACGGGAAATCCATATCAGTGTCGCTGAGAACGATCGCTCCGGGCTTGCCGATATCACAAGCGCCGAGGGCGTGGTGTGGCTGACGTATTTTCCCGAAAGCTGCGTGTACGTGTCCGCGGAGCCGGGTATGGACGATTATCTTGCTGCGGGCGGGCGGTAAAGCGGATTTGTGCGACGCATGATGCCGGCGCCTTGCGTTCGGGCATGACGGAATGGTGCGAACCGCATGTGGGCCTGCCTTGGTGTGCGGGCGGTCGTGCGAGCTGACGCAACCGGCATGGCGTGCCGGTTGCGTGCGGAGGCCTCGTGCGCTTCGGCGTCGGCGCTTTGGCGCTCTGTTGTGTGACTCGACCGCCTTCGCTGCCGCCTTGGCGCCGCTGCGTTTCACCCCCCGAACGCTTTCCCGCCTTTTTCGGCGTATCGTTTTCCATGCTGCATAATCCCAGTTCAATCGCATGTATAAAGACTTTTGACAGCGTAATTCCCTTTCACGTACGCCCGTCATAAAGACATTTGATGGTACGATTGCCTCCGTCATGGCACCGTGGTTTTCGACAAGGGTCGCCGCGAGTACGAAGGGAATCATCGCATGGAGTTGGGCG
>JAUNLI010000133.1 GCA_030532315.1 Slackia sp.
CGGCGCTTGCGTGCTTCGCATCCACCACGCCGAGCGAAAGCGCGCGGCACATCACGTTGTCGAGCCCGCTCAATCCGGGCAGAATGCCGGGATTTTCGATAAGCGCACCCATACGCCTGCTGGTAGAGCCCGGAACCAAAGGTTCGCCGAACATCCCGATTTCTCCCGCCGTGGGAAGAACAAGCCTCGCAAGCATCTTCATGACCGTCGATTTGCCTGCGCCGTTGCGTCCCACGAACCCATAGATTTCGCCCCGGCGGACGGCCAAATCAAGTGCATCGACGACGCATTTGCGTCCGTAAGACTTCGAAAGCCCCACGGTTTCGATGACATTCATCTGCAATTCCTTTCTTCAGAGATTCATTGCCATCGAGGATACGCAGCGCCTCTTCAGGAAATTCGCACTCTTTTACAAGAAAGCGACAAGATTGCCGAAGCAAAAAACGCACGACAGGCAAGCAAAAGCCAAGCAGCCTTGAACGTCCGCAAAAGAAGGGCGCAAGACCTGCATGCGGCGGGCGAAAACGCAAGCGCGCACGACAACGGCGAAGCTGCGTCTTATTCTTCGACCAACTTGAATCCGATGCCCCAGACGGTTTCGATATAGTCCTGCGTGCCACTTTCCTTGAGTTTGCGTCGAATATTTGAAACATGGGTGCTGATGGTGCGCTCGTCGGTCAACGCTTCTTCGTGACGCACGATTTCGAACAGCTCGCGCTTGGTGAACACCTTTTTCGGATGGCGGACGAATGCCGCCAGAATGTCGAACTCAGTGCGCGTCAGGCTCACGGAAGCGCCCGCCGCCGAAAACGTGCGGCTCTGCTCGTCGATGCGCCATTCACGAAACGCTACCCCATGCGATTCGCCGCCCGAACCCGATGCAACAACAGCGCCCTTCCTGCGAAGCACCGCCTCAAGACGCGCAAGAAGCTCATCAAGGTCGAACGGCTTCACCAGATAATCGTCGGCCCCTTCGCGCAAAAGAGCCACGCGTTGCGACACGTCGCTTTTCGCCGAGGCCACGATCACGGGCGCATCTCCCTGCGCTCGGATGGCAGCAAGCACCTCTTCACCCGTTGCGCCAGGAAGCATCAAATCGCAGATCGCCGCATCGAAAATGAATCCGCCCTCAATCAGAAGGCAAGCCTCGCTGCCCGAATAAGCGCAACGGCACACATAGCCCTCACGCTCAAGCGTCGTGCGAATCACATCGCTGATTGAAGCGTCGTCTTCCACAACCAGAATCATGCCGCGTCCTGTGTTTTCCATGCGTGCGCCTTTCTCTTCAGCGCACGATTATACGGCAGCCCTTTTGCGACAAGGCAAGAACAGACAGAGCCGTAATGCACCTTGTTCGGAAACGCCGAAGAATCGAAAGCAGCAATGCCTTCGATTCTATTTTTCGATATATATCCTGCTGAAACCGTATGTCACGGATCGGGCGCATGCCATATCTTTTTCGAAGATGTCGGAACGGCGGACCTTATGCGCTTTGGCGGCCCCATCCTTGGCCCTGGTTATCGCCCTCACCTTGGCCCCATCTTTGACCTTGGCTTTGGCCTTGACTGCCGCCCTGAACGGTATCCTTGTCTTCACCTTGACCTGTGACTTCACCTTGCGCCTGGCGGCCGCACCCGCGACCGTGACCTTCGCCGCACGATGCGCCCTGACCCATCGCATGACCCGCGCAGGCGGAATCACACGTATCGACGCCTTCCTGCGCAGCAAGCGCCCTGAGCTGAGCCATCGACATATTCATGGCCTCTTCCCGGGAAAGATCGACGCCCGCCTGGACCAGAGCATCATAGACGCGATAGCGGCCGAGCCCCATGCCCGCATCTGCCGCAGACCGGCGCTGTTCATCGCTGAGGCGCCCGCAGTGAACCTCCGTGCTGCCGCGGTCGAAACTGCGCAAAGCGGCTGACTCGATGGCTTCGCAACGCTCCGCATCGCCGCACGCGACGCCCACTTCCACAACCGCATCTTCTCCGATATAGACATCGCACGCCTGCGCCAATTCGTCCATCGCCTCGGCATAAGGCATGCCTTTTACATCGACCTGCGCCAGCACTTCGGCAGCATCGTCGTTGACCGCACGCGCATCCACAATGCGGTCGAAGCGATTCACGGAAAGCTCGAACGAAGGATTCACATCGATGCCCACATGGGCAACAGGCGCCATGGCGAACGCGAACCCGCCGACACCTACCGCCACAACCACGGCACAAGCGGCGGCGGCAAGCGCCATCCTTCGCATCAAGCGCGGGCGCCCGCGCTTTGCACGCATGCCGTACAGCGACGAAAACACTGCATCGTCGCTGCCATCGAACACCGAGCGACCAGCGCAAGACCGACCATCCTCGATGCGCGAAAGCGTGGCGGCCTTCAAGCCTTCGGGCATGCGCGCGCTACGATACGCATCGCGAATGCGGGCGTCGATATCGCTCATGACAAGGCCTCCTTCAGCTGCTTTCTTCCGCGCGAAATCCAGGAATACACCGTGCCCTCGGGGGCGTTCACCATGCGCGCGATTTCGGGAACCGTATAGCCTTCGCATGCAAACAGGTAAAGCGGCGTTTTAGGCGGATCTTCAAGCCGATTCATCGCATCGAGCACCTCGCGCACCTCCGCCGCATGGCTTTTCGACTCACTGGGAAACGAATCGCCCAACCGTTCCATTTCCGCATCGAGCGACGCATGAGAACGGCTCTTCGAACGCAGCATGTCCTTGCATTCGTTGATGGCCACGCGCAAAAGCCAGGCCTTCGCATGCTCGTCGCCACGAAACGCCGCGTCGCGCTGGGCATATTTGGCAAACGTGTCTTGAAACACGTCTTCGGCATCATGAGGAGAGACATACGCCAAGCAGGCGCGCCATACGGCGTCGCCGAAGCGGTCTATCGCCTGCTCTATGTCTTGCGCATCGCGCACGTATCGCCTCCAAACGAATTACGCGGCCGTGCCGCCCCGGTAGCTCTGACCGCCGCCGTGCCCGTGGCCCCAGCCACCGTTGCCCTGGCCGCGCCCGCAACCGTACCCTTGCCCGGCATTATCGCAAATGCCGTCGGCGTTTTCGTCTGCATAGCCGCCGCCTGCACCATTGCCCCGGTTGGCAGCGTTGTCGCACACACCGTTGCCGTCGGCGTCAATATAGCCGCCGCAACCGTGCGAACCTGCGAAATCGCACACGCCGTCGGAGTTTTCGTCCACGTATCCGTCGCATACGCCGTTGCCGTCGGCATCGCGATAGCAGCCGGCGCCATCGAGCCCGCACATGTCGCAAAGCCCGTCGCCATCAGCATCCACGAAACCCTGACCCGCATATAGACCGCGGCCGTTTTCGCCGGCGTTCCATCCGAACCCGGAGCCGTTCACGCCTTTGCCACGTCCTGCCCCTGTGCCGAAGTTGTCACATACGCCGTCGCCGTTCGCATCCACGAACCCTGCGCAAGCAGCCGCTTCGCACCAGGCGTTCTTGCCGCAGGCGTCAATGGCGGAAAAGCCCTTACATGCCGCCGCAACGCATGCACGCATGCAGGGGGAATTCGCCATGCCTGCACCGGTTCTGCCCCCTTGCGCGAAAGCGGGAACGGCAACCATCATCGCGAACGCAAGCGATACGGCCATGGCGATTCCCGTCGCTTTAACAAACGCCGCTTTCTTCTCTCCCGTTGCCGGGAATGTGCATTTCTCGACCGTGCTTTTCATGAAAACCTCTTCTCCTGCCCTTTCGACGCAGCACCCGCCAACCGAAGCCGCAACGGCGACGAATCACGCAACCGACACGCTGGCAGCTTGGCGTGGACTGTTTTCCTGCCTTCACCTTGAACACGATCGAGCGAGGCGTTTCCTTGCAAGAAAAATGAAAAAAGTTTCAGGCTCAAATGCCCGCATACGGAAATCACTCGCACGCGATGCGATCTGCCTCGCAAACAACCCGCCTCGTAGGCACCCTGGCTCACGGGCGCCCCGCCTCGCACGCATCGTCCATGTGTCGCAAGCAACCCATACGCCGAGCGCAAAACGCAAGAAGGCATTCGCACCGGCTAGGATTCGTTTGCCAAACGTTCGCCCATAAGATACCCCATGACCGACGCCATCATCAGTCCGCGCGTCCAACCGCTCGAATCGCCCAGGCAGTGCAGGTTCTCTATATTGGTATCGAAGCGTGCGTCCATCTTCACCCGGTTGCTGTAGAACTTCAGCTCGGGCGCATACAGGAGCGTCTCGCCTGCCGCGAATCCGGGAATGGCCTCGTCAACGGCAAGCATGAAATTCATGATCGACGTCATGGTTCGATACGGCAAGGCACTCGTGATGTCTCCCGCCACCGCGTCAGGCAGCGTCGGACGCACGTTTGATCGGTCGAGCTCTTCTTGCCAGGTGCGCTTGCCGTCCAAAATGTCGCCGAATCGCTGCACCAGAATATGGCCCGCTCCCAGCATGTTGGCCACCGTACCGATCTTTTGCGCATAGGCGATCGGCTGGTCGAAGGGTTCGCGGAAGTTGTGCGAACACAGAATGGCCAGGTTGGTGTTATCGGATTTGCGCTCTTTGTAAGAATGCCCGTTGACCACCGCCAGGCCGCCATCGTAGTTTTCCTGGCTCACGAAACCGCCTGGGTTCTGGCAGAACGTGCGCACCTTGTTGCGAAACGGGTTCGGATAGCCGATCAGCTTGCTTTCATAAAGTACGTTGTTCACGCGCTCCATGATTTCGTTGCGCATTTCCACGCGCACGCCCACGTCCACCGGCCCCGGTCCGTGCTCAATGCCGTGCTCCACGCACAAACGCTCGAGCCAATCGGCCCCACGGCGGCCCGTCGCCACAACCACGCGATCGGCGGCGATGGTCTGTTCGGTTCCGTCGGAGCATCTCACCGTAACCCCGCGGCACGTCTCATCTTCCATAACCACGTCGAGGCATTCCGTGCGGAAAAGCAATTCGACGCCCGAAGCGCGCAAGTGGTCTTCAATCAACCCGTAGATTTCCTGGGCCTTCTCCGTGCCAAGATGGCGAATGGGGCAATCGACCAGCTTCAAACCGGCTTGGATGGCACGGCGACGTATTTCTTTCACTTCCTCAGGTGCACCAACACCCTCCACATGCGTGTCGGCGCCGAATCGCAGATACACCTCGTCGACGCGCTCGATCGTGCGCTGGGCAAGATCGGCTCCGATCAGCTCGGGAAGATCGCCGCCCACCTCGCACGACAGGGAAAGCTTACCGTCGGAAAACGCGCCCGCGCCCGAAAAGCCGGTGGTGATGCGGCACGGTTCGCACCCGATGCAACGCCCCGTCTTGCTTTTCGGACAAGAGCGCTTTTCGATGGCAAGCCCCTTCTCCACGATGACGATTTTCGCGGCCGAGCCGCTTTGCAGCAGACCCAAAGCCGTGAAGATTCCCGACGGACCCGCGCCGACGATAACGATGTCGGCCGTACGGTCGAAATGCATGGCAATTCCCCTTTTCTCTCGGCGCGCTCAAAATAGTACGCGCTTCATTGTAGCCGACCGTCGAATGCTGTTTCGTCGCCTGCAAC
>JAUNLI010000134.1 GCA_030532315.1 Slackia sp.
CAAGGGGCTCATTTATGAGTAGAAAGCGCCAATACGTCTGAGATTTTTTCTCATAATCCTTTGGTTCTCGGTTCGAATCCGGGCGGGCCCACCACCGAAACACCGGCCATTGCGCTCAATCGGCGCAGTGGCCTTTTTCTTACGGCGCCTTTCCATTCAAGGATCCCGGCTGCGAAATGGCCCGTTTTCCATTCCTTCTGGTTATTCATCCATTCCAATCTTGACGAGAATAACCTCCCCATATGTATCATCTACATATTACACGCCTCGCACCAAGGAGAGAAAGTGAGTCCATCCCTGCCGAAGGAACGGCTCCTCGTGCTTGTCGAGGAGACATTGCGTCGCTACTACAAAGGCGATTATGCCCCTACGCTCTCGCTTATGGAGGAGCGCTGCGTGTTCATCAGCGCGGGTCCTGTGTTCTATCTGCGCGACACGTGAGAAACGCGCTCGAAAACGATGTGCACATGCCGACTTTTACTCTTCAGAACTGCCGTTTTCGCCTTATAGAGACCCGCTCCGAAGACGAAGCCATCGTCATGGGCGAATACACCTTACGCTCCGACCCAGGGTTTGCCATGGTTGTCGCCGCGCAACAGCGCATAACCGTCAACATGAGGCTTCATGACGACCAGTGGCAGGCCCACCTCGTCCATGCCTCGAACGAATGCAGCGATGCTGATGACGGGAGCCATCCTACCCATTCACCAACGACGCTTTGCCGACGTGAAGACCGAGCTGCTCAAGCACGTCGATATCGGCTGCCTTGCGAAGGATGCCGATACCCCTCCCCCAGAGGATTTCTGGCGGACAAAGACCTGGTATGCGGTTCGCCTCGGCCTCCATGCTCCGAGAAGGCCTAGCGGCCTAGGAGCGAAAGCTCGTCTTGAAGCGGACGCTGGCACAGAGGCGTCCGTTTCTTGTATAAACGCGCCCCGAATCTCCCCTACACGAAATCAGGCCCGCCTCTTTTGAGCACGGGCCTGATTTGATATGCAGGATTGCGGCACCCCAAGCGGGAGATGCGCTGCAGCGCCGAAACGCTAGTCTTCCAGGTAATCCTTCAGCTTGGAAGAACGGCTGGGATGGCGCAGCTTGGCAAGGGTTTTGCTTTCGATCTGACGAATGCGCTCGCGCGTAACGCCGAACTGTCGGCCGACTTCCTCAAGCGTATGAGGATGGCCGTCCTCGAGTCCGAAGCGCAGGCTGATGACCTTGCGCTCTCGTTCCGCAAGTCCGTCGAGCACCTTGCTCAACTGCTCCTGAAGCATGGAGAAGCTTGCCGCGTCGGGCGGCACGATAGCGGCATCGTCCTCGATGAAGTCGCCGAGCTGGCTGTCTTCCTCTTCGCCGATCGGGGTTTCCAAAGAAACGGGCTCCTGGCTGATTTTTTGGATTTCACGCACACGCTCTGCGGTGAGCCCCATCTTCTCGCCGATTTCCTCCGGAGAAGGATCGCGACCAAGCTCCTGAAGCAGCTGACGCTGAATGCGGACGAGCTTGTTGATCGTTTCGACCATATGCACCGGAATACGAATCGTACGAGCCTGGTCGGCGATAGCGCGCGTGATGGCCTGGCGAATCCACCACGTTGCGTAGGTGGAGAACTTGAAGCCCTTGGTGTAATCGAACTTCTCGACCGCGCGAATCAGGCCGAGATTGCCCTCTTGGATAAGGTCCAAAAACAGCATGCCGCGGCCGACATAGCGCTTCGCGATGGAGACGACCAGACGCAGGTTGGCCTCGATGAGCTGCTGCTTCGCATCGATGCCGACCTGCTCGACGCGGGTCAGACGACGACGCTCACGACGCTCGAGCTCGATGCCTTCCTCTTCCGCCTTTTCGAGCTCCGCCGTCGCAGCGACGCCAGCCTCGATCTTCATGGCGAGGTCGATTTCTTCGGCGGCGGTCAGCAACGGCACTTTGCCGATTTCCTTGAGATACATGCGCACAGGGTCGCCTGTCAGCATGGTGACGGAGGTATCTGCAGAGCGACGACGGACCTTCGAAGAACGCGTGGTCACCTTGGGAAGGTTCACCTCCGCGTCTTCGGCGGCCTTGAGCTCTTCCTCGGGAATGCCCTCGAGCAGGTCTTCGTCGGAAAGAGAGGCGTCTATCTTTTCATCCTCGAGGGACATATCAGCGCCCGCAAGAGAGGCCTCATCCACCGTGGTTTTATTCTTTTTGGAATCTTCAGTTGTTTTAGCTTTGGCAGCAGACACAGATGCTATCCTTTCGCCGCAGAAAATGGGCATAATAGCCCCAAAGATACAGCTTATTAATATAGCATACTTTCGTATGCTATCGTCGTTCTATTTCTCACGAAACCGCAGGCCGGCCGAAAGCTGCGAAGGCGAGCCCGCAGGCCGGCCGAAATCCCCGGCATGAAACCCAAACCAGCAGGAACCCCGGGTGCAAGCCCGCAACGAGGCAAACGCCCTACTCGACCCCGAGAGGACGATGCGCACTGCGCAGGGCAACCAGTTCCTTTTGCAACGCAACTACCGCCTCGTAGGCCATGGCGTATTCCTCCTCCGTCATGTTCCCGGGATGCTTCAGCTGGACATTGAGCGCCACCACGGAATCTTCCATATCGCGCAAGGCCAGCTCTTCGGCCAGAAATTGGGCAAGGCGCACCGGGTCTACCTCGTCGTACAAAGACGCCGAGGTCAGAACGGAAGCGGACCCCGGAAGCATCGACTCCACCCCGCGCACGACCTCGCTCGCATCCGCGCATTCCGGATGTTCGGCGTAAAACGCAAGCAGCGCCTGCGCAATGACCCCGTAAGACTCATGGTGCCAGGCGGTTTGCGCGAGTATCTCCGCATAGCCCAAGCCCACCGCGATGTTTTGGGCGCACAGCACCAAAAACTCCCTCTCTATCCGCAGCCGTTCCCGCTCGCGCGGTGGAAGGTCGTGCATCGCCTGGCGACGCTCGGCAGCAGGACTTGCGGGGCTGCCTTGCGGTTCGGTGGATGATTCGTAGACCCGCGGCGCGCGAACGCCCGCCAGCTTTTCTGTCACCATGGAAAGCTCGAAATGCAAACGGTCCGCAATATAACCCGCGTATTCTTGCGCCAGAACCGAATGCTTGATAGGCGCAAGAAGCTCCAAGGCATCGGATAGCGCGCGGCTTTTCTGGCCGAAATCGTCCAGATTGTAGCGCTGGAACTTTCGATCGATGGCGTAGCGCATAAGCGGCACCGCCTGCCCGAGAAGCTCCTCCAACGCTTCTCCCCCGTATTTCTGAACGAAGTCCGCAGGGTCCAGGTTGTCGGGCAGCGTCACGGCGCACAGGTCGATCTTCGAACGCCCGGCCTCGGGAAGCATGCTTTCGTCGACGAAACGGGCGGCGCGGTCCGCCGCGCGCTGACCAGCTTCGTCGCCGTCGAACAGATACACGATACGATGCTTGGCATGGCGCGATATGGTGCGGATATGCTGCACGGTAAGCGCCGTTCCAAGCGTTGCGACCGCGTTTTTCACGCCCGCCCCATGAAGCACGATCACATCCGTGTAGCCCTCCACGATAATCGCCACGCCCGTGCTCGCCATGGCGGCCTTCGCCTTGTCCAGTCCGAAAAGCACCTCAGACTTGTGAAAAACGGGGGTTTCCTGAGAATTGAGATACTTCGGCTCGCCCTTGCCGATCACGCGCCCGCCGAACGCGATCGTATTGCCTTCGACGTCGCGAATGGGAAACATGATGCGATTGAAAAAGCGATCCTGCAGACGACCATCCCGCTTCGAGGGCATGGCGACATTTGCCTCCACCATGTCTTTAGGCTTGAAGCCCTTCGAGGAAAGATGGCGGACAAGCGCCTGGTTGCCAGGAGCGAAGCCGAGATTCCATTCGTTGGGCACCGGCCCGCCTAAATCGCGGGAGGAAAGATAGGCACGCGCCGCATCCGCCTGAGAGCCGCGGGCGCGCATAAGCTGCGTGTGGTAGAACGAGGCGGCCTCTTCGCAAACCTCCTTGAGCCGAGCTTTTTGCCCGCGCGCCACAGCCGCACCCGGTTCCTCGGTAAGTTGGACTCCGGCTTGCTTGGCCAACTCTCGCACAGCGTCCACAAAGCCCAAATCGTCCATCTTCATGACGAAGCTGAACACGTCTCCACCCTCACCGCAACCGAAACAATGCCACAGCTGCGTAGCGGGATCAATCTTGAACGAGGGCGATTTCTCGTTGTGAAACGGGCAGCAGCCCCAGAAATCGCGACCGCGTTGGCGAAGAACAACCCGCTGCCCCGCCACGGAAACAAGATCGCTCGCCTCGCGTACGCGCCTTATGTCGTCTTCCGACAAACCCGGCATGGAGCCGCCATCCTTTCATATGTCGTAATTCCGAACGCCGAAGCACATCGCGCCCGCATGCGCCGTTTTTCGATCCGATGTCTCACAGCGAAGAGCGCACCTAATACCTAGCACGTCTCCTCGCGCAGATTCTCGCGAACCCAGGAGATATTGTCCATTACCGTCGCGATCAGCGCATCGAGCGAATCGAATTTCATCATAGGACGAAGAAAATGCACCGGTTCGACCTCGATGACGTCACCGTAGATCTCTCCCGAAAAATCGAGAATATGAACCTCGCATGTAGCCGTAGCGTCGGCGAACGTGGGAGCAACCCCCATGCTCATGGCCGCTTTGTAACGCACCCCATCGACCGTGGCCCAAGCAGCGTACACGCCTTCTCCGAGCGTCTGCATCATGCCGGGAAGCTCGATGTTCGCCGTGGAAAAGCCCATGTCGGTGCCTTCGCCGCGGCCCTTTGTGACCGTACCCTCAAAAGAGTATGGATGCCCCAGCAAGGCAAGCGCCTCCTCGCATTTCCCGTCGGCAAGAAGAAGACGGATGCGCGTCGCGGTGATGGGCCTTTCGTCAGCACTCTTCAGGTCGTGAGCGCAAATCTTCGCACCGCGTTTTCCGGCCCATGCGCGCAGATCGTCGACGCCGCCCGCTGCACGGGCGCCGAAATGGAAATCGCACCCCACGTGAAGCGCATACGGAACCGAATCGGCGAACGTCGTCTTAAGAAAATCCTTCGGGGATTGCGCGGAAAAATCGGGAGTGAACGGCAACACCACCACGGCGTCGATGCCGGTCTGGGAAAGCACGGCTATACGACGCTCGTTGGTCATGAGCTTCTTCAGACGATCGGCGTGAAAGCGCTCGTCGGGATCGATATCGAACGTAAGCGCGACCGAAATACCGTCGTTTTCAGCCGCGGTCTGCTTCGCTTGGTCGATAAGGAAACGATGCCCCCTGTGCACGCCGTCGAATACGCCGAAAGCGCAGGATGCGCCCGCCAACACGCCATAGTCAAACGAGGAATCTACGTTAAAAACCTTTGCCACGGGTTACTCCTTGGGAAAATACA
>JAUNLI010000135.1 GCA_030532315.1 Slackia sp.
GGGGCGAGCAGCGTGATTCCCGTTGCGGCGCTGACTACTTTGATTCCGATGTTTTTCATGGCTCCCCCTTTCTTGTTATTCGACGTTGAAGAACAGCTGGGACGGGTCGGTGCTTACGCTGCCGTCTGCGCCGATGGCGCGGACTTTAAGCAGGTAGGAACCGGGCTTTTCGGGCGTGTAGACGAATTTCCAGTTGACCCAGCGCATGACGTCGGTTTCGCCCAGGTCGTAGCGCGTCCAGGTGGCGCCCTTGTCGAGCGAGATCTCGACGGCGGTTACGGGAACCTCGTAGGCGTCTGCAAAGCCTTCGAATTCGATCGGCTCGCCTGCGGGGAAGATGGTTCCGTTGGTGTAGTTGAACACGGCGGTGTTGGGTTTATTGAACATCTCGCCGGTCTTGGGGTTGGTGAATCCCTTGTAATAGACGGGCTCGGTCGCATCCTGCGAGAATTTCAGCTCGACAGGGCGCTTGGTGTAGTGGGCGCCGCCCAGGGTGGGGGTCCACAGCTGCACGGGGTATCCCTGAAGCATGCCCAGCTTCTCGCCGTTGATTTCGGTTACCAGCAGGATGTCGTCTTTGAGCGTTTCGACGTATTCCTTGGGCAGGGGATAGACGTCCCAGCCGTCGTCGGCGATCGAGTGCAGGGCGTTATACGATGCGGAATCGACCCCGGCCTTTTCCATGATGGCGGACAGCGGGATGCCCTTCACTTCGGCGTTCATGATGTAGGCGCCGCCCGGCGGGTTGGTCTGGCAGTCGAGCTTCATGACGCGTTCGACCATCTGGTCTTCGAAGTCGGCGAGCTTGAAGGTGAATTCGTTTTCAACGGCGCCAGTGACTTTGATCTCCCAGGAGTCGTAGGCTTCCTGCGAGGTGTCGTTATCGGGCGTGATGCCCTTGTGGTCGCCGTTCTCCCAGTAATAGAAGAGCTGGTCGGTCGGCGTGATGGAGTCCTGCGTGAAGCTGAAATCGCCCTGGGCGTTCGGCACGGGGGTGATTCCCATGTATGCCGTGTCGTATTTCACGAGGTCCCAAAGCTGGTATTCGCCGGTCTTGGGGTTGATGTAGTGGCACGAGTCGCAGTTGCCCTCGAACTCGTCGCTGTTCATGTGCAGGGCATGCATGCTGTCCTGGAGGAACAGCGCCTTGGAATGGCACATGTAGCAGAATTTCGTGGTGGCATCCACGTTGTACGGGTTCCAGAGCTTGGGGTGGGTTGCGGGCAGAAGCTGCGTGGCGTCAAGAATCGAACCGTGGCAGCCTTCGGCTTCGCATCCGCGCTTGTCGCCGCCGAGGATGGCGGTGTTCCACATGTACGGGTCGTTCGGAATCATCTGAACGCGCGTGCCGTCTTCCTTCTCGGTGACGACGGGAGCATAGTAGGCGTTTGCCGCCTCGTTCTTCTCTGCGCCTTGCAGCGTTTCGATGCGTTCGGCCTCATCGACGGTCGCCTCGCTTTGCTGCTGCGTGGTTCCTTCTTCCGGCGAGTCCTGTTGAGGCGCGCACGCCCACAGACATGTCGTGACGGCGATCGTGCTTGCGATGACGCCGACGAAGGCTAACGTGCGTTTCTTCATGACCCCTCCTTTCATGAAATTCCCCTAAGACCGCTTTTTCCTTGCATGCGGTCTTCTTTCGTCGCAAACTATCCCAAGCTCGACGCTTTGTCATCGATAGGAACTCATGAATGAGGTCATTTCTGGGTAATCGCAGGTCAAACGTTGTGTTGATGGGTATATCAGTAGTTTTTACCGATACGGAAGGACGTCTTGCATGGGAGGGAACAAGACCGATTCCGCGGCAATCGGGGCAGGCTTTGTCGCACGCGGTGCCGCTTTGGCGAAAGAAGAGTTCTCGAAGCTATCGTGGCTTCACGTTTTCGGTTTTGCGATATGTCAGTCGTGGACGGTGCTGTGCTTCGCGCTTCCCGACCCGGTGACTTACGCGGATCCTTTTCTCGATCTGCGCTGGGTGTCGGCGTCGGCGACATGCGTTTTGCTCGCCCTGTTTTGCTTTGCGCATCGGCGCGTTCCGCTGTGTGTCGGAAGAAATGCGGTCGTCTTTGCAATCGCGGCGGTTGCGAGCGTTTCGAGCGCACTTGGGCCGGTGAGTGTCCTTTTCCCCGAATCGTCGGCTTTGCTTTTGGCGATTGCTGCGGCGGGCTTGGGCGTGGGATTCGCGTTTCTGCCCATCGTGTGGCTTTCGGTCTTTTGGGCGGCACGTGAAAACGCGGGCCTTATCGCCAGCCTCGTCTTGGCGGCGGTGCTGACGTATCCGCTGGCGAACACGGTTATTGCGGGCACGCAGGGAACATGGGTCATTGTGGCGGCCTGTTCGTTTTTGCCGATGCTTTCGGCGCTCATGCTTCCACGTAAAGAGGCGGTCGAAGAGGCGTGCGCTTGCGGCGCGGTTCCGGCGGAAAAGCGCGGGTTTCGAGAGCTCGAACCGTCTGAGCGCGATGTTCTGGTGCGCTTCTGCCTCTGTTTGTTTTTCGTTGTCGCCATCATAGAGCTGTGCCGCAACGTTCTTTTGGGCGGGGCGCAGGCGACGTTTTTTGCAGGGGCGGCCAATTTGGTGGGCATTCTTCTCAGGTGCTTTTTCGGCGTGCTGCTTGTCATTGTTTTCGCAAGGCGCAGCATGGACGCCGTTTCGCGGATATATCGTTGGTCGTTTCTTCTGGTGCTTGCCGTGGTTTTGGCCATTCCGTTCATCATGGAGGGCAATTGGGCGGCTCATGTGGTTCTTGACATGGGAGCCTTTTGCTTCGAAGCCGTGATGATGATGGTGTTGTTGGAGATGGTTTCCGCCTTGGCCATAGAGGCCGTCCTTTTGTTCGCATTGACGCGTGCTGTTTGGTCGGCGGCCGTGGTGGCGGGCATTGCCATGAGCGGCTGCGGCTACGGGGCCGATTCGTCGTTCGTTTTGTTCGGCGTGGCGGTTATGGGGGTGGCGTGCGCATTCATGTTCGTCTTCGTGTTCACCGATGCGCATTGCACCAGGGTGCTGGCGAAATCGTGCGAACGCGCGCATGCCACGCCGTTTAAGGACCAATGCAGGCTTGCGGCGCTCGGCGCCGGGCTTTCGGGGCGCGAGGCCGAGGTCATGGCCATGGTCGCAAAAGGGAGGTCGTCGCAACGCGTTGCCGACGATCTAGGTGTTTCGTTGTCGACGGTGAATTCCCACATCTATCATATCTACCAGAAGATGGGGGTTCATTCCCGCCAGGAGATGCTCGATCGGATCGAATCGTATGCGGCGGAGGCTACGGCTCCTGACGGTCTTGGGAAACGATGAGCGTGACGGTGTCGGGTTCGGGGGAGCAGACTCCGTCTTCGTTGACCGAGCGTACGAGAAGCGTATAGACGCCTTCGGCTTCCGGAGTGTAGGCGAACTTCCAGTGAACGAGCTTATCGGAGGAGGCCCCTTCTGTTTCGTAGCGCGTCCAGGTGGCGCCCTTGTCCATAGAGAATTCCATGGCGATGATTCGCTTGTCGTAGTCGGTGGCATATCCTTCGAATGCGATGGGCTTTCCAGGACAGCAGTGCTGGGTGGCGATCATGGCGGCTCCTTTCGTTCGTCTTGCGTCATTGTCGCGCACGAGAGGCGTTTTCGCATCGTGCGAAACTATTGAATCTCGATGCGTTCACGCATTTCGGTATGCTCTTGTTGGCATAGGGGAAGCAATCTGTTCGCGAAACCAGGAAAGCCCGCGAAGTGCGGGCTTTCCTGGTTATGATGCCGCCGCAAATGCGACGGACGATGTCATGAGAGAAGCGGGGCGTTTATGCTTGGGTTGCCTCGCCCTTGAAGGGCTCGACGTCTTTCACGCTTTTGCCGATGGTCTTTTTCAGAACCAGCAGCGTGGCGATGGTCAGCACGACGCCGATCGGCAGGCAGATGAAGGCGTTTTGCACGAAGCCTGCAATCACGAACATCACGAACGACACGCACGCCATGGTGATGACGTAGGGCAGCTGCGTAGACACGTGGTTAACATGCAGCATGTTGGCGCCCGCAGACGACATGACCGTGGTATCGGAAATGGGCGAGCAGTGATCGCCTGCCACGGCGCCCGCGAGGCATGCGGAGATGCCGATGATCAGCAGAGTGGGGTCGTTGGAGAAGATCGGCATGACAACCGGAATCAGGATGCCGAAGGTGCCCCAGCTCGTGCCCGTGGAAAAGCCCAGGAACACAGCAACCAGGAAGATCACGGCGGGAAGCATGTTGAACAGGCCGGGAGCGGCGCCTTCGACGAGGCCCGCGACGAACACGTCGGCGCCCAGAAGGCCGGTCATGTTCTTCAGCGACACGGCGAAGGTAAGCACCAGGATGGCGGGAACCATGGCGTTGAAGCCGGCGACGAACGCCTCGGATGCGGTCTTGAGCGTATGGATGCGACGCGCGATCAGGTACAGGAACGTGAAGGTGACGGCGATCAGCGAACCCCAGGGCAGGGCGGTGAAGGCGTCGGTGTTGCCGAAGGCCTCGATGACGTTGCCGTTGGCGTCGCCGCCGAAGAAGCCGCCTACGTAGAGCATGGCGCCGATGCAGCAGATGATCAGCACGATGATGGGAAGCAGCATGTCCCACAGGCTTGCCTTGGGATTGCCGACGGGCTTGTCCTGCTCGAGAGCACCGAGTCGGCCGTCGCGGTAGGCCTCAAGCTCGGCCTTGGCCATCGGGCCGTAGTCGAAGTTCAAGAAGATGAGTCCGATCACGAACACGATCATGAGCAGCGAATAGAAGTTGAAGGGGATGGCCTGGATGAACAGCTCGATGCCGTTGACGCCCAGATCCTGCGCAACGCCGGAAACGGCGGCGGCCCAGGAGGAAACCGGCGCGATCATGCAGATGGGAGCGGCGGTTGCGTCGATGATGAAGGCGAGCTTGGCGCGCGAGACGTTCTTGCTGTCGGTGAGCGGGCGCATGACCGAACCCACGGTGAGGCAGTTGAAGTAGTCGTCGACGAAGATCAGGCAGCCCAGGATGAAGGAGGCAACCTGCACGCCCACGCGCGATTTCACGTGGGTGCCGGCCCAGCGGCCGAACGCGGCGGCGCCGCCCGCGCTGTTGACCAACGCGACGAGCATGCCCAATACGACGAGGAAGATGAAGATGCCGGCGTTATCGGCCACGGCGGGCACGATGCCTTCGCCGACGATGGTGTCGAGCGTGGTCACAGGGTTGAAGGCCGCGACAAGCAGGCCGCCCACGACGATGCCGACGAACAGGGAGACATACACCTCTTTGGTGACGAGCGCCAAGACGATGGCGATGAGTGCCGGAGCGAGAGCCCAGGCTGAGTTGACGAATTCCACGTCCCTTCCTTTCTGCGTCAAGCTT
>JAUNLI010000136.1 GCA_030532315.1 Slackia sp.
GACGCCTTTAATGGAACAGGTCGATCAGCTCTTGGCGGTCGTGTACGTCGAGCTTCGTGTAAATGTGGCGGATATGTCCGCGCACGGTGGACGGAGAGATGAAAAGATCTTCGGCGATGCGCGTGTTCGTGCGTCCGCGAGCAAGATGCCCGAGGATTTCCATCTCTCTTCCCGTAAGCCCATGGAGCTCTGAGAGTTCTTGGCAGATGGCTTCGAACGATTCGTCTTCGCTGCTCGCGCCGTTTTTGCCTTCTTTTGTCGCTTTGCTTTCGTCAGCCTGCTCTGCGTTCGCGAGATTCTCTTTGCAGGCGTCGTCTTGTTCCGGCTCTCCGTTCGATGCCGTGCGCACCGATTCGCCTTGGGGTTCGTCCGAAGGCTCCGACGGCGCATGTGCGGATTCATCGTGAAGGCGTGCAAGACCGCGTTCCCCACGTTCGCGTCGGCGTTGTGCTCTTTTCTTCCTGTCGCGTGAAAGCAGGGTGAGCGTGATCGCCAGAAGATAGATGACCGCGCATGAAAGCACGAGGAAACGCACGGTCGAAGACGCGCCTTCGCTTTCCTGACCGCCGAATATGCCGCCTATTACCAAGGCGGCAAGCAGGCAGAGTTTCGTGCATCCCGCAAACAGCGCCATGAGCGCATAGCTCGACACGCCGAATTTATGCGAGGCGTAGGCAACCTGATACAGCAGAAGCAGCGCGACGAAATCGTAGCCGACCAAAAGCACGGTGCTGAACAGACGCGAATACCCCTCGCTTGCGAAGGGGACGAACACCACCATGGCTGCAAGCACCGGAAACGCCATGCGAAACGTCTCCGAGGCTGCGGGAATGCGTCGGGTGATGAGCGCGGCGAAGCAGAAAAGGGCCGCGGCGATCGCCATGGCAAGGCTCGGTACCGATGCCGCTCCCGCAAACGTCATGGATGCGGCCAGCATGAAGCTGTTGATGAGCCCGATGACAGCTTCCAGAACGCATAGCGCCAGGAGCGCGTCGCTTATTTCGTCGAACGCAGCTCGGCGGGAATCTTTGGCATCAAGCGAGCGAACCCGGTGCGGGGCGTGCGTTTGACCGCATGCCATTTTCTGTCGCACGCCGATGAGTATCGCGGTGCTCAGAACAAGAAGGATGACGGTTAGGACGACGTTTTGCAGGGTTCCCGCGAAAGAGAGCACGTATTGCAATCCTGCGCTTGCAAGCCCGGCGCAGGATATCTGGATGATGGCTTGGCGGGGCGCTTCGTGTGCGAACAGTTCGATCCAGGCCATTTTCAACATGATCGACCCCACCGCGAAGGCGACGACGGAAAACGCAAGGTGCGCCCCCTCGAAGGGGAGAAGCGCCTCGTCGATTCCGGTTGCCACCATGCCGCATAAAAGCACGACGGCGGCGGGTATGACGGGCATCGAAAAATCCTTCAATTTCCCTGCTGCGCACAATGCGATGACGACGAGCGCGCAAACAACCGTGGCAAGCGCCGACGTGATATTGAAGGCGGGTTCGGTCATGAAAAGAAACGATTCGGGCGACTGCGCGAATCGTGAAAGATATATCGAGGAATTCGCCGAACGAAAAGATGCATAGCCGACGATTATCGCTGTAAGCAAGGGCCATGAAGCCCCCGCGTTGCTTGTGTGGTGTATCTTCATGCCCCTCCTCTGACATTTGTCTATTGTAGCGGAGTGCGCGGTGCTTTCCGATTCTTTCAACGCGTAATGTCACCCTTCTGAAAAGGGGAAACGAAAAAATAGTCCATTTTGTACGGTTCGCCTTGCGCCGCAAACGAACATGATGGCCGTGCCGGTGCGAGGGGCGCCGGTATCGTTAAGGAGGGAACAAATGGAAAAATCTCTTGATCGTCGTAACTTCTTGAAAGGTGCGATTGCTTCAGGCGCCGTTCTGGTTGCGGGCACGGCTCTTGCGGGCTGCGCTTCGGGCGAGAAACAGGCCGCTGCGGGCGAAACCGTGGTCGGATCGGCTCCGGTCGAGTTCGCGGAAGAAACCGACGTTCTGATTATCGGCACGGGCATTGCCGGCCTTTCGGCCGCCATGGATCCCGTCGAGGCGGGCTATAAGGTCATGCTGGCCGACAAGCGCGACACCTACGGCGGCGAGAGCTTCATGGCGTGCGGCGTCATGAACGTCTCCGGTTCCGAGGTTCAGAAGCGTGCGGGCATCGAAGGCAATCCCGAGGAGAAATGGGAGAAATACGCTCCCATCCTTGAGAAAAAGGGCGAAACCGACGACATGGAGTACAAGAAGGCTCTGTATCTGTATCAGACCGAGTGGGCCAACCGTGTCGAGGCCGACTACGGCGCGCAGTTCCAGCCTCTCGAGGCGTACAAGGACACGGGCGCTCCCACGTCCATGCTGCTGCCGCTCAACGGCATCGGCGACATGACGTCCGTTCTGACCCCGCTGATCAATGGCCTTAAGGACAAAGGCGCCACGGTGGAGCTGAACCGCAAGGCGACGAACTTCATTGTCGACGCCGAGGGCACGCCGGTCGGCGTTCGCTTCGTCGATCCCAAGACCGACAAGATCATCGACGTGAAGGCGAAGAAGATCGTTTTGGCGACGGGCGGCTTCTCTTGCAACCAGGTCATGGTTTCCGAGTATATGCCCCAGCAGGCCGAGCTGTGCCCGCTGACGGTGTACTCCATGGGTGAGGGCCATGAGCTCGGCCGTTCCATCGGCGGCGTGTATGCCCACATGGACATGGAATCCAACCGCATGAGCGACCTTGCGCAGGTGACGGTTTGGGGCTACTTCGGCCGCAATGTTCAGGTTACTCCCATGGGCCGTCGCTTCATCAAAGAAGACCAGTCCCATGACTCCCCGGATGCTGCTGCAGAGCTTGGTCTGGGCTTCTGGTGGACCATCTTCGACCACCAGCTCATCGAGGGCTCTCAGGCATGGAATGTCGAGATGAACATGAACGCCCACGAAGACCGTCTGGTCGGTCCGTGCGACACGCTCGACGATCTTGCTGCTGCCATGGACGTTCCCGCCGACAACCTTAAGGCCACCTTCGCCGAGTATGACGGTTTCGTCGATGCGGGCGAGGACGCGGCATTCGGCAAGAAGCTGTTCCTTGAGAAGCTCGAAGCGCCCTATTACGCGCTCAAGCATTTCCCCTTCCGTTACAAGACCCACGGCGGCCTGAAGATTGCCACCGACAGCCAGATGGTGGACAACCAGGGCAATCCGATCGCGAACGTGTATTGCTGCGGTTCGACTACTCCCGACAGTGGTAGCGACCTGTCTCCGAATGCGGGTTCCGGCCTGGTGACGGGCAAGGCCATCGTTGCGGCCCTCGAAGCCGAAGGCGCCGGCGCGTAAGACGCGTCGTCGAAAGCTTGTCGCAAAACCACCCTCCCTTGAAGGCGTGCGTCGGAATTGTCCGGCGCACGCCTTGTTTGTTTACGCGGGAAGGTTGCATCGGTTGCGTTCATCTGGTTTCTTGCAGCATCTTTTCTGCGCGGAATGCGTTTTGGATGCGCGCTTGGCGGGTGGGCTTTGACGGGTGCGCTTCGGTCGTTTCCAGCGCATGACGTGCTGCGGCGACGGCATGGCGCGCATAAAAAAGCCCGCCGCTCGGATCGGTTCGCATCCGAGCGGCGGGCTTGCATTTCATGGGGTCGATTGCGCTAAAGCAGCGCGTTGCCGATGAACGCCCCCGCTATGCCTGCGATCAGGCCGACCACTGCTGCGGTAACGGCGCTCGTGATGACGGTTGTTTTGTCGAACGAGAAGCCTTCGGCGGAAAACCGCGGTTTGTTCGAGGACGAAGCGTGCGCGTCAGCTGCATGGAGGGCATCATAGGCTGCCGACGCATCGCGGCCTGCCTGAGTGAGGTTGAAGAAAAGGAAGCCGTTTTCGGTGTCGGCGCCCTCGATCAAGCCGCGCTGGGCAAGCAGGCGATAGATTGCGCAGGCCTTGTCGTCGAAGGCGAATTCCTCGCCCGTCGGGCACAGGCTGTGAAACGCGGCATAGGCCATATCGCCGCCTTCGCGCTCGGTTGAGATGAGCATGCGAAGCTCGTCTGCCTCTTCGTGCGTGATGCCGAACGTGGCGTCGGGATTCGCATCGGTTCGACCCCCGTTTTCGATGCGGCTTTCGTTTGCGTTGACGGCTGCGGTGACGGTTGTGTCGGTTGCGGGTTCCGGCATTGGCTTCCTCCTTAGTTCGGACTGCGATTTTACCGTATCGGGCGGGTTTCCCCGAGGGGCCTGGCAAAACTTCGCCGCATGCACAGGGTTCGTTCCACTGTCTTTTTTCATCGTTCGCTTGCTATCATGCGCCGCTCGCTTTGCCGTCATTGTTTTTGCGTGCCACCGTCTGCATCCGTTCGGTTGCCGTTTCCGTGATCGATGCCGGGCCGTCCCTTCTTTTCCTTTACACTGATTCCGTCGCATGCCCTGAGCGCAGCGACGTCATGAACCAACCTATATATAGGAGGAACATCATGCCCAAGATCGATCGCGATCAGGTGAAGGTGCCTGTCGATGTGCCCCGCGAAGCACGCGAGACCTATATCGACAACTACATGGCCGCAACGCGCGGCACGGGCCGTCTGATGCTGTTTGCATGCGACCAGAAGGTCGAGCATCTTAACGGCGACTTCTACGGCGAAGGCATCGATCCGTCCGACCTCGATCCCGAGCATCTCTTCAAAATCGGCTCGCAGGGCGTTTGCGGTGTTCTTGCAGGTCAGCGTGGCCTGATCGCCCGTTATGCGGCCGATTATCCCGAGGTCAACTACCTGGTGAAGATGAACTCCAAGACCAACCTGGTCAAAACCGCCCAGGACGACCCCTATAGCCCCCAGCTGCACGACCTTCAGGCCGTGCTCGCCATGCGCGACGAGGGCGTTAACATCGTGGGTCTTGGCTATACGCTGTATCTGGGCAGCGAATACGAATCCACCATGCTCGCCGAAGCGGGTCAGCTTATCGCCGAGGCGCATGAGGCAGGCTTGATCGTGGTGTTGTGGATCTATCCTCGCGGTAAGGCCGTTGCCGACGAGAAGGCTCCTGCGCTGATCGCGGGCGCGGCCGGCGTCGCGCTGTGTCTGGGTGCCGATTTCGTGAAGGTGAATCCGCCCAAGCCCACCGACGAGGCAACTTCCGCCGAGAGCCTGAAGATCGCCGCGACTGCTGCAGGCCGTACGGGTCTTGTGTGCGCAGGCGGCTCCACCGTCGATGCCCAGACTTTCCTCACGCAGTTGCATGACCAGATTCACGTCGGCGGCGCATGCGGCAACGCCACGGGCCGCAACATCCATCAGCGCAGCCTCGA
>JAUNLI010000137.1 GCA_030532315.1 Slackia sp.
TCGTAGCCGAACTCGAACTTGATGTCGTAGAGCACGAGGCCCTTCTCCTTCAGGTCGTCGGCGACGATCTGGGTGATCTTCTGGGTCATGTCCTTGAGCTGGTCGTACTGCTCAGCGGTCATGACGCCCAGGACCACCAGGCCGTCCTTGGTGACCAGCGGGTCGCCCAGCTCGTCGTTCTTGAAGGTGGTCTCGACGTAGGCGGGCAGGTCGGCGCCTTCTTCGACGTACTGCTTGTAGCGGCGGTAGAACGAACCCACGGCCTTGTGGCGGCAGATGACCTCGAGGCCCTCGCCGAACACCTTGGCGGGCAGAACCTCCATGGTGGTGTTCTCAAGGTCGGCGTCGACGTAGTGGGTCTTGATGCCGGCGGCGTTGATCTTCTCGAAGAAGTAGATGGACATGCGCAGGTTCACGTCGCCCACGCCCTCGATGGTCAGACCGACGGAATTCTCGCCCGGATCGAAAACGCCGTCTTTGCCCGTGCAGTCGTCCTTGAACTTCAGCAGATAGTTGCCGTTTTCGAGAGCAAAGACGTCCTTGGTCTTGCCGGAGTACACGAGTTCGTTAGCCATGAGGGTCCTTCCTATGTTTTGTGGCTTCGTCGGTACGTATTTCGTACAGGTGGTTGTACTTATTGCGTACAGGTGCAGTGTAGCGTCGTGCGCTGCAAGATAAAGAAAATTTTTACAACGAATGCCCGATTAACGCTTATTTAACATACGGTTTTGCTCGGATAGCCGTTCGAGCGTATGCGTTTCGTTCTATCGTGCCCGCTTTCTTTACGTGCGTTCCTGCGGCCGGACGCATTCCTGCGTTGGAGATTGCGTCCGGCCTCCTTCAGCTCTTTGCGCACTTCGTTATGACGAGGGCTTTCAATCCTTATGCTCTCGCCTTTCGATGGTTTTCGATGTAGGCGACGACATCGGCTTCGGCTATATCGAGTGCGGCGGAAAGCTCGCTTGCGGCTTGGTGTCCGGCTTGGTCAAGCAGACGGGTGTACATCGAAGAGGGCAGATGCTTGCGGCTTTCCTGCTCGGCGATGCGTGCTCGCATGGTTTTGGCAACGCAGACGGCGGTGGCGCAGTCGCAGCGACGAAGCAGCTTTTTGAAATGGTCTTCTACCGTGCGAGAGTTGCTGTCGGTGAAATCGTCCGTTTCGATGTCGTCGTAGCGTTCCACCAGGTCGATTGCTTCGGCGCGATTCATGACGGGGCGCATGAGCTCTTCGTGGTCGACGGGCACATACACCGTGCCGCCCCGTTCGCGTGTTGGAAGCAGCACGTAATACGCGCGTTCGACGCCGCCCATGGAAAGATGGGCATCGGTTTCTGTCACGGTGCATACGCCGTAATTTGCATACACCACTTTATCGTCTCTGCAGAACATAGGCCGCTCCTTAAGCGAGACAAAAAATATATCTGAACTGGGTTTTTAGAACTGTTAGTTAGCATACCACGCAAAAGAGGCGATTTCACTAAATCATGATAAAACAAGGCATTCACCTGCGAAAATAATTATTCGATGGCTTATGCGCTTAAAAGATGGCGTCGCCCATATTCATGCATAAAAATGAAATATTCACCGATAAATAATCGACATTTTAAATTTCATGGAAAATTACCCCGAACGCCGAACCGCCCGTACGACGGCGCGCATTCGGCGTTAATGCAGCGATGCCGAGGCGCATCGGCATCCTCGGCATCGGCAATGTCGCATGCGGTTGCGGTGCGACCGATATGTGCGAATCGGGGCGGTTTAGCGCTCGATCATGACGGGGCATTCGGCGTTGCGCAGAACCGCATAGCTGACCGAGCCCAGCATGCCCGCCACGGCGTTCAGCCCGCGCGATCCCATGACGATCAGATCGGTGCCGTGGTCGTGCGCGTATTCCAAGATTGCCTTGCTCGGCTTGCCCTGTCCGATGGCGATGGTCAGGGAATCGCCTGCTTTTTCGACGACGTCTCCCAGGTCTTTGGCCAGTTTTTCGCGATGGAACTGCACATAGCGCTCCTGCATTTCGGCGGTTTCGGCGGGCGAAAGGGGCTTCGACCCGCTGATGTATTCGGCAACCATGAAGTCCTGCGTTTCGAACTGGGGGACAGGCGCGGCGAAAAACACGGTGACGTTGCCCGCTATTCCCAGGTTGACGTATTCGAGGGCGGTGTTCAGAGCCTTTTTCGAGGAGTCCGACCCATCGTAAGGAACCAGGACGTTTGCGTATTTCATGAGAGCTTCCCTCCGTTCGGACGTCACGGTCTTTTGCGGCACTTTAGCACGATAAAGCCATGCGCTTCCACCCTTTTCGGCTTGAACGGTTCTTTGGGGCCTGGGCGGGTGCTTACGTGCGGGTCATTGCCGCCGGCGGTGCGGTGCAGGTAGCGGGCGAATGCGCCGCCGCGTTCGCCGATTTAGGCTTTGCACAAAAGGGCCATGTGCTTGAGACGAGGGATGACGAACGTCGACATAGACCTGTCGGCGGTTTCTTTCTCGGTGTAGAAACAGGAAACCGTAAACGCTTCCTTTTCGTCGATTGCTTTCGTCATAAGGTAGGAAGGAACAGAGTCGAGCATTTCCGCGTTGGCGCTGAATGCAAGTCCGTTTTCGCGAAGAAAGAATTCTTTCTCTCGGCCGTGGGCCATATGGCAGAAATCGATGGGTTGCCCCGCTCTTTCCCTGAATTGCTTTTCGATCAGTTGACGGCAATGGCGCATGTCGGTGGGGGCTGCAATGGGGAAGGGGAGCATGTCTTCAAACCGCAGCGTATGGTGGTGTGCGAGCGGATGCGCTCGTGCTATGAGCACGGACGGAGGGAACGAGAAAAGATGGCGGCATGTCATGCCTGGTTTTTCGACCTTGCCGAATACGAGTGCGCAGTCGGCAATTCCCTCTTCAACGGCGGAAAGGCACGACCCGCTTGGCCCGAACAAAAACGATAGTCCTGCCGTCGGTGTCTGCTTCGCCCTGGCTTCAATGGCATGAGTGCTGTCGAATGGGGCGGTTGCAATGGCGACAGTTGCCTTTTCGGGGCCGCCTTGGCTGCCGTCGGATTCGGCGAGGTCGCGAAGACGCTCGATGCAACCGAGCACTTCAATGGTCCCTTCGTAAAAACGGCGTCCCATCGGTGTGAGTACGGTGTTTCTTCCCGATTTCTGAACGAGGGCGATACCGAATTCTCGTTCGAGCGCGCTTATCGATTTCGAAATGGATTGCGGCGATGTGTAGAGCTTCTTCGCGGCGGTAGCGCGCGTTTCGCATTCGGCAAATGCTGCGAAATGTTCCAAGTGCGCAGTGTTCATGGGCATCAACTCCAATGCTCGCCCTGTATCGACGGTAGCAGATAAGGCGTTGGAGTATGCGCGCCATCGGAAGAACGTTCATCTTTCGCTGTTCACCGGCATGTGCAGCGCCTCATTTTCTGCAAATTGGCGGGAAGCAATGCGCGCCATTTCTGCACCATACGCAACGAAACGGCGCGTTTTTTCAGGTATCGCAACGATACGATGGAGTTGCTCGAGCGAGATTCTTTTTTCGGAGGGGGTCGTAGAAAACGTTAGGTAGGGTATGGTTGCGCATGGGGCGATGTGGGGCCTGAGTTGCGCGATTTACCTCTTCAGTCAGGAGCTTCCATGAAGATTTTCGGACTCGATCCCGTTAAACTGCTCGTCGGCAGTTTGTTTCCCGCTCCGTTCCCTATCGCGGCGCTGATTGTAGGCGTTTTCTTGTGCTCCTCGGCGAAAAAGGGCGATGCGGCTCGCAAGACGGCTCTGGCGGCGCTTGTGATGGGCGCGGCATCTGTTCCCGAGGCGTTCTTTGGCTTCATCGGGGCGATATACGGGTTGATTCTTAGCCTGATCGCCTGCATTCTCGCGCGGTCATGCAAACGCTACGCCGATTACACGGCGGTACGTTTTATGGCAATCGGCGCGTTCGTGCTTGCCATCATCGGGCTTGCTCTGAGTGTTTTCATGCTCGCAAAAACGGGTCTTTTCGCGATGTTCTTCGGATTCGACGGATGGTTCGGTTCGCCGGCGTGATGCCGAGGCCAGACCACCTGCTTGCATCAGCGGGCAGGCGCGTCGGAGGGAAGGCATCGCGCGATAAAAGGCCGCTGCGGCTCGGGTGATCTGCAGCGGCCTTGATGTGTCGAAGTCTTGCCCATTCGCGCATCCTGCTCAGGCGCTTTTCCAGGTTGCGCTCTGAAGCCAGGTGCGGTCAACGGCTTTTGCCCTTGCGCGAATATGCGGCCAAAGGTTTGCCGTCGCCTTGTGCGAGAACGTGCTCGCCTAAATCGCAGCGGCGATCAAATCGCCCATTTCTGAGCAGGTGAGTTTCTTCTCGTCAGCCTTGGCGATGTCGCCCGTGCGATGCCCTGCTTCAAGCACGCTGTTCACGGCGGCGTCGATAGCGTCGGCCTCGGCTGCCAAATCGAAGCTGTAGCGCAGCATCATGGCCACGGAGAGAATGGTGGCGATGGGGTTCGCGATGTTTTTGCCTGCGATGTCGGGTGCGCTGCCGTGGATGGGCTCGTACATGCCCAAATTCGTCTCGCCGATGGAGGCGGAAGGCAGCATGCCGATCGATCCGGTGATGCAGCTCGCCTCGTCGGAAAGAATGTCGCCGAACAAATTGCCCGTCAGCACCACGTCGAACTGGCCGGGGTTGGTGACCAGCTGCATGGCGGCGTTGTCCACGTACATGTAATCGACGGCCACGTCGGGGTATTCGGCGGCGATGCGCTCCACGGTTTCGCGCCACACACGGCTGGTTTCGAGCACGTTTGCCTTGTCGACGCTGGTCACATGGTTGCGACGCTGGCGTGCCATCTGGAAGGCGCGGTGCGCGATGCGCTCCACTTCCGCGATGGAGTAGTTCATGTCGTCGTGGCCCGTGCCGTCTTCGTCGCGGTGCTTCGCGCCGAAGTACACATCGCCCGTCAGTTCGCGGCATACCATGAGGTCAAGTCCGTCGGCGATACGCTCGGGCTTGAGCGGACAGGCATCGGCCAAAGGCGCGTAAAGCTTCGCGGGGCGCAGGTTCACGAACAGGCCCAGCGCTTTGCGAATGCCCAGCAGGCCTTTCTCGGGGCGGTTTGCGGAAGGCTGGTTGTCCCATTTCGGACCGCCCACCGCGCCCAGAATCACGCTGTCGGATGCCAGGCAGGCGTCGATCGTCTCCTGCGGCA